>NZ_SMNY01000035.1:0-55667 GCF_004353535.1 Cupriavidus sp. L7L
GTTCAATCTCTGTGTGGGTCCGAAGACCCTCGCTCTTTCGAGCGGTCGCTCACTCTCAGAAAACTGACTGACCAGATCCGAAGACCCAGTCACGTTTTGCTGTGCGAGCACTGTATAACTTGTAAGCTAAAAGACCGAAGTCTTTCGCATCCGTTATCAAGCGCCCACACTTATCGGTGTTTGTTTGTTAAAGAACTTGCGCGATTCGCTTTGCTTGTCGCGTCGCTGCTTTGTCAGCAGCGAAGGAGCGAGACTATAAAGAAATTTCGTCGATCAATCAATCATTTTCGAGAAATTTTTTAATTCTGCAAGGCGTGCTCTTTTGAGCGAAGCCTCGCAGGTCTTTTTCCTCCCCCGTTGCGCGGTGCCTTGCGAACGGGGGGCGAATATTAATGGCCCCGTACCCTGGCTGGCAAGCTTTTTCGAAAATAATCTGAGAGAGCATTACTCGGCACTTGCAAGTTGCCGGTCCATACGACTGGCTAGCTTCGGGAGGTCAGCCAAAGCGCACGGGGTCGTAAGGCGAGGCGTCGACCCACGGCTGCTCGCCGTCCATCAACTCGGCCAGCAGCCGGGCCGTGACGGGGCCCAGCGTAAAACCCTGATGCCCATGCCCGAAGTTGAACCACAGGCCGGGATGGCGCGGCGCCTGCCCGACGATCGGCCGCATGTCGGCGACGCAAGGCCGGGCGCCCAGCCAGGGCGTGTCCTCGACCGGCGCGCCCATCCGTACGAGTTCACGCGCGTGGCGCTCGGCATTGCGCAGCTGCACCGGCGTCGGCGCCGCATCGTGATGGGCAAACTCGGCGCCGGTGGTCAGGCGCAGCCCACGCTTCATCGGCGCCAGGAGGAACCCGTTCTCGACATCCAGCAGCGGCAGGCTCGGCATGGATTCGACCGCATAGTGGCGGTGGTAGCCACGCTTGACGAACAGCGGGAAGCGGTAGCCGAGCGGCCGGATCAGCGCCGAGGCCCACGGCCCCAGGGTAACGACAGCGTGGGCGGCGTTGACCGGGCCCTCGTCCGTCGTCACGGTCCAGCCGCTTCCCGCCTGCCTTAGCGTCATCGCGTCGCCGCGGCGCACGATGCCACCGGCCTGCGAGTACAGCGTGGCATAGCGGCTGACCAGCTCGCCGGGATCCGCAATGGTCCAGGGATCGCGCCAGTGGATCGCGCCGGCCAGCGGCCCACACCACGCCGGGTCGGTTGCGGTAATGCCGGCCCGGTCCAGGATCCGGTAGTCAAGCCCGTGCTGCTGCCCGACTTCCGTCGCGGCACGCGCGGCGTCGTCGAAGGCTGCGGCGCTGCGATAGCCCTGCAGCCATCCTGACTTGCGCACGAGGTCCTCGGCGCCGGCCAGCGCAATGAGGCGTTCGTGCTCGGTCAGGCAATGGCGGATCAGCGCGCTGTAGGCCGCGATGGTGCCGGCATAGCGGTCGGGTGCCGATTCGCGCCAGTAGCGCGCCAGCGGCGGCAGCAGGCTGGCGAGCGCGCCTGGGTGGTAGTGGACATCGTTACCCTGCCGGGCCACCACGCGCAGCACGGCCGCCCACTCGCGCGGAAAGGCGTAGGGCTGCACTGCTTCACGCTGAATGATGCCGGCGTTGCCATAAGACGTTTCCCTGCCCGGCTCGCGCCGATCGACCAGCACGACTGCATGGCCGCGCTGGCGCAGCGCCAGTGCCGTGCAGACGCCGACCATGCCGGCGCCGAGTACTACGATGTCCTTTGTCATGATGTCCGATGCGGTGCCTGGGGCACGGCAGGTTTTGTGATCCGGGTATCCAAAGCCCGATTCTGCATTGGGCGCGGACGCTGCGGAATATCGGCCGCGCGCAATTATTGGAATCCTTGGTTGCCGATCCGGCAATCAAGCGCTGGACATGCGCGCGATCGCCTCGGCCAGGTGCTGCACGAAGGCGCGCCCCGCCGGCGGCAGGTTGCGGCGGGCTAGCGTCTGGATCTCGATGTAGCGCTCGTTCATTTCGCGGTCGCGCAACGGTACCGCGGCAATGCTGCCTTGCGCCAGCCGTTGCCGGACCGACAGCTCGCCATAGAAAGCAACGACGCCACCACCCGCCGTCGTAAAGCCGACCAGCGAATCCAGGTTGTTGCTGGAGAAGACGGTCTGGTAGCTCAACCCCTGCCGGCTGCAACTGGTGTCGAGCAGCTGCCGCAGCGAGCTTTCCTTCGGCGGCAGCGCCAGCGGATAGCCGATGACCTGGGACAGCGATACCTGCCGCTGGCCGGCAAGCGGATGGTCCGGCGCCATGATGGCGAGCACCGGCGCCGGATGGCGCAGCTCCACTTCGATATCGAGCTCGGGCAACCCGCTCAGCGTGATGCCGACGTCCGCCTCGCCGTCCCGGATGCGGCGGGCGATGTCGCCCTGAGGGCAGACGTGGAGGTCGAAGCGGATCCCACCATACTTTTCGCGGAAGCTGGCGGCCAGTTCCGGGATGAAGTCGTGCGCAATACCCTCCACACTTGCCAGGCGCACCTGGCCGACGCGCAGGCCGCGCAGCGCCTGGATATCGGCGGTGACGCGATCGATCTCCTGCTGGGCGCGCTTGGCGTGTGCGGCGAGCAGCTCTCCCGCAGCGTTGGGGACGAGGCCGCGGGCGCGCCGGTCGAACAGCAGCGTATCCATTTCGCTTTCCAGCTTGGCGATCTGCCGGCTCACCGCCGACGGCGCCACGTTGAGCTTGAGCGCGGCGTCCTTGACCGAGCCGGTGCGCACGACTTCAAGGAAGTAGCGGACAGCTGTTTCTTGCAGGATGCGGTAGGACATGAGCGGATATTGCGGGGGGCGATCGGCATCCGCCGACCAGGGTCCATTCTATGGATTGCCGTTTTGGCAATCAAGCTTTCGAAACATTGCCACGATTCCGAGTCGGATCGGTCGTACGATGGGTTCAACGCGGTCACAGCCCTTCCACCGCACTGCATCGAGTCCTACCTGCCGGAGCCTCTTCATGCGATCCACCGCTCACCGCCCGCACTTGTTCCTGTCCGCCTGCAGCCTGGCTGCCGCCGCCGTGCTGGCGCCCGCTCCGGCTGGGGCCCAGGGCGGGTATCCGTCGAAGCCGATCCAGCTTGTCCTGCCCTTCCCGCCCGGTGGTGCCACCGACCTCGTCGGGCGCACGATCGCGCGCAAGCTTGGCGAACGGCTGGGCCAGACCGTGGTGGTCGAGAACCGGCCTGGCGCCGGCACCGTGGTCGCGGCGAGCTATGTGGCCAAGTCGGCACCGGACGGCTACACGCTGATGGCCACCTCGGGTACCACATTCACCGTCAACCCCTCGGTCTACGCCAGGCTGCCGTATGACCCGCAAAAGAACTTCGAGCCGATCGGCCTGATCGGCTCGACTGGCCTGGTGCTGCTGGCCAACCGCGACGTGCCGGTCAACAACCTCAAGGAGTTCGTCAGCGCAGTCAAGGCGCAGCCCGGCAAGTACTCGTACGGCTCGTTCGGCGCCGGCACCACCGCGCACTTCGCCGGCGAGGAACTGCTGAACCTCATCGGCACGAAGCTGCTGCATGTCCCGTACAAGGGCAGCGCGCCGGCGATGACCGACCTGATCGGGGGCCAGATCCCATTCAGCGTCGATACCGTCGCGGCGGCGATCCCTCAACTGAAGTCCGGCAAGATCAAGGCCATCGCGGTCACGACGGCGAAGCGCTCGACGCTGCTGCCCAATGTGCCGACCGTGGCGGAAAGCGGCTACCCCGGCATGGATACCAGTACCTGGATCGCGTTGGTCGGGCCGCGCGGCCTGCCGGAAGACGTCCGGGCGAAGCTGGAGAAGGCGCTGGCCGACACCATCGCCGATCCGGCCACACGCAGCCAACTGGCGGACAGCGGCATCGAGCCGTCGTTCGCACCCGGCAAGCAGGTCGCCGCCATGATCGACAAGGAGATCCCGCAGATGCGCGCGATCGCGCAGCGGGCCAACATCAGGCTCGACTGACCTTCCTGGCACCGCGCCACAGTAGCCACATTCCACCGACAAGCCACCGTCAAGCAACCGATGCAAACATCGCTGACCTCACTGACCGCGGTCGAACTGCGCCGCCTGATCGGTACCAGGGAAATCTCGCCGGTCGAACTGCTCGAAGCGTGCATCGCGCGCATCGAGGCCTACAACCCCCTGATCAACGCCATCACCGCCACCTGCTTCGAGCGCGCCCGCCAGGAAGCGCGCAACGCCGAACAGGCGGTGCTGCGCAACGAACCGCTCGGCCTGCTGCATGGGCTGCCGCTCGGGGTCAAGGACCTGGAGGCGACGCAGGGGCTGCTGACCACCTATGGCTCGCCGCTGTTCCGCAACCATGTCCCGGCCGAGGACAACGTGCTGGTGGCGCGCCTGCGTGCGGCCGGCGCCATCGTGGTGGGCAAGACCAACATTCCGGAGATGGGCGCCGGCGCGAATTCGCGCAACGCGGTCTGGGGCGCGACCGGCAATCCGTTCAACCCGAACCTCAATGCCGGCGGATCGTCAGGCGGCTCAGCGGCGGCGCTGGCTGCGGACCTGCTGCCGGTCTGCACCGGCTCCGACACCGGCGGTTCGCTGCGCATTCCCGCGGCCAAGTGCGGCGTGGTCGGATTCCGCCCTTCGCCCGGCATCGTACCCAACTCACGCAAGCTGCTGGGCTGGACGCCGATCTCGGTGGTAGGACCGATGGGACGCACCGTCGCCGACACCTGCCTGCAGCTGGCGGCCTCCGCCGGGGTGTCGGTGACCGATCCGCTGAGCTACGCGGTGGACGCCGATGCATACCTGTCGCCGCCACCGGTCGACCTGTCGACGTTGCGTGTGGGCTGGACTGAAGACTTCGGCAGCTGCGCGGTCGATGACGGCATCCGTCGCGTGTTCCGCACGAAGATCGCGGCGATGCGCCACCTGTTCGCGCGCTGCGATGAAGTCAGTTTCGACCTTGGCGATGTGCACCGCTGCTTCGACGTGCTGCGTGCCGAGAGCTTCGTCGCCGGCCTGCACGACGCTTACCAGCGCGACCCCGCGGCGCTCGGGCCTAACACCCGCGCCAACTATGAAATGGGCGCAAAGATGTCGCTGGCCGACAGTGCGTGGGCGCAGGCCGAGCAGAACCGAATCCTGCAGCGCTTCCAGCGGGCCTACCAGGAATACGACCTGATCCTGTCGCCGACCACACCCGTGTCGCCGTTCGCCTGGACTAACCTGTATGCCGACACCATCAACGGCGAGAAGCAGGTGAACTATTACCGTTGGCTGGCGCTGACCTATGTCGTGACCCTGACCACGCACCCGGCAATCGCGCTGCCCTGCGGCACCGACGACGCCGGCATGCCGTTCGGCCTGCAGGTCACCGGCCGCTTCCACGGCGACCTGCAAACGTTGTCGGCAGCGCGGGCCATGGAAGCGGCGTTCGCGACGTCGCCCGCGTTGCGCCGTCCGGTGCCGGATCTGGCATCGCTGAAACCCGCCCAGCCGGCGCTGCGCTCGATTGTCACGGCGCCGCCGTCGGCTGGAGCCGCGCAGCAAGGCGGCGGCGTCTCTGCGGTTTGAGCCAGGCGAACGATATGGAGCAAAGCCGGCCTGTCTTATTGGCAGGCCCGGGGCGCCACTATCGAATCCGCTTCAGTTCATCGATGCGCAGGTGATAGCTGCGTAGCAGGCAAGCCTTATCGCTACACTTGTTGCGAGAATTACGCAGCCATGCGCGTTGATCCTCCCGTAAGCGCCTCTTGTCAGCCGATGCTTTCAGCTTCCGGTCATAGATTCCTGCCA
Source organism: Cupriavidus sp. L7L (assembly GCF_004353535.1). Classification (NCBI taxonomy): domain Bacteria; kingdom Pseudomonadati; phylum Pseudomonadota; class Betaproteobacteria; order Burkholderiales; family Burkholderiaceae; genus Cupriavidus; species Cupriavidus sp. L7L. The sequence goes on from NZ_SMNY01000035.1 coordinate 5,772, forward strand.
AGGTCTTATCGACCCGGGTAAGTTCTGTATCCCCGCAAATAAGTTGCGCTTGAACGGATATGAGCTTGCTGCAATCAAGGCTGTGCATCAGCGCAGCCTTCGTATCGTATCGAGCTTCGAGCAGGCCAGGCCTGCACAGACCTTCCAATGACTTGCAAGCGACGTCGCGCCCGACCCATGCCATGTCTCTCGCACCATAATGCCTGACGAAGCGATTGATGGCTGCGTGGCTGACTCCCCTTTGCATTGCGTTTGCCGCGATGATTTCGTTGCAAAGCGAGTCCGCGGCGTAGCTGTGGCCACCGCCGCGCCGGTAGCAACTGTGAAAGCCGAGCAGCCCGGTGCCAACGACACTTCGGCGCTCGCCTGAAGCGAACAGGATCGAGGCACAAGCGGACGCGCACCTGGCGTTGTCTGGAACTGTTGTATAGACGCCAACCTTATCCATTGCGTCGACAACCCGGAAAGCGGCCTCGACATTTCCGCCCGGACTATTCAGAACAAGGATGACAAGTCCCTCCTTATCGCGGTCGGCCATACGGGCGACCGCCTGGAACTTCCTTGCATCACCGTCCTGAATGGTTCCCTCTCCGATCACCATTCTCAGATTGATTTGCGGCTGGTGGTAGATCTTGAAGTCCATCCCCAGCACCACGCCGGGAAACATGAGCACAGTGAAACCAAAACATAACAGCGCCTGTTGTCTCAGGCTTCGCGGCGCCGCGCATCTGGCTGCGGGGTGCTCAGTGCTGCGCATGCATGTCTCCTCAGGATGTAAGGAGCATAGCTTCGAACCTGCGCATGGAGGATACGGCGTCTGCGGGGATCACCATTGGCCGGACAGGCGCCGTCGAGGCAGTGAAGCTCGAACGGCGCCAACGGGTCGATAGTCCGCCCGGCGTGGCGAAGACCTTGCAATCAGAATGCGGTTGGGGACAGATCCAGGCCGCCACTCGAATCGATGGAAATGCGATAGCGGACCGTCGAAGCCGGAGTGAGCCTTACCTCCCTCTCCTTCAAGCCACCGAGACACATTGCCGAAGTCTGGGCGCCAAGAATGATCGGCCCCGGTTTGGCGTAGAACCGGGCGACCTCACCGGATTTGAGTCGGCCCACTTCCTTCCCGTCAACCGAGAGGACGGCATCGCACGCGCTGCCGTAGAACCCCTCATCGCGGGTCACGACCAGCGTGGCAAACTCGCCGGGTGGCGGCGTTTGCAATCCGCTAAGTCTTTCTGAAGGTGCTGGCGCTGCCTTACTCGCCGGTATGGGCGTGGTCGAGCATGCGGAAACCAGCATGGTCACCACGCAGGCAGAAAGGATGGTTCTTTGGATTAACACGTGGCCCTCCGGAATGTTTCAGCGCGAGTGCAGGAACAAGGCGATGATTGCGAGGCGGCTCAGAATTTGTGCCGGACTCCCAAGGCAATGCCAAACATGTTGCTCTGCCCGTTGCCCAGGACATAGCTGTTACCCAGCGACAGACTGTTGGCAAAGACGGTCGCCAGTGAATCGAGCATCAGCCCGGCGTTCTTGGCATAGGCAGTGGTCACGTAGACATCGGTACGCTTGGACAACGAGTAGTCGGCCACGAAGGAGACCTGCCACGGATTGGCCACGCTCGTGTTGCCGTAAAGGTTCTTGAGATCGTCGTAGTTGTACTCGAGCGTGAGCGCGAGCGCCGGCGTGACCTGGTAGTTGGCGCCGATCCAGTAGAAGTCATCGCGCTGGATCAGGGCATCGGCCGCATTCCTGTTCTGGCCCCAACGGTAGCCGCCCATGATCTTGGCCGGGCCTAAGGCATAGCTGGCGCCTACCACCGCCTTCTTGACGGTGCCGGTGCCGGTGCCGATGGTGGGATTCCACTGGTCATAGCCGGCTGTCGCTGCGAACGGGCCGAACGTGTAAGCCAGCGCCCCGCCATAGGCGGTGTCGCGTCGGAACTGCCCCGGGACTTCCCCATTGCCGCCGATCGGAATGGGAAATCCTACCGAGGCGGGCAAGGCGACCCCGACGCCGAAGGACCAATGCGCCAGCGCCGTCAGTCCCCCGAACTTGCCGGAGTACTTGACGGTGTTGTCCGCGCGGTAGTTGGGGCCGGACTGCATGACGACCGGCTCATACTGAGTGGCATAGGCGGTCGGAGAGAAGTTGGCCAGGGCCTCGAACATCGAGGTGTATTGCCGGCCAAGGCTGATCTGGCCGAAACGGTTGCTTTGGACGCCGACGTACGCCTGGCGGCCGAACAGACGGCCGCTTTGCTGCGACAAGCCGTTGTCGATGCCGAAGCCGCTTTCCAGCACAAAAATGGCCTTGATACCGCCACCCAGGTCCTCGTTGCCACGCAGGCCCCAGCGGGAGCCGGAAAGCCCTCCCGAAGTCAGTCGGTAAGCATCGTTGCCCGGTCCCGGATTAAATCCGTTGGCGGCTGTCGGCACGACGCCCGCGTGGTTGACGTATTCCACGTTGGCGTCAATCACGCCGTACAGCGTGACGCTTGACTGCGCAAGGGTTGCCAGCGGCCATCCCAGCAGTGACGCCAGGGCTATTCTTTTCAGTGCCATGCCCGCTCTCCTCTCGTTCTTTTCTCTTGGTGGTTCAACCACGGCTTCGTTCGTTGCATGGCTGACCTTGCAGCATGTCTGCCAGGCAATCTGTTCGAGCATAGGAGCGTAGTTCGTTCTCCGCCAACATCCGATGACTGGATACGCTCGAAACGGAAAAACAGTGTCGGCCGATTGCAACAGTCGCGAGCAAAGCGCTCTCCGTGCGGAGCGCCTAGAATGCTGGTGAGCCAAGGCTCACCGGAGTTTGATCAGAAGTCGTTTTGGTGTCTTGAATCCAAACACATAACGTATCGAGGAGAGCGACATGTCCGTATGCAAATTTCCCGCATTTGGTTTCGCAGTCCTGATGGCACTGACTTCGATAGGAGCGGCCGCCCAGCCGGCCTCGGGACCCCAACCGGCGGCGGCGCCATCCGAAGTTCCCGCAGCGCCTCCGACTACGGCCCAGGCCAAGGCCCTGATTGCCGAGCGCTTCAAGGCGGCCGATGCCAACCATAATGGCAAGCTGACTCGTGACGAAGCGCAGGCGGGTATGCCAAAGGTCTACGAAAACTTCGACAAGATCGACGTAAAAAAACAGGGTTATGTCACTGAGCGCCAGATCGGTGCCTACTGGATGAAAAAAACCAAGGACCAGATGCAGAAGGAAGATCCGATCTGGAACTGAAAGCGCTACAGGTTCTTTTTAGGCACATAGGATGACGGAGCGGGAGAATTCGGGCCGTATCTCCCGCCCGCAGTGGTCCCGCATGACCGGATCGAGACTAAGATAAAAAGCGCATCGGACCCGCAAGGCAACAGCAACCGCTGAGGGAGACCGCAATGGCGAGATCGCTCATCCGAATCGCAGTGACTGCTGCGACACTTATGACGTTGTCCCTGGCCACCGGCTCCCGCGCCGATGAAGTGCCGCTGATCACCGGCAAGCAGTGGACGGATTCCTCCGAACAGACAAAAAAGGCCTACCTCGTAGGCATTGCCAACCTGGTGCAGGTGGATATCGCTTATCACGAGGGCAAGCCGCCGCCTGACTCCGCGAGCATTGTTCCGCGCTTTGCGAAAGGGCTCAGAGGCCATTCGCTCGACTCAGTGCGCCAGGGCCTGGATCGCTGGTACGCGGCACATCCCGACCAGTTGCAGCGGCCGGTCATTGAAACGATCTGGTTCGAAATGGTTGTTCCCGGCCTGCAGGGCAAGAAGTAAGGTGACACCATGAAAAGACTCAATCTGATTGGCGTTGCATTGGTCGTTGCCGGCGCTGCCGGATGCACGAATATGACACCGCAGCAGCAAGGCACCGTGAGCGGTGCTGCCCTCGGCGCCGCGGCCGGTGCAGGCATCGCGGCCATCGCGGGAGGAAGCGGCTGGACTGGCGCGGCGATCGGCGCCGTGGCCGGCGGCGTAGCGGGCAACATCAAAGGAGGCAAGCAGCAGCAGTGATAGGTCGCCCTGCCGCCTGCTGCATAACTGCTGACACGCCCGGTTCACGAAACGCAAGGTACAGCGCGAGGGAATTCGCCAGCCAGAACAACGCCTTCGCGCGCTGCCGTCGAACCATTACTGCCTCAAGCTCGTGGAAGCGAAATGACCTCAGCCGCCCCCGGCTGTTGTTGTCCGCGGTTGTCCGCGCTGGTCATGCCGCTCCTTTCTGTCTCCATCACGCGAATGGCACTTGGCATGCCGTCGATCCAATGCTTGGCGCGCTCCTGGCGTGCCTGGCACTAGTTCGATGAACCGATCGCAACTGATAAGCGGCGATCCGCCGGCCGTGCCAACGTCTCCCGCCGACGCCTGACCGCCCGCGTGGAATCGCGTGCTGTGCCCCCGCTGCCTGCAGCGCACGACGTCGAGCCGAAGCGCCTGTTGCCGCGATGGATGGGCAATCTTTCAGGTCACCCCTTGACCTGCTTTCTCCCAGCCTTTATAAATTGACCATCCATATGGATGGTATCCGGATGGTATCTGGATGCTTAGCTAGCTTTTGTGCCGCAAATGACACACATTCCGGCGCCTATTGGCAACAACAAACCCGATGAACAAACCAAAGCCCGGTGACACGGAAAAAATCACGATCAATCTCGGCCCGGTGGACCTGGGGCAGATCGACCTGCTGGTCGAAGAAGGCTTTTATTCGAATCGCACTGACCTGATCCGGACCGCCATTCGCAACCAATTGGCGACGCACGCTCAGGCCATACAGGAAACGGTGACGCGCCGGGCCCTTGTCCTCGGGCTCCAGCATTTCACCCGCCGCGACCTGGAGGCGGCGCGCGCGGCCAACGAGAAGCTCGACATCCATGTCCTTGGCCTGGCGAGCATTGCCTCGGATGTCAGTCCGGAACTGGCGCTGGCAACGATTGAATCGGTCGTGGTGCTCGGCGCCTTTCATGCCCCCGCGGCAGTCAAGGCCGCGCTCGCCGGGCGAATACGGTAGTACTGCGCGGTAGCACCGCGGCAATGTCGCCGCGCCCTGGCTCGCCAGGTTTGCCTGGAAACAAGTATGAAAATGAATGACGCCTTCCTCGCTTCGATGCGAGAAGCCATGCACTTGCTGCAGACGGCGGGTCCGCTTGAGGCCACCGAGGCTATCCAGCGTGCACTGCGCGAGCAAGCGTCGATGGGCGCGGCGGTCGCTCCGGCCTCCCCCTCCGCTCCCATGCCCGCACAGGTGGTCGAACGCCTGCTCACCGATGCCCGCGCGCAGGCCCGCCCGGCCGATGTCGCCGGCAGCGCCGCCAACGCAGCGCCCCCGGCATCTGCGCGCGGCACCCACTCGCTACGCCCCGACGGCAAACAAGCGTCCCCGCAGGATGTCAGCCATTTCAGCCAGCGCACGTTCGTGAACCGGGCGGGATCCCGCGCGTACAAGCTTTACGTTCCCGCTGGCCGTCGTGCCGAGCCGATGCCGCTGGTCGTGATGCTGCACGGTTGCACGCAGGATGCCGACGATTTCGCGGCCGGCACCCAGATGAACGCCCTTGCCGACATGCTCGGCTTTGTGGTGCTGTATCCGATCCAGGCCACCGGGGACAATCCGTCGAAATGCTGGAACTGGTTCCGGCCCGGGGACCAGCAGGCCGGCAAGGGAGAACCGTCGATCATTGCTGGCATGGCACGCGAGGTGATCGCCAGCCACGGCATCGACGCAAGGCGCGTCTATGTTGCCGGCCTGTCCGCCGGCGGCGCGATGGCCGCGGTGCTGATCCAGCGCTATCCGGAATTGTTCGCGGCGGCCGGCGTGCATTCCGGCCTGCCCGCCGGGTCCGCGCACGACTTGCCTTCGGCGCTGGGCGCGATGAAGGGTGGCAAAGGGCTCGGCCGGTCCAGGTCAGGCGCGGTGCCGCCCGCCTCCACCGGGCGGCCCATCATTGTGTTCCACGGCGATGCGGACCATACGGTGCATCCGTCGAACGGCGACCGTCTTGTTGCGCCGTTCAAAAGCGAGCACGCGCGCCAGCAGACGGAACGCAGGAACGTCTCCGGGGGGCATGACTACACGCAGCACAGGATCACCACGCCAGCTGGCGTCAATGTTGAATACTGGATCGTCCATGGCGCCGGGCACGCCTGGGCGGGCGGAAGTCCCCAGGGCAGCTATACCGATCCGAAGGGTCCGGATGCCAGTGCGGAAATGCTGCGGTTCTTTCTTGCAAATCCGCTGCCAGGCTGAGCCGGCGCAGTCCCGCGCAAGCCTGAGCGAATCACGGTTGCAACACCAAGAACAGCGGGGCCAGTCGCTCGTGTAGCGTTTCCTGCGCGGCACGGACGGTTGAGCCGCTGTCAACGGGCTGCTGGCATGGGCGGTATGGAACCTGCTTGGTCAGAGGAACAAGTCAGAGGAACAACATCGAGGAGCATGAACAATGACACATTGCCTGCATCAGCGAGGCCTTTGCCGCGCGCGGAGGTCCTGACATGGCCGGTTCGAGCTTGCTGGTACTGATCGACGACATCGCAACCATCCTGGACGATGTGGCCGCGATGAGCAAGGTGGCGGCGAAAAAGACCGCAGGGGTGCTGGGCGACGACCTGGCGCTGAATGCGCAGCAGGTCAGCGGCGTCAAGGCGGATCGGGAATTGCCGGTGGTATGGGCCGTCGCGCTCGGGTCGCTTCGCAACAAAGTGATCCTGGTCCCGGCGGCGCTGGCCATCAGCACCTGGTTGCCGTGGGCCGTCGTGCCCCTGCTGATGGTGGGCGGCGCGTTTCTTTGCTACGAAGGCTTTGAAAAACTGGCACACCGGTTCTTGCATAGCCATGCGGATGACGCGGCACATCACGCCCGTGAAATTCATGCCATGTCGAATCCCGCGGTTGACGTGGTGGCGTTCGAGAAAGAGAAGATCAAGGGTGCGGTCCGCACGGACTTCATACTTTCGGCCGAAATCATCGTCATTTCGCTAGGCACCGTCGCCGACGCACCTTTCGGCCAGCGGCTGGCGGTGTTGTGCGCGATCGCGGCCATCATGACGGTCGGCGTCTATGGCCTGGTGGCCGGCATCGTGAAGCTCGATGACGCGGGCCTGTACCTGAGCCGGCGCCCGTCGGCCGGCTTCCGCTGGCTGGGCCGAGCTTTGCTGCGGCTGGCACCCTGGCTGATGAAAGCCTTGTCGCTTGCCGGAACGGCGGCGATGTTCCTGGTGGGCGGCGGCATCCTGATGCACGGCATCCCGGCAATGCACCACGTGCTGGACGCGGTGGCACAGGTGGCGGCAGGCGTGCCGGCGATCGGCGGTGTCCTGTCGGTGCTGGCGCCGTTGGTGCTAGACGGCATTGCCGGCATCGTCGCCGGCGCGCTGGTGCTGGCGGCGGTGACCGTGGTGAAGGCCGGGATGCGAGCATTGCGGCCGTCAGCACGCTAGGCGGGTACAGCGGATGCTGCTGCCACTGGCCTCGGCGCATCTCTCGCCCACTCGGGAATGCCGCGCGGACACGCCGCTAGGACGTGTGTCTCGCGGCGTTCCTACGTGGCCAAGTTCTTTACCTGCGCGTTTGCGGCGCTGGCGTTACGGCGCCACAGGCACATCCGGTTCTGCACGGGCATTGCGGCCCGCAGTTGCAGCCGGCTCCGCAGGCGCACGGATTCCGTTCAGCAGTTGCCTGGCAACCGCAGGCGCAGCTAGCGCCAGGGCAAGCAGCGCAGAGGCATTGGGATTGGGTAGTGGTAGTCATGGCAGAGCTCCTTTCTGTTGGAAACGAGACGCCAGTGCCGGCCACCGATGACCGCCAGCTTGAACGAAACGGCTAACGTTCGCCTAGACCCGCTGGACGCTGATTGCGCCGGCAAGCACGCCGAACATGCGCTTGAATGTGCGCGAGAAATGGGCGGAGTCCGCGAAGCCACCAGCATAGGCGGCGTCGGTCAGGCTCTTGCCCGCAGCGTATGACGCGAGGGCAAGTTCAAGGCGCAGCCATAGCACGTACGGCCGGAACCGGATGCCGGTTTCCTCCAGGAACAGGTGACGGAAACGCTCGGGCGAGAGATGGACGACATCAGCGATCTCGGCCATCGAGACCGTCTCGCCAATCCGTTCGCGCAGCACCTCAATAGCACGCTCAATGCGCTTGTCGAGCGGCCTGGATTGCACGGCCTGCGCCAAGGTGAGCCTGGCAATCACTGCGCGAGCGCGGTCGGTGAGTTCGTCATCTGTGGCGTCTGCGCCATAAGCCGACGCCAGGGCCGCGGCCTCCTCGGCGAAGGTATCAGGAGCCAGCGGCGCCAACCCGGTACGGAAGCGTTCCCTCAGCATCCGTCCTTCTCGCGATTCGGGTTCGGTGAAAATGAGCGCAAAGAGTTCGCCCCGTGCCTCGAAGGCATGCGGCTGGTGGGCGGAGATAATCGCCGCCTTATAGGAAGCCCAATCTTGTCCCGGAATCTGGAAACGGACCTCCCCACCGGATAGCGCGAGCGTTACCTGGATGGCGTGATGCGCATGGGAATCGGCTCCTGCTTCCGCGCGGCCGATCCAGAGACTGCCAGCGCGCCACAACACGATACGCCCGGTCCCGAAGAGCTTTGCACCGACTCCGCGTCGTTGGGTGGTCATCATTTAGCCTGCCAGCAGTATCACCCCGATTCTGGCAGAATCCCCGGCAGATTGGATCTGTGGCACGGGAATGGATGTGAGTGCCGCCGCATCTCCACGGTGTCAGATGCCAAGCAGTGACGGCGCATTGTGGTTTAGATTTGGTTCCGCGGAAAAGATCGCCTACCATGCGGTTAGCCTGGTCTGGCGAAGCGTCGTCGGCGTCATAGCCAACGTGCGCTGCTCGATAGAACGGGGGCGTCGAGGGAGGCGACGATGAAGAAGGCGACAAAGACCGCGCGCCAGCTATTGTCCGCGAAGCCCCGCGAGCTGATCTTCGTCAGTCCCGAGGACTCGGTATTGGCCGCGCTGCGCCTGATGGCAGACAAGGACGTCAGCACGGTACTCGTGATGCAGGCCGACAGCCTCGCCGGCATCCTTTCCCAGCGAGACTACGCCCGGAAGGTTGAGCTGTCGGGCCGCACGGCAGGCGACACCCGGGTCTGCGACATCATGACCACGCAGGTAATTTACGTCACACCCGACCACACCTGCGAGCAATGCCTGGCGTTGATGCACGCCAGGCGGATCCGGCACCTGCCGGTCATCGAGTCCCGGCGGGTGATTGGGGTGCTGTCCAATAATGATGTCCTCGAAGAACTGATCCAGCAGGACGAGCACTTCATCAAGGATCTCGAGCACGACATGCTCAAAATGACCATCGATACGGGCGGCAGCTACTAGCGCAGGCACCCGGCCCCCGCCAGCAGCGGCGTGGGCAGGATTTTTGGCAAGGCCGTCATCCGTCACCCTGGAAGGAGCGCATCGTGGTGAGCTTCCTGATCGTCGTCGCCGCCCTCTTCTTCCTGATGTTCGTCGCCTACCGCGGTTTCAGCGTGATCCTGTTCGCGCCGGTCGCCGCGCTCGGCGCCGTGCTGCTGACCGACCCGCCGCTGGTGCCGCCCATGTTCATCAGCGTGTTCATGGATAAGATGGTCGGCTTCGTCAAGCTCTACTTTCCGGTCTTCCTGCTGGGCGCGGTCTTCGGCAAGACGATCGAGCTCTCGGGCTTTTCCAAGTCCATCGTCTCTGCGGTGATCGCGCTGGTCGGGCGTGAGCGGGCCATGCTGTCGATCGTGGTGGTGTGCGCGGTGCTGACCTATGGGGGCGTTTCGCTGTTCGTCGTGGTCTTCGCCGTCTATCCGTTCGCCGCCGAGATGTTCCGCCAGGGCGGCATCCCCAAGCGGCTGATCCCCGGCACCATCGCGCTCGGCGCGTTTACGTTCACGATGGACTCGTTGCCGGGGACGCCGCAGATCCAGAACATCATCCCGACCACCTTCTTCAATACCAATACCTGGGCCGCGCCCTGGCTGGGCGTGGTCGGAACGATATTTATCCTGGTGGTGGGCCTTGCCTATCTCAACTGGCGCCGGCGCCAGGCCGCGGCTCGCAACGAGGGCTATGGCGAGGGCCATAGCAATGAGCCGGAGGCCTTTGAGCATGGCAAGCTGGCCAACCCCTGGATTGCCATCCTGCCGCTCGTGCTGGTCGGCGTGCTCAACAAGGTGTTTACCGAACTGATCCCGCGCTACTATGGCAAGAGCCATGAGTTCATGCTCGCCGGCTCTACCAAGCCCGTCACCACGGAGGTGTCCAAGGTGGCGGCGATCTGGGCGGTCGAGGGCGCGCTGCTGGTGGGTATCCTCGCGGTGCTGGTGTTCGCCTTCAGGCCGGTCAGCCAGAAGTTCGCCGAAGGGTCCAAGGCGGCGGTCGGCGGCTCGTTGCTGGCTTCCATGAACACCGCCTCCGAGTATGGATTCGGCGCGGTGATCGCGGGACTGCCAGGATTCCTCGTGGTGGCGGACGCCCTCAAGTCGATCCCCAACCCGCTGGTCAACGAAGCCATCACGGTCACCACGCTCGCCGGCATCACCGGCTCGGCCTCGGGCGGCATGAGCATCGCGCTCGCCGCGATGTCCGACCAGTTCATCGCCGCCGCGCATGCCGCCGGCATCCCGCTGGACGTCTTCCACCGCATCGCCTCGATGGCCAGCGGCGGCATGGACACGCTGCCGCACAACGGTGCCGTGATCACGCTGCTCGCGGTGACCGGCCTGACGCACCGCCAGTCCTATGGCGACATCTTCGCGGTCACCTGCATCAAGACGCTGGCGGTGTTCGTCGTCATTGCCTTCTACTACCTGACCGGCATCTATTGATCCAAATGAACACGCAAGACAGTACGCACCGTCCGTTGCCAGCGATCCACACGCGCGAGAACGGCAAGCTGGTCTCGGCGCGCGAAGCGGTGCGCCTGATCCGGGATGGCGATACCGTGGCGACCGGGGGCTTCGTCGGCATCGGCTTCTCGGAAGAGATTGCCATGGCCGTCGAGGCGCTCTGTCTGGCGCGCGATGACGATGCGCCCGTGAGCCTGTCGAAGCCCGGCAATCTGACGCTGGTCTATGCCGCGGGCCAGGGAGACGGCGGGGACCGGGGCCTGAATCATTTTGCGTTGCCGGGCCTGGTGAAGCGCGTGATCGGCGGGCACTGGGGGCTGGTGCCGAAACTGCAGCAGCTCGCAGTCAGCAACCAGATCGAGGCCTACAACCTGCCGCAGGGCGTGATCACCCACTTGTTCCGGGATATTGCGGCCGGCAAGCCGGGCCACCTGTCGCGGGTCGGGCTGGGTACGTTCGTCGACCCGCGCTTCGGGGGAGGCAAGCTGAACGAACGCACCACCGAGGACCTGGTCGAGGTGATGCAAATCGGTGGCCAGGACTATCTTTTCTACAAGGCCTTTCCCATCAACGTCGCCATCGTGCGTGGCACGACGGCCGATCCGGACGGCAACATCACCATGGAGCGCGAGGCGCTGACGCTGGAAGCCCTTGCCATCGCCATGGCCGCGCACAACTGCGGCGGGATGGTGATCGTGCAGGTGGAGCGCATCGCCGAACGCGGCTCGCTCAATCCCCGCCAGGTCAAGATTCCCGGCGTGCTGGTGGACTGCGTGGTGCAGGCCAGGCCGGAAAACCACTTGCAGACCTTTGCCACGCCGTACAATCCGGCGTTCTCGGGCGAGGTCCGCGTGCCGGCGAGCAGCGTGGCGCCAATGGCGATGAGCGAACGCAAGGTGATCGCCCGGCGCGCCGCCATGGAACTCCAGCCGAACAGCGTGGTGAATCTCGGCATCGGCATGCCCGAGGGCATCGCCAGCGTTGCCAACGAGGAACGGATCCTCGATCTCGTCACGCTCTCGACCGAGCCGGGCGTGATCGGCGGCATTCCTGCCGGCGGGCTGAACTTCGGCGCGGCGACTAACCCCGACGCGATCATCGACCAGCCCTACCAGTTCGATTTCTACGACGGCGGCGGGCTCGACATCGCCTTCCTCGGCCTGGCGCAGGCCGATCGCATGGGCAACCTCAATGTGTCCCGGTTCGGGCCACGGCTGGCAGGTGCCGGCGGCTTTATTAATATCAGCCAGAACGCGAAGAAGGTCGTGTTCGTCGGCACCTTTATGGCGGGCGGCGGCGAGTTCTCGGTGGCCGACGGCCGGTTCCATATTCACCGCGATGGCATCGCGAGAAAATTTGTCCAGGAAGTCGAGCATCGCACATTCTCCGGTCCCTATGCGGCAGCGTCGTTCAAGCCCGTGCTCTATATCACCGAGCGCTGCGTGTTCGAGCTGGGCGCGCAGGGCCTGGAACTGATCGAAATTGCGCCCGGCGTCGACCTGGAGCGCGACATCCTCGCCAGGATGGACTTCGTCCCGATCGTGCGCGCACCCGTGCTGATGGACCAGAGGATCTTCCGACCGGAGCCGATGGGGCTGCGCGCCGACGTGTTGCGCCTGCCGCTGGAGGCGCGCTTCAACTACGACGAAGAAAAGAACATCCTGTTCCTGAATTTCGAGCAGCTCGAAGTGAAGCGCCAGGAAGACGTCGAGGCGATCCGCAAGGCGGTTATCCGCATCTGCGAACCGTTGGGCCACAAGGTCTACACGGTGGTCAACTATGAGGGCTTCGTGCTCGACCGGGACGTGGAAGATGCCTATGTCGAGATGATCTCGGAAGTGGTGGCACGTTACTACATCGGCGTGACGCGCTTTACCACCAGCGCGTTCATGCGTGCCAAGCTCGGCGACACGCTCGCCCGGCGCGGACTGGCTCCTTATGTCTACGAAACCGAGGCGGAAGCGAAGGCGAGCCTGCGGGACCAGCCCGGCAGTCACTAGGCTGGCTCCCGGGCGACGGGTTTAGCTGCAGCCTGCCAGTCCGGCCCCAGCCTCAATCCTGCTCGCGCAAGAGCATCGCCACATTGCGCTCCGCGAGCGCAGCGATGGTGCGCGAAGGGTTCAGGCCGAGCGGACGCGGAACGATCGCTCCGTCCATGACATAGAGCCCCTTGTAGCCGAATACCCGGCCCGCTGCATCGACGACACCGTCGGCAGCGGAGGTCCCCATGTTGCAGCCACCCAGCGGGTGCGGTGTGATCAGGTTATGCCATCGCCGCCAGGTGAGCGGCACCCACGGGTCCCCGCCGGTCGCTTCCGAGAGCCGCTTATGCGCTGCAATCATGGCCTCGATGACGGCCACCGATGACTGATAGGACCAGTCGAGACGCAGCACCCGGCGCCACGGCGCGTACCACCTGCGGCCCAGCCTCAGCTGGCCATCGCCAGGGTCCACGCCTTGCCCGAACCAGGGCATCATCCGCTCGACCGGATCGCCGTCGTCAAACAGTCCGCCGACGTCCCTCCACACCGCGCGCAGCTTGCGGGAACGGGTTCGCTTCATATGGCGTCGGATAAAATTGCGTGCGAGGTTCGGGACGCCGCCATCCTCGACGAAGAGCGCCTGTCCGTTCGGGCCGCTGTGGTCCAGCAGGTCGATCGCGGCGGAGATGGTTACGCCATGAGCAGGAGAAATCCTCCTGTTGCCATAGAAGGCTGGCGTCACGAAGTCGCCATTGTGGGCCCAGCCATATCCCAACCGCGGTGAAAGCCCGGGCAGCGTGCGATGTTCATCCCGGCAGCGCAACAGTAGTTCGGTGCTGCCGATGGAACCGGCGGCCAGTATTACCCTGGCGGCCGTGACTTCGCCAGGGCTCGTCGTCTGTCCTTCCGGGTCGATTTTCCTGAAGCGCACCCGCCAGCCCTGCTGCAGCGGCTCCAGCCTGTCGATCAGGTGCAAGGGACGAATCTCGGCACCGTTGTCTTCAGCCACTGCCAGGTAATTCAGGTCCAGCGTATTCCTGGCCGATACCTGGCACCCGACGTCGCAGTTGCCGCAATGGACGCAAGTGCCCTGCCACCGGCCGTGCTGGTTCAGGAATTTCACCGAATGCCGGTCATCGCGGGCGTCTTGCCGTGCAGGGTCCCAATGCTCGGAGAACGTCACGGCCAGCGGCAGCTTGCGAAAGCGCCCGCCCCATCCGCATGCTTCGGCGCCCTCGCGCAGCAGCCTGGTTCGCTCGCTCTCCTGCTTGTCCGGCACTTCGCTCACGGCGAGCATGCGTCCTACCTCCGCATAGTGGGCCTGCAGGCCGGCATAGGTCACCTCTTTCGGCCAGCCGCGCTCGAAGGCTTCCGGCCTGGCTTCCACCGAGACGTTGGCGTAGATCAACGAGCCGCCACCGACTCCGGCCCCGGCGATGACCCATACGTCGGAGAATGTCCGTATATCAGCCCAGCCATTGAAGCGGTGCGCGCGTTCCTGGTTCCACAACCAGGCATCATTTTCGTCGCGCGGGAAAGTCGCCGGGCTCCAGCGCCTTCCGCGCTCCAGCACCAGAACCTTGCGGCCGGCCTGCGCCAGCCTGCAGGCCGAGACCGCGCCACCGAAGCCGCTGCCGATGACGACGACATCGTAGGCAAGCGTATTGCTCATCATGACGCCCCCTGTCGTTGGGATGCTTACCGCTGGATGATGATTGCCTTCTCCTCAATCATCCGCACCGCTTCCGTCGGCGATACCTGGCCGTCAGCCGGCACGAAGCGGGGACCGGTTGCGCCGGGCTGGGCGCGTACGCGCCAGCTGCCGCGGACCTTCGTCATCTGGCTGACGCCCTCGCCCAGCTTCCAGTCTCTGCACACCTTCTCCAGCTTGAGCGGGTAGATCTTCAATTGCCCATGCTCGAACCGCATCCGCAGGAAGCACTTGTAGTCGGCGATGCGCTGCGAAGAGAACACCTCCTCGGGATGCAGGCGCCACAGCGCGTTGCCCATCACCATCCACACGCCAAACAGCAGGCCGCCGAGGACACCGCCCAGCAGCATGGCCTCGACGAGGAACAGCAGGATCGGCGTCGCATTGTGCGCGCCAAAGCCATGAACGTTGAAACGCGTGATGAGCCATAGCACGGCGACAGCCAGCGCCAGGTGCAGCAGGCCGTGGCAGGCGCCGACAACCCAGGCCAGCCCGACGCCGCGCCTGACATCCCGGGTCGACAGCGCACCACAACAAAAGACAATGCCCGCGGCGAACACCACTGACGCCGGACTGTGCGCCATGATCCGGAACAGTTCGTGATACACCTCGCAAATATTCCCGAATGTCACTTCGAGGTCGGCCAGCCCTTGGATGAAGTTGCGATGCTCGCGCCCGGGCACTGGTACCAGGCTCGCGCTTTGGACGATCCAGTCGAACAGCAGGTACAGGATCGCCACCAGCGCACAGAACGAGAGATTGCGCGCAGGAAGTTGCCACGCGCGATTGCGCAATTGCCGGGACGTCGCCTTTTCCGGATATGCGGACTTCAGCTCGTAGTGCTGCCTGGCCGGACCCACGACGATGGGCCGCGGCGGATCCGGCAGCAGATGCGTGCCGTGAAGAAACGCGCCGCCGCCTCCACAGGTGATCCGATGCGGCCCCGCCGTGCCTGCTCGCGGCACGTAGTGCGCGTAATGGTGCGAGTTGCCGGCCAGCACCAGTGCGAGCCGGTCGCCCAGCACGCCCTCGATCTCGCTCAGGCTTCTAAAGCGCGGCGTCTTGGTTTCGATCGACGGCACGGCGCGCTTTTCCCCGCGGCGCACGCGGTCCATCTCGTCAACCCAGCTCGCCTCGGGCGCGCACAATACCACGCGGTCGCCGGGCTGCAGCTGCGTGTACAACTTCTGGAAATACTCGCGCTGCGGCCGGTCGATTTCGGACTCCAGTTGCAGGTCCAGGCCCCAGATCCACCAGCCGCCGGGCAACTGCAAGGCGTAATAGCCGGTGCGCTGGCGTGTCTCCCAGCCGCCCACGGGCTTGCCACTGCAGAACAGGCGGGCGAAGCCACGCAGGCCGTCGTACCAGTCGTGATTGCCAGGCGTGGCAATCATCCACGGCGCATCCGGCAACTTGACCGGCTGGTCGCTGTATGCGGGGCGCGTGGCCTCGACCGGCGCCGGGAACGCAGCACGAAAGGGATCGACGAAGCGGCTCCGATAGCCGTCATGGGCAGGCGTCGGATACACCTGGTCGCCACCCAGCAACAGCACCTTTGAGCGCGGCAGCGTCACGCCCTGGTCGCGCAGCGTCACCGCGTGGCTGACGCACAATGCCATGGAGTAGGTCGAGTCCCAGCCGTCGCCCGTGTCTGCCATATAGTCGACCCAGACACCGCCCTGTTCGTCAGCCGGTACCGGCAGCGGCGGATTCGGATTCAGCGTGGAGAGCGCGGCCTGCACCATGCGCTGGTCCGCAAAGGCGCCGACAGCCATCGCCACGGCAACGCGCATGGCGGTGAACGGAAGCTGCAGCGGGCTCAGCCAGTTCACCATGGTTCGTTGCGTGTAGAGCTCCACGCGCCCGGTCGCCGCGGCCCCCGAATCCTTCATTGCCTTCCCCCTGAGACTTCAAAGCTCGCCTGATGGCCGGGGCGCGCGCATCGGCGCCCTCAACCCGTCAGCATCCCCACCGCTTCCGCAATCGCCCGCCTGATCCGCGTATACGTGCCGCACCGGCAGATCACGCAGCTCATCTGGTCGACAATCTCCGTCTCCTTCGGATTCCGCGTGCGCTTGAGCAGCGCGCTCGCCGCCATCAGTTGCGCGCTCTGGCAGTAGCCACACTGCACGACCTCGTGCTTCTGCCAGGCCGCCCGCAGGGCATTCGCCTCGGGGCCGTCAAGTCCTTCGATGGTGACGATCTTCTTGCCCTCCATCTCGCTCACCTGGTGCTGGCACGACAACAGCATCTTGCCGTTGACATGCACCGCGCAGGCGCCGCACACGCCCACGCCGCACCCGAACTTGGTGCCCGTCAGCTTGAGCTCGCAGCGAAGCACCCACAACAGCGGCGTGCATCCGTCGGCGTGGATTTCGACGTTCTTACCGTTGACACTGAGCTGACGGTCTGACATCGCAGGCTCCGGAAGGCGGCAGGGTCTTCAGCAGCGGCAGGTCGCGCAAGCGCTCGCCGGTGGCATTGAACAAGGCGTTCGCCACCGCCGGCGCGATCGGCGGCGTGGTGGACTCGCCCACGCCCTGTGGCGTTGCCGTCGATGGCATCACGTGTACCTGGATCTCGGGGCAGTCCCGCAGGCGCATGGCAGGAAAGGCGGTGTAGTAGTCCTCCTTGACCTTGCCTTGCTCCAGCGTGATCTTCTGCCACAGCGCCGCCGACAGCCCGAACACAATGCCGCCCTCGACCTGCTGCTCGATCAGGGTCGGGTTGACCGGCCTGCCGCAATCGATGGCGCAAAAAACGCGCTCCACGCGCACCTGCCCCGCGTTGTCCACCGACACCTCGGCGACCTGCGCCACCACGCTGCCGAACGATTCGTGCAACGCCACCCCGCGCCCCACCTTTGCCACGCCAGGCTTCTTGCGCAAAGGCTGGCCCCAGCCAGACATCTTTCCTGCCTGCTCCAGCACCGCGCGCTGCCGATCGTCCTTGAGCAGGCTCATGCGGTAGTCGAGCGGGTCCTTGCTGGCCGCCACCGCCAGCTCGTCGACAAAACTCTCCATAAAGAAGGCGTGGTGCGAGTGTCCCACCGAGCGCCAGTAGCCCACCGGGATGGGGAGATCCACGGTCCGGTGCCCCACCCACACCTCCGGCCAGTCATAGGCCTGGTCGAAAGCGCCTTCAACGGTGGATTTGTCCAGCCGTGACACGAAGATATCGGGCAGGCCGAAGTTGCGTTTCGCGGTGCTCTCCAGCACCGACTGGCTGGCCGACATATTGCGCACGGCGATGACCTTGCGGTCCCCGTCGAGCCAGGCCTCGAAGCGCGACACGCTGGCCGGGCGGTAGAAGTCATGCCGCATGTCCTCGGGGCGCGACCAGATCGTCTGCACCGGCACGCCCTTGCGCTTCGCCGCGATGGCGGCCGCCTGGCAGATGAAATCGACTTCGAGCCGGCGCCCGAATGCGCCCCCGATGGAATGCTCGTGCAGTTCTACCTTGTCCGTGTCCAGACCCAGTGTCCTTGCCACGCAGCGGCGGGCCAGCCCGGGCATCTGCGTGGCGGCCCACACGATGGCGTGGTCCTCCTGTACCAGGACCGTGCAGTTGACCGGCTCCAGCGCGGCATGAGCGAGATAGGGCGCCGAGTACATGACCTGGATGGCGGGCTTGCCCTGCTTCATGGCGCGCCCGTCGCCATGCTCGTACCAGACGCGCGGGTTGGAGCTGTCGAGCGCCTTCACCAGCGTGTCGCGGATGCCGGCGCTTGACAGGTTCCCCGCCTCGCCCGCGTCCCACTTGCACTGGACCTTTTCCACCGCCTCCATGGCGATCCACGCATCGCTGGCAATGACTGCCACACCGCCGCTGCCGCCGGGGAACGGCGGCAGCTCGACGAGATCGAGCACCCCGGGCAGCTTTTTCACGTCATCGGGCGGGGATCCCTGCAGCTTGCCGCCCAGCGTCGGACACATCTGCACGCTGGCGTAGACCATCTTGTCCGCCACCACGTCGATGCCGAAGCGCGCGGTGCCGTTGATCTTGGCAGCGGCATCAAGGCGTGCCGTGCGGGTGCCGATGAGCCTGTAGCTGCCTGGCTCCTTCAGCTCGACCTTGCGTGGCACATCCTCACGCGCGGCTGCCGCGGCCAGCTCACCGAACGTGGCACTGCGTCCCGACGGATGCACCACCTTGCCGGCCTGCGCGCGGCACTCTTCGACCTTGACGTTCCACTGCTTCGCCGCTGCCGCGCACAGCATCATGCGGGCGGCGGCGCCGGCCTCGCGCATCGGATTCCACAGGTCCCGGATGCTGGTCGAGCCGCCGGTGAACATCATGCCCACCTCGCGCACGCCCTTGCGCGTAAACCATGCCGCGGCGCGCCTGGGCCAGCCATTGTTGTCGGGGCGGAACGGCAGGTTGGCGACCACGCCCTCGATGTTGTTGTACAGGTTGTCGATGGGCGACGGCTCGACGCGGATCTGCGACCAGTCTGCCTCCATCTCCTCGGCCAGCAGCATCGCCGCGCCGGTATGCACGCCCTGCCCCATCTCGGCCTTGTTCATCACCACCGTGACGGTGTTGTCGG
This sequence comes from Cupriavidus sp. L7L, assembly GCF_004353535.1. NCBI lineage: Bacteria > Pseudomonadati > Pseudomonadota > Betaproteobacteria > Burkholderiales > Burkholderiaceae > Cupriavidus > Cupriavidus sp. L7L. The sequence continues at coordinate 24,848 of NZ_SMNY01000035.1, forward strand.
ACGCCACCTTGACCCAGCCGTTCAGCGCGAACTGCCCGTCGCGCACCGCCAGCGGCTCGCCACCCACCATGCGCTGGCGCGGCGGCAGCAAGGCCCATCCGATCACCAGCGCACCGGCAGCGCCTGCCCCCCCGAGCAGGAAAGCTCTGCGCGTCAACATGGCAAGACTGGCGGATCGATCATCATCGGTAAGCCCCCCGTACCGCCGATGGCATGGCCTATATTAGGTCGGGAAGTGCTTCAGTGCGAATACGAACACGTGGGTGGCGCTAGCGCGCAACACCTGCCCTGCTGTCCGGTGGCGCCGCCGCGGGGCCGGCACCGGGTCTGGTCCGATGTGATATGTCGCGCGACTTTGTTGTATCAAATCACTTCCGAGTGAATGAGAATGCACGCACTGGCTTCATTGGCTCTGAGACTTAGCTCACTTGGGGGATGGCGCCATGAATCCCTTTCGTGCATAGTCCTCCGTTTTCGGGGTACTTGCTCACGGAGAGTCGCGAAGGGGCGGCTATGGTTGTGGCGAGGTGCCATGACGTGAGAAGCGAGAATGATAAGAAATGCCAGACTCCGTGCTGCGAATGCAGAGGACCTGGAGGCAGTTGGACAAGTGCTGGCAGCGTGTGGACTGCCGCTTCCAGAGCCGAGGGATGCGACTCCGCTTTACCATGTCGCAATCGTCGAGGACAGTATTGTCGGCTGCGCCTGTGGCGAGCAGCGCTCTCAAACCATCGTCGTTCACACGGTTGCAGTGTTGCCCGGCTATCGCGGGCACCGACTCGCCACCCATCTCGTGAGCGTGCTCCTGACGAGAGCGCGGGCCAATGGCTGTACGAAGGCCACCGTTTTAACCAACGAGAATCCAGGCTTCTTCGCCCGATACGGCTTCTCGCTGACCCCTACCGACACCGTTGTTCGGGAGATGCAGTTGTCAATGGATTTTCTCCGTCGATTCGGCGCCCGCTCGCACTATATGTGCCGACAACTTTAGGCTCTGTTGCGCGGCCGCCTGCCGGCTGCGGCTTGCGCCGAGGCGATAATGCAGATATGCCCGACATTGCCGTCATGGCCAGCAGCGGGCGCCATTCCAGTTCGGCGCCAAATCCTGCGGTCGAGGTAATCGTGCGGTCCCGGCAGCCAAGCCGAAGTGTCATCAAGTCATCAATGCCGCGAACCCCTGCAGCAGGCGCTCGATGTCGTGTGCGTGAATATCTCCCATCGTGGAGATCCGGAACAGTTCATCCGACAGCTGCCCTTGCCCTGCATAGATCACGAAGCCGAGCGCTTTCAGGCCGTCGTGCAGCTGCGTGTACGACAAGCTTGCCGGCAAACGGTAGGCGCGCAGGACGACGGAGGACTGGTCCGCCGGCAACGCGCTCGCGATGCCGCGCAATGCAAGTCCCGCGCGCACTTGCTCGGCCAGGGCCGCATAGCGCGCGTGCCTGGCGTGCTGGCCGCCGCTGTCGTCGAGTTCGCGCAGCGCTTCCACGAGCGCGTAGTAGGCGTGCACGGACGGCGTGAAAGGAGTGTTGCGCTGATCCTGCAGGCGTGCCAGCCGGCCAAGATCCAGGTAGTAGGTCCGGCTTGCCGCCTGGGCCAGCGCGTCACGCCGCGCGATCACGAAGGCGGCCCCCGGCACGCCGTGCAGGCACTTGTTGGCAGTGGCGGCCACGGCGGCAATGCTGCCGCCGAAGTCGATGGTCTCGGCCCCGAAGCTGCTGACAGCGTCGACCAGCAGGTGAACGCCGCGCTGGCGGCAAACGGCGTCGAGCGCGTGCAGGTCGTTCAAGCGCCCGGTGGTCGTTTCATGGTGGATCACCGCCACATGGCCGATGGTCCGGTCCGCGTCGAGCATGGCGGCCAGCCGGTCGGGATCGGGCGCCTGCATCCAGTCATGCTTGATCACCTCATGGTCGATGCGGTACTGACTCGCAATCTGCGTAATGCGCTCGCCGTACACGCCGTTTTCGACAATGAGCAGCTTGCCGCGCGCGGGCACCAGCGCGGCAATCATGCTTTCTACTGCTGCCGTGCCTGACCCGGTCATCAAGATCGCGGCCCACTCGGTGGGGTCCAGCCGGTAGACGCCGAGCAGCCGCGCGCGCGCCTCGTCCTGCAAATCGAAGAATTCGCTTTCGCGATGGCACAGGTCGGGCTGCAGCAGGCTGCGGCGGACGCGCTCGGACAAGGTCACCGGGCCGGGGTTGAGCAATAGCATCAGTTCTCTCCGTGATCAGCGCCGATGTGGCGCGCGAGGCGGGACTTCACTTCCGCGGGGGTGATGGTGGGCCGGGGCAGGCCGTCCGGCGTGCCGGCGCGTATCACCAGCCGCACGAAGCGCGATCCGGGAGCGGCGCCCGGCTCGCCCGGCACAGCCGCCGCGAGCACCTCGTCAAGCAGTTCGAGGCAGTCGCCTTCGGCCGCCGAGGCATAGCCGCAAGCCGCCGCCACGCCGGCGAATGACACATTGGGCGACACCGTGGCCTGTGCGCCGGTCGAGTCGTGTGCGCCGTTGTCGAGCAGCACGTGCGTGAGGTTCGACGGACCGTATGCGCCCAGCGTGGCGAAGTTTCCCATGCGCATCAAGGCAGCGCCGTCGCCATCGATGGCGACCACATGCAGGTCCGGGCGCACCAGCGCGAGGCCAAGCGCCAACGGCGTCACGCAACCCATCGAGCCCACCATATAGAGCTGGTTTGGCCGGTCATCGAGCGCATACAATTCGCGGCCGCAGAAACCGGTCGATGCCAGCACCACCGTCGCAGCGGCCGGCGTATGTGCAATCACACGCTGCAAGGCCTCGCGCCGCGAAGGCAGCGCATCCGGCGCCCCTCCCCGCCATTGCGTGCGCACCGCGCATCGCGCACGCGGCGCGGATCGATCCTGCGGCTTGAGCGCATAGGGCGCGACACTGCCCTTTTGCATGACCAAAGCGTAAGGGCGTCCGGTCGCGTCCATATGCGCCAGCGCGCGATCGAGCGCCGGGCCGATGCCGGCCGCGTCAGTCGGGAACAGCTCCCACGGTATCTCCATGGTGTCGAGCATCGCAGGCGTGACCGGGCCCATCAACGCGTGCTGCGGCTCGTCCGCGGTGCCCGGTTGCCCTCGCCACGTCACGATCAGCAATTGCGGCAGGCGGAACGTCCAGGTCAGCGAAGTGAGCGGGCTTACCGCATTGCCAAGGCCGGAGTTCTGCATCATCGTGATGCCGCGCTGGCCCCCTCTGGCCCCGAGCGTCACGCCCGCGATCAGCGCTACCGCGTCGCCTTCGTTCGCCGACGAGACGTAGTGCAACGAAGGATCCTGCAGCACGCAATTGATGAAGGGGGTGAGATACGAGCACGGTACCCCCGCATACCAGGAGAAGCCACGCGCAAGCGCCGCCTCGATAAACTGAGCCGCTTCGATCATCGGCGTTTCTCGGTGCCGGGTGTGCCGGGTGCGCCCTGGGCAAACGGCAGCCGGGCATGCGCGAACTCGCCAGCGCGCTGGTAGTCCTCCAGGTCGTTCACGCTGCGCCAGTGGCCATGCACATACTTCACGTCGATCTCCTCGCCAGCCCCGATCAGGGCGTTGAGCAGGTCAGGCATGTCCAGCGTGTCGAAGTCCGCCCGCGCACGCAGGCCGGCAAGTGCCTGCTGCAGGGCCTCACGCCCGGCGCCGCGCACGCACAGCAGGCCGATCCAGCGTCCCTGCGGCGCCTGCCCGCCGGTGACGGCCGCTTCCTTCCCCTGGTTCGAAACATGCCGCAGCAGGACCTTCTGGCCGAACAGGGCGCGGTCGTCGGGCGCGGAGCAGTAGGCGAAATCGCGTACGCTCTGGTTCGACGGTTGCGTCTGCGACGAGTCGACCACCACGCTGAAGCGGGACTCGCTCTCGAACAGGTCGCGCAGGAAGTAGCTGCGAAAGAGCAGATCACCGTAGGCGATCACGGTATCCGTATGCAGGCCGTCGGCCGCGCACGCCAGCGACGCCAGTTCGCCGCTACTCGCGTAGCGCTCGTTGCGCACGAGCTTGATACCCGTGCTCTGGATCGCATCGGCGCGATAGCCGCCGACCACGGTGATGTCGTGGATGCCCTGCATCTTGAAGGCGTCCACCAGCCAGCGCAGCAGCGGCTTGCCCGCGACCGGCAGCATGACCTTGGGGCGCTCGGCGGTCAGGGCGTCAAGCCCTTCGCCGCGGCTCGCCGCCAGCACAACCGCCGCGCCGGGCGCCTCGGCGCCAGACAGGTACAGCCGTTCGGCGGCGGCATACTCGTCGGCATCCTGCAGGCGGAAGATCTCGCTCATCGGCGCGATGCGGTCCTCCACATGAACCAGCGTCTGGGTGTCATGGATCTCCCTGGCCACCGCCTGCATCGACGATGCCGCCGCGCGGATCAGATGGTTGGCCCAGATCACGAGGCTGATGCCGGCCTGGCGGAATACGTCGGTGGGAGTGCTGTAGTACTTGGTCGGCACGATCACCAGCGGAGCGCGGCCGGCCCACTCGCGTGCGAACTCGAGGATCTCGTCCGGCCGCGACAGCTTGCTGTGGATGAGGATCGCGTCGGCACCGGCCTGCCGATAGGCTTCGGCCCGGCGCAAGGCCTCGTCCATGCCCCAGCCCGCGATCAGTGCTTCTACGCGCGCGACAATCGAGAAATCGGCATCCGTCTGCGTATCCTTGCCGGCCTTGATCTTGCCGCAGAATTCGTCGATCGTGGCCAGCGGCTGGCGTTCGCCGTCGATAAAGCTGTTGGTCTTGGGGAACTGCTTGTCCTCGATGCACAAACCCGCGATGCCGCGCTGTTCGAGCTTCCTCACCAGGCGCCGCACATTGTTGAAGTTGCCGTAGCCGGTATCGCCGTCGACCAGGATCGGCAAGCCGCTGGAGTCGGCCATGAATTCGAGCGTGTCGACCACCTGTGTCCAGCTTGCCTCGTTGTTGTCGCGCACGCCGAATTGCGCCGAGATCGCCAGGCCGGAGGCCCAGATAGCCTTGAAGCCTGCTTCGCGCACAATCCGGGCCGAGAGCCCGTTGTGGGCTTCCATCATGAATTCAAGTTCGCTGCCCACCAGCAACTGGCGCAGCGCGGCGCTGCGCGACGCAGCGGGCAAAGCCGGATCACGTGCGTTCATGGCGTGACTCCCGAGGCAACTCCCGAGGTAACACCGCGCCGGAGTTGCGGCAACACTTCATCGCGGGCGCGCACGACGTCGCCCGGGAAGTCGATCTCGAGCCAGGGCGCACCGGTGACGTCTGCGATCTCGAATGCATGGCCGCCCTCCAGCAGCAGGTCGCGCACGGCTTCCTCGTGCGGCATCTTCTCCTGGTTGCGCTCGACATACCCCGCGACGATCTGCGCCAGGCGGCGTGCGGCCTGCTCGCTGAAGCGGAAGAACCCGACCGACTCGCCAATCGTGTCATATGCCAGGCCCACCGCCACCTGCTTGCGCAGCTCGACCGGAACGCCGTCCCGCAGGCAAAGCTTGACTGGCTCGTCGCCGGTTTCGAAGTCGCGGTCGATCAGCAGGCGGTTGGCGCTGTCGCCGGCAACCAGCGCGGCGAGAATGCGCTCGTCGTAGAGCACGTCGGCGTCCATCAGCAGTACGTCGCCGCCGCGCGTGAGCGCGTCGGCGACGGTGTGCACGGTCAGGACGCTGCCGAGTTCGTAGCGCGGGTTCAGAACGATTTCGGGATGGGGCGAACGTCCGAGCCGGTCGAGTTCGGCCTTGACCTGTTCCGGCTGGAAACCGAGGGCAAGCACGACCTCCGTGACGCCCGCCGCGTCCAGCATGCGTAGATGCCGTTCCAGCAGGGTGATGCCATCGAAGCGCAACAGGCACTTCGGGAATTGTGCTTCGGGCGGTTGCTGCAAACGCAGGCCAAGGCCTGCGGCAAGAATAATCGCTCGCATATTTTTCTCCGCTCCCATGCAACCGCCATCAATCGGTAGCCGGCACACCCCCCGTGCTTCGCCGCCGGTGTCTTCGTTCACTCCAGTACAAATACAGAAGGCCGGGCGCGCCAAGCACGATTTCCCGCGCGCGCTTGATCAGCGACAGCGCCAGCGCCGCGTCGGCAGGCAGTCCCACCAATGGCGCGAGCAGCAGGTAGCCAGCCTCCTGCACACCCAGCGAGCCGGGAATCGCAAACGCGGCGCCGCGGATCGCCTGCCCGGCGCTCTCCAGCAGCAAGGCGTCGAGCCAGCTGACGGGATGGCCGAGAAACCGCAGGGCCAGCCACACCTCCCCGGTGCCGACCAGCCAGCCCGCCAGGCTCAGCGCGAAGGTCGCGGCGACCTTGCCGGGCGCGCGATAGATCCGCCGCACGGCTGCGTCCACCGCATCGGCACGCATCGTCAGCGCCGCCCAGTCGCGCTTTCCCCGCAATTTCGACAGCAAGCGCAGCACGCGCCCAAACAGGCCGCGCCGCTGCGCCACATAGAACCCGAACAGGCACAGCGCCAGCAGCGCGGTGACGGCAATGACCGGCAAGCGCACATCCTCGCCCGCCTCGCTCGCCGTTGACGCGCCGAACAGCACGAGTCCGAGCACCGCGAACACCAGCTGCGCGATCGCTTGCATCGTCGTGCTGACGGTGATCGCTGCGGCAGCGTCGCGCATGCGTGCACCGCGTTGCGCGAGATGGCGCACCATCAGCACCGGTCCACCCAGCTGTCCGGCGGGCAGCAGGCTGTTCACGGACTCGCCCACCCAGCGCGCAAACAGCGCGTCGCGCATGGCGCGATGGCTGGCGTGGCGATCGAACAGCACGAAAATGGCACCAGCATCCAGCGCCAGCGGCAGCAGGTGAAACATCACCACCAACAGGCTCAACCAGCCCGCCGACATCAGCGTCGACGCCACCGAGCCGAAGCCGGTAAAGGCAATCAGGGCGACAAAGAGCGCCGCACCGACCGACAGCGAAATCATCGCCGCACGCGTCATGCCCGGGGCTGCTGGCCCCTGGCCAGCCGTTTGAATACTTGCCGGAAGCCGAAATAAGCGAGGGCGTCCTTCATGTTGGAGACGAAACGCAGCCAGGGCCGCATGCCCGGGTCGGTGACGTATTCGAAGGTCAGCGACACCCGTATCTGGTTCGCCCCGAGTGGCGTGATGCGGTGGCGCAGCTTGTCGCCATCGAAGAAAACGAGGCCACCGGGGGGAATCTGTACCGAGCCCGCTTGCACAGGCACATCGGGCTCGCGCGTGTGCAATTCGTAGTCGAGACGGCACGACGATTCGTCGATCACGCCGAACAGCAAGGTATAGCGCCTGCCGTTGTAGTAAGAGGTGTCGTAATGCCAGCCGATATGATCGCCCTCGCGCGTGTAGTAATAGAGCGCGTAGGCATGCGGATCCTGCTCGGGCGAAGGCAGCAGCTGCTCGCCGCAGATCTGTTCGAGCCAGCCGATCAGCGCCTTGGACCGATAGAGTTGCGCGATAAAAGGCGCGTGCTGGTCGATCGTATGGCGGCTGACGCTGCCGCCCTGCTTGTGGCCCGGGAGATAATTGCGATTGATTTGGTCTTGCAAGGCCAGGGCGCTGGCAACCAGGCCTTCCGTGACTTCATCCGGCAAAAACTCGCCCACATGCAGGAACGCTCCCTGGCGCTCGAATTCCGCGCGCAGCGCGCTGTGCCCCAGGGCGCCAACACGTGCTGCCACACCTGCATCGGGACCGGCACGCGCGCCCGCGGGGTCGGCGAACGGCTGCTGCCGCTCGCCAGGCAGGGTGAGAAGATCCCGGTCCGCTTCGGCTGATTCGCTCATCGGCGCCTCATGGTCTGGTAGCCGCTGTAACGGGGCGAGCGCGCCGCACGGCGCGCCAGTAGTCGAAGACCACCCATGCCGCGAACAAGGGCGCGCCGATCGACGCCGCCGTCAGGAACGGGCTGATGGCACTGCTCAGGGTCACAAGCGGCAGGAGGTAGAGCACATCCTCCGTCTCGAAGCCACCGACCGAGGCCTGTTTCGTGGCGGTCTTGCCAGCGAGCGCTTCGATGCGCATGCGCAAGAAGAAGATCAGCGCCACGGCCACGCCCGCCACGCTGCCACGCACGACTGCCGGCACCGCGGCATCCTGAAACTGGCCCGAGACGCCGATCCCCATGCTGACGAAGAGCAGGATAGTGACCAGCGAGTCGCTGAAAAGATCGTAGAAATGGCCTAACTTGCTGGATTTCCCGCTGATCCTCGCCAGTTCTCCGTCAGTATGGTCAATAAAATTGGAAAACACGACCAGCAGCGCACCGCCATTCGCCCAGCCGAAGCCGCCCTGCGCGAGGCACGCCGCGCCGGCCAGGCCGGTCAAAAGCCGGAGCGTGGTCAGATGGTTGGGCGTAACCCGGGAATCCTTGAGCGGCTCGACAAGCCGCCGCGCCAGGCGTGCGTCCCAGGTGCGCGGAGATGGCGGCGGCGCAGGCGGGTCCATTGGATTGCTGCTCATCTTGCAAATACCCCCGCGGCAGGAAATGCGACATGGCCAGGACTGCAGGGCAAGTTCGCGTGCTTTGCTTGGCAGTATTTCAATCTGAAGGACCAAGGCCGGCCGCGCGCCGGATTCCGCGCCGCAGTCGCGTCCAGGCACTGAGACCGCACGCCCGGGGCAGCTACCGTCCCTTGCGTGCGCAAGACAACTGCACTCAGGCACTCAGGCCTTCATTGGCGTCAATAATAGACGTGATTCCGACGAGCTGTCGAGGCAGCAACCCCTGGGCGTTGCCGGTAGCAGGCCGGTAATGGCGGGCGCGGCGGATCGAAACACCGCGCCGCTTCCAGCTCTTTCCATCGTCAGCCCATAGTCGGCCATCCGGTCCAGGATCCAGCGGATCGCCTTCGCCCGCTCATTCTTGGCTGTCGTTACCGTCGTTGCCGTCATCCGGATTCAGGGTTGTAGTTGGCGCACCCTGCTTTTTGTCCTGCTGTCCGGTCTGTGCTTGTTTCTTGGCTGTCCCGGGCCGTTGGCCTTGCGCCGCCGCCCGCCGCCCGCCGCCCGCCGCCGCCAGCTCGGCGCTGGCGAGCCGATCGGCGAGCGCGGCGGCCTGGGCTTCGAGCCGGGCCCGCGCTTCGCGCCTGCGCCACCTCGTTGCGCGCCGCCACCAGTTCCCCGCGCAACGCTCAGGCCGTGCGCTCGTTCTGCTGGCGCGCGGTGCGCTTCTCGTCAAGTATTACTACGTAATACGTATCAAAACTTAATACCATCGAATTACTTTAGACATAACTGCGCTTATGTTTATAATATCAAAGTGAAGTGTGATTCTTTCGGCTCGCGCATGGACCTGCTGCCCCTCAAACCGCTTGGGAGTCTTACCGACTCACTTCCCACACCACTGGAGCGGTTGAAACTGTCATCGCCGCTGTCCGGCGCCGCCGGTACTAATCGCGCGCCCGCCACCGGCGCTCGTATTGCCGCGGCCGATGACCTGGCCGCCGTGACCGCCTGGCTGGCCCGCTATGCCGACAGTGCGGCGACCATCGCCACCTACCGCCGCGAGGTGGAGCGGCTGATCCTGTGGGCCGTGCTCCAGTTGGGCAAACCCTTGTCCTCGCTGACGCACGAAGACCTGCTCGCCTACGAGCGCTTCCTCGCCGATCCGCAACCGGCCGCGCGCTGGGTGCTGGCCGGCAACAAGAAGCTCGCGCGCAGCCATCCGGACTGGCGCCCGTTTGCCGGGCCGCTGGCCCCAGGCAGCGTGCGCCAGGCCATGGTGATCCTGAACGCGCTGTTCGCCTGGCTGACCGAGGCGGGCTACCTGGCCGGGAACCCGCTCGCCCTCGCCCGCCGTCGGCGCGCTCCCAGCAAGGCGCGCATCACCCGTTATCTGAGCCACGACCTGTGGGCGATCGTCAAGGAGACGGTCGAAGCGATGCCGACCGAGACCGCGCGGGAACGGCTGCATGCGGCACGCTGCCGCTGGGTGCTGAGCGTGCTCTATCTGGGCGGCTTGCGGGCGTCGGAGCTGACAGCGACCACGATGGGCGCGTTCTTCTGCCGGCGCGATGCCCAGGGCACTGAGCGCTGGTGGCTGGAGGTGACCGGCAAAGGCAGCAAGACCCGGCTGGTGCCGGCGACCGACGAGCTGATTGCAGAACTGGCGCGCTACCGTCGCGCCCACGCACTGCCGCCGACTCCGCAGTTCGGTGAGGCGCGTCCCCTGGTGCTGCCGGTGATCGGAAAAGCGGACAGCGAGAAACCGCTGTCACGCGGCGCGCTGCACCTGATCCTGAAAGAGGTGTTTGGCATGGCCGCGGCGCGCCTGCGGGCGCGCGGGCCGGAATGGGAAGCGCAAGCCGCGGTGCTGGCCAGCGCCTCGGCGCACTGGCTGCGCCACACCGCTGGTTCGCACATGACCGACCAGCAGGTCGACCTGCGCTTTGTGCGCGACAATTTCGGGCATAGCTCGTTGTCGACGACGAGCGGCTATCTGCACAGTGAAGAGGATGCGCGCCATGAAGCCACGCAGGCGCGGCATCGGATCGGCTGGGACGCGGAGAAGTAGCGGGACGGCGATACTCCACTAGGCTAGCGGTTCAGCGGACGCATCAAGCCGCTATTCTGAGCGCTTACCTCATCGAGAAAATCGGCCGATTCGGGCCGACTCTGGCGATGCAGATCAGGATTTGGACGTGCGCTACCATGCGCCATCGCTCGCTGACCTTCGCCCTATGCTGCTGTGCGAGCGGAAGACCATCCGCGCGGATATCGGGATGGAGAGCGCTCGCGCGATTGGATAAGGATCAAGCGTCCCGGCGCCGTGCCGCCAGAAAGGTTTCGTCGCTGACACTTGGTTCTGTTTGGCACCCCATACGGTGTTTGCGACACATACCGTAAGCTGGATCAAGCGTGGTGGGCCTTTCCCCCCTTCCCCAGGGTCACTGCGCTTTGCCCCGCCGCGTTTCAGCGGCTCCGCGGCGGGGCCTTTCTAGAATGGCGCCAGACGAAGCTATCGCGAAACTTTGGCGTTCTACCCGAGAGCCTTCGAAAGCGTTTCTCCTTGCGACACACCCGCCGCGTCGACAATCCCGCTATCGCCCCTGGCTTGCTCGGCTTCAGGGCTTACCGGACCTTGGTTGCCGGCGGGACGCCACTCCGAATCGCCTTGGGTGCAGCGCCTTTTCTTTTGGTTCTTTGACTGGTCCAGGGGCAGTCCAGCGTGAGCCCGTTCATTCTGTCGGCCTACTTAAGCCGGCTGTCAAAGCAACCGGCAGCCTCTCCGCAAGGCGGGGAGCAGGCCTGTGCCTGCCCCCCAACCTTCGAGTTGCAATCTAGTCCGGAGCGCGCTCGGGGACCGGCATTTGCACCCATTCCTTATAGAATGCCTCGATGTCTGGCTCGAAGTCGTGGATCACTGGATACCATGGTGTTGGCGCCTCGACGTCGTGCATAGTGCCGCATGCCGGGCAGTAGTACTCTCGATACACCTGCCACTGGGTATCGGGGGCCATCAGCTTGGGATACACCTCGGCCATCGCTTCCTCTGTGTCGCGCACATAGATGGATGCATGCAGTTTCCAGTTCTCGCGGTAATCGCAGAACTCGTGGCCGCAATCGCACTTGACCACCCACTTCTTATTATTGGTCGATTGCACAATATGCATGTGCGGGCCGAGCGGAAGCACAATGCGGTCCGGGAAGCTGACCTTGGCCTGCAGAGCGGCCAAATACTGAGCAAAGCGGCTGTCATCTTTGGGCATCGACAGCATGCGGAAAGTTGTTTCCCAGTCCAGGGAGCCCTCAACGAGGTGGGCAACCTGTTCATTCGTGTACTTGGACATGACTCAACTCCTCGATTCTGTGATTACTCTTCGACCTGGACGACGGTGGTAACGTCGGGCAGCAGGGAAAGGTCCATGCGGTGCCTGGCGCCGTAGGACGGCACGCCCAGTTCATCCTCAAGCAACTGCCACTCGGCGGGGAGGTTCCAGAATGCCTTGAACTCCCGCGTGAACTTCTCCGACAGGGCGAAGCTGGTAGCGAACATGTGTTGCACCTGGACGGACGCGTGCTTGTTGAGGATGCGATCGCGCTCTTCCTTCATCCATTCGCGGGTTGGCAGGGAACGTGCCAGGCGTTCCTTGCGGATCTCGGCACGGCGGGCCTGGGTTTTCTCTACATCCACCGTGAACACGCCCTTGGCGTCCTGGGTGAAGACGGCACCGTAGACTTTCTGCGCATATTCCGGCAGAAGGAATTTCTGGTTGAGGTCCGCCTCGACGGCCTTCGGATCGCGGTCGATCGGGTCGCCAAAGCCCGGCCCCCCGCGCAAGTAGTTGAGGTACAGGTCATGGTTGGCGTAGCAGTCCTCGGTAGTGATGCACTGCTTGTCACGCTTGACCACCGCAGTTGCATCGATGTGGCGCTCGTAGTCTGGCTTGCCGGGATCGATGTCGCCACCCAGAGGCAGGGAATCGCCAATGGCGATGCGCTTGTCCAGCCCGGTCTTGTGTGCCTCAAACCGGTATCCGGTCGCCGAGGGATAGCCACCCATCATGCCCCAGTCGCTGTTCATGAACCCATTGCCCATGAAGAACATGGTCCAATCCTGGGCGTTCCACACCATGCGCAGCGTCTCGAAGCCGCAACCGCCGCGGTACTTGCCATACCCGCCGGAGTTGGCCTTGACGTTTCTGCCAAGATAGAGCAACGGTTCGGCCATCTCCCAGATTTCGATGTCGCCCATGTCCCCTTCCGGGTTCCAGATGGCGGCTGCGTGGTTGAGGCCATCCTTGACGGCGCAGGCGCCCGTTCCGCAGGAACTGGCCTCGAAACTGTTAACCGCATGGATCTCGCCATCCTGATTGATGCCACCACCTTGCAGCCAGTTTGAAGTGTTGGCGTTACCGGCGTTCACCTCCTCCAGATACCCCCGGCTAAAATAGGACTGGGATAGGCCGCGCCACAGGGCCGCCCAGCCGGAGACCAGGAAGTGCCAGGCATAAGCGTGACCGGTGCGGCGGTCGTCGGGATTGCACCAAGTGCCCTTTGGCAGGCGGAACTCGGTGGCGAAGTAGGCGCCATCATTGATGCGCTGGGTTGGCACCAGGGTCTGGCACATCATCACCCAGATTCCTGAAGTAAATGCCACCTGATGGGCGTTGAAGGTGTGCCAGCCCCAGCGGCTCGCTCCTTCGAAGTCCAGGCGCCACTTTCCGTCCGGCTTGATGGTCATCTCCACCGGCGAATGCATGATGGAGTCGAGCTTGGCGAAGGCGTTGGATACCTGCACGTCGTCATGCTTGTAGGGCACATCGACAAAGGAGACTTTGCGATACTTGCCCGGCAGGGTCATGGCCCTGATACGGCTCTGCAGTCCGCGGCGGCCTTCTTCGATGACCTCGTAGGTAAATTTCTCATAGGCCTCGATGCCATCAGCCCGAATCACTTCCTCAACCAGGTCGCGAATCATGTGGCAGCCGGCGATGCGGGTCTTTTCGTCAAGGATCCAGTACTTGGGCGTGCGCACTGAACGCTGGGACTCGTGCAGCCAGTCGCGCAACGGCACGTCATTCACCCCCGTCTTGCGGCAGGTAATCATGTAGCCATCGCCGAAGCGCTGGGTCTGGCCGGTGGACATCGAACCCGGCGTCACTGAGCCGGTGTCGATGACGTGCGTGACGCCACCGACCCAACCGATAAGCCGGCCTTGCCAGAAGATCGGGACGATAGTCGCGATGTCACAGGGATGCACGTTGCCGATAGAGCAATCGTTGTTGGTAAACATGTCCCCCGGATTAATGCCGGGGTTGGCCTCCCAGTTATTCTCGATCATGTATTTGATTGCCGCCCCCATGGTCCCGACGTGGATGATGATCCCGGTCGAGGTCAGCACGCAGTCGCCCACAGCGTTGTAAAGCGTGAAGCAAAGCTCGCCTTCTTGCTCGACGATAGGGCTCGCGGCAATCTTCTTGGCCGTTTCCCGGGCATGCACGAGGCCGCCACGCAGCTTGGAGAACAGCTTTTCGTAGCCAATCGGATCGCTGTCCCGGAATTCCAGCTTCCCGAGGCCGTTGTAATGGCCCGTAGCATTGGTGCGCTCAATGATGCCGTCACGGTGCTGCTTGAGCGTCTGGCCGTTTTGCAGCAGGTCGGCGAAGCCGACTTCTTTATTGCTCATCATGTTCATGGCATGTCTCCTTACTTCACTTCTTTGAGATGGAACAGGCGGTGCTTGTCAATCGTCGTTTCGAAGCCGTCGGGCACCACGAACGTGGTGGCATCGGATTCGATGATGGCGGGACCGACGATGTGATTGCCGGCCTTGAGGGATTCCATCTTCCAGAGCGCGGCATCGACCCACTTCTTGTGGCGATAGAAGGGCCGGGTACCGAGATAGGCCGACTTTGGCGGCGTGGGCCCGGCGTCCGGGTCCTCCGGCAGCACGGGTTTCTGGGTTACAACCATCCCGCGAAGAATGGCGCCAGTAATGGAAAAGCCCAGTTCCGGCGAGCGGGCAGAACTCGCGTAGACGCGTCCATAGGTATTTTCGAATGCGTCGACGATTTTGTCCCAATCGGCGGCAGTCGCGGCACGGGTCACCGGCGACACAATCTCGAGATCGTTCAGTTGGCCCATGTACTGCATCTTGTAGCCGGGAATCAGCATCACGTCTTCGGGCTTGTACCCGTTGAGGACGAACTCGTCGATGACCTTCACTGCCAGTTCCGACCAGGCGTCCTGCAAGATGCCGCATGCAACCGCCTTGGCATCGTCCGGCGCGAGCTGGGCAACACCAAGGTCCACTGACTTGTCGTAGCGGTACTCAAAGTCGGCGCAAGCGCAACCGAAGGCCGAGAAACCCGCTGCCCAGGCCGGCACGACGACATCCTTGAAGCCTACGCCCCCGGTGTAGCCGTACGTGTGCACCGGGCCGGCGCCGCCGTAAGAAAAGCAGGTGAATTCCGCCGGGTTATAGCCTTTGGCACTGATGTTGGCGCGCAGGTACTCGGAAAGGGTAAGGTCAAGCAACTCGATGACGCCTGCCGCGGCGTCTTCGACTGACAGGCCGAGCGGGTCGGCGATCTGCGCCTTGATGTGGTCGCGGGCGCGTTGCACGTCGAGCTTGATGGCACCGCCCAGGAAATTGTCCGGGTTCAGATAGCCCAGAACGACGTGGCAATCGGAAACGGACACCGTGTCGAGACCGCTTTCCGGCCAGCAGGTGCCCACGCGGTAGCCTGCGCTGTCGGGGCCGAGCTTGATCGACTTGCTGTAGGGGTCGAGGCGCACAAAGCTGCCGGCGCCGGCGCCAACCGAGTCCATTGCCACCAGGGGCAAGGAGAGGACCAGACGGGCCATGTCGGGGTCGGATTTGATGGCGAAATTGCCCTTGGTGATCAGGGCCACGTCGAAGCTGGTGCCGCCGATGTCGGAACAGGCGATGTTCTCGTCGCCCAGATACTCGCCCAGCAGCCTGGACCCAATGACGCCGCCGATCGGGCCAGAAACAATCGTGCGCGCGAGTTCCTTGGCCTTCCAGCTGATGGTGCCGCCGTGGGTGGCCATCACCCGCAGATCGAATTTGGCGCCGTGCTTCTTGAACCGGTCACTCACCTTCTTCAGGGTCTGGCGCGAAGGCTCTGCACCGTAAGCCTCCAGGATGGTGGTATTCATCCTGTGACTCTCCTTGCGCGACGGGTAGTAGTCCACCGAGGCGAACACCGGTATATCGGCCTTTAGTTTTTTGAGCTCCTCGCGCACGACGTCTCGGGCGCGCTGCTCGCTCGATTCGTTCTTGTGGGATTGCAGCAGGCAAATGACGATGGCTTGCGAGCCAGCCTCCACCAGTTCTCGGGTAGCCTGACGGACCTCATCTTCACGCAGTGGGATAACCAGCTTCCCCTGCACGTCGGTACGTTCGGTGACGCCGCGCGTGCGCGAGACGGGCACAAGAGGCTCGTCGTAGCGGTGGGTGTTCAGGTGGATGCGGTCCTCCAGCGCATAGCCCAGGTAGCTCTGCAGTGCTCGGCCCATCGAATGGATCTGCTCGAAACCGCGATTGCAGATGAGACCAACGTCGAGGCCTTTGCGCATGAGGATGCGGTTGAGCATCGCCGTACCTGAGTAGACGCAAGTCACCAGTTCGGGGTAGACGTCATCCACTGTCCGGTCCCAGTGAGCAAGGGCGTCCTCGGAAGAGTTGTAGATGGCGAGCGATTCGTCGCCGGGATTGCTCTGCGCCTTGCCTACGACGAAGCGGCCATCGGAGCGCACAAAGAATGTGTCGGTCATCGTGCCGCCAGCATCGATGCCCATCACCTGTACGGTGGACTGCGATTGCATACTGCCTCCTGTCATTGATGTAGTCATGGTGGGATCCCCCCACGACCCATCTATGGCAAAGCTTGTGCCAGAGCCGGCTGGCATCGGAAACAGCCCCTGCAGGCTATTGAATTCAATGGGTTGGCACTGTTGTTCGGCTATTTCGTTGATGGCGGCATGCCTTTGGTCAGTGTCCGGATTCTCGACGTCCTGTGCAGCGGTGTCCGGGAATCGGACGCTTTCTGACCAGGAAGGATGGGATTGGCCCGTGCGAGTCCGGGCGGCATGTAGCAGTTGGAGGGCCGCCCAACAATTGCCGCAGGCGTGGCGGCATCGAAGTCTGGCGGTCGATGCCGAGAGGGACGCCAGCTACCTTGAAACTCCAAGGCGGCGTCCATGCGAAGCGCTTGTGGCGCTGGCACGCGCTATGCACTGAATTCAAGCGAAATGACAGTGACGTATGGTGAAGTCCATGAAGTACTCAACGTCAAGCCACCCGGTTTTTGAATCAGTTGCCGATATGGACCCGGCGATCGGAACCCATCTCGTCACCGACCGGCTTTGGTATACGCATCATGGCCTCTACGCGGGGGCCGGCAAGGTCGTGCACTACTCGGGTCTGTCACGATCACTGCGTCGCGGCCCGGTGCACGAGGTCACGCTCGCGGAATTCGCGCATGGGCATCCGATCAGAGTTCGCCAAAGTCCTGGCGCCAGGTTTGATGGTGTGGAGGCCGTCCAGCGCGCCTACTCACGCATCGGTGAGGATCGATATCGCCTGATTTCCAACAACTGCGAGCACTTCTGCATGTGGTGCCTGTATGGCGAGAGCCGCAGCGAGCAGATCGATGTCTGGAGGTTCTGGGCTGGGTCCGCTGCCTGGTTTAAACGTGCGACGTTGCCCACAGTCGCAACCTTGCTGGGCGGGTCGGTATTGCGAGCAATTTCCCGGTTCGGACCTGGGGACAGGACATTCGCAAGCACAACGCAATCGGCTTCCTGAACCTGCGTAGGGTGCATTGACAGAAAACTAGATACTTGGCGCAGGCCCTCGTGTACGCCTTTGCCGCCTTGTCGCTGCCGACGCTGTCCGGTTTCCGGACACTAATTGCTGCGATGGCCGGAAATCGGACACCTTGGGATTTTCATGCTGCAAAGCACAAATATTTGATTTGAAAAGAGATTATTGACTTGGCGGTGTCTCGCGGATACGGTTATCCCAGTCAATTGAGAGCGACCGTCCTATGCCGTTTTCTCGTTGCGGCACCCTGATCCCACGTATCGGCGACGAGCCCGTCGTGGCTTCCGCCTGGGAGCGTTTTGTGCAGGATCAGTCCCTGGAAGGGGCGGGTGTGCGCAGCGTCGTCCTCGCCTCATGGCAGCGGTGTCGTTCGGAGGCCGTCGACCCTGCTCGGCACTCCGCACCGGGGGCAGCGGCCGAACGAGTGCGCCAGTTGCAGCGACAGAACCGGGAGCTCTGTGACGCTGCGCTTCCGGCGCTTGAGAGCCTGCGGGATATCCTACGGGAATGCGGCACGCTCATCATGCTTTGCGACCCGAGCGGAACGGTTCTCCATCTCAAGGGCGAAACCAGGGCTCGCAGCGTTGGCGAGGGAATCAACCTGGCCACCGGTGGCTGCTGGAATGAGGAAGTCATCGGCACCAATGCCATCGGAACCGCGATCGCCACGGCGGCTCCTGTCCAGATCCATGCCGACGAGCATTTTTGTCTGGACGTCAAGCGTTGGACCTGCGCTGCGGCTCCCATTCTTGACCCCTTCAGTCGCACCCTGTTAGGGGTCGTGGATGTTTCCGGGGTCAAGGAAACCTTTCATGGCCACACCTTGGGCCTGGTGATGACTGCTGCCAGCCAGATCGTCAGCGAACTAGCCCGCCGAGACGTTGCTCTTCACGAGCGGCTGCTGACTCGAGCCATTGATTATTTCATCCGTTACGCCAGCGACTACGTTGTGCTTGTCGACAGCCGTGGGCGCATTGTTCGTACGAATGGAAATGCGCAGGTGGCGCGCGAGAGCTATGACGTGCGGCTGCCCTCTGAAGTTGGCAGCCAGGTGCCAGGACTGAACCTCGCACTGTCGGATGTCGACCGGTACTGCCAACGTCCGGAATGGCTGCGTCCTGAATGGCTGCACCCTGTGAAGGATCATGCCGGCATGCTCGGTACGGTGCTGGTGCTTCCCCTCGTGACTCGCCAGAATCGAGCCGCTATATTGCCCGGGGCCCCAGTCGGGACAACGACAGCAGGAAACGATGTGTTTGGCGACATCGTTGGCGAAAGCGAGGTGCTGAAGGCGACCAAGGCGCGCGCGCGCCGGATTGCGCCGCTCGATCTGCCGGTACTGCTTCTTGGCGAAACTGGCGCGGGGAAAGAACTCTTTGCCCGAGCACTGCATCGGGCTGGCAACCATCCCGACGGCCCTTTCATTGCTGTCAATTGCGGCGCATTTACGCGTGAGCTCTTGGCCAGCGAACTTTTTGGCTATTCCGATGGCGCTTTCACAGGTGCCCGTCGAGGTGGCCTTCCCGGGAAGTTTGAGCAAGCTGACGGGGGCACCCTCTTCCTGGACGAGGTCGGCGAGTTGCCACTTGATATGCAGCCTCACCTGTTGCGCGTGCTGCAGGATGGCGTTGTGGTTCGCTTGGGTGACACCCGCGAGCGGCGCGTTTCGGTCCGCATAGTTGCCGCTACGAACCGTGATCTGCAAAAGGAGATTTCCGCCGGCCGCTTCCGCGAAGACTTGTTCCACCGTCTCTGCGTAGTGAGCCTGGCGCTCCCCCCGCTGCGCGATAGGCCCGGGGATATCGATGCAATCATCAAGCATCTCAACGTCAAACTCGCGCACAAGTATGGCTGTGCGCCCAAGCAGCTTGAACCGGCGGTGCGCCAGGCGCTACTTGGTCATCGCTGGCCGGGTAACATACGCGAATTGCAGAACGTCTTCGAGATGATGTTCGCGCTCAGCGACGACGACGTCATCGATGCCTCTCTGCTTCCCCCGAACATCCAGCAAACGACAAACGCCTCCCTTTCCGTACCTGCCCCGTCGTCAAAGCCGGTTTCATTCCGCCGACTTGAGGAAGTCGAAAGACAAGCGATACTCGACGCGCTCGCGAACGCCCACGGAAACATCTCTATGGCAGCGCGGACACTGGGCATTTCCCGAAGTACTTTGTATGTCAAGCTAGCCGAGATTCGGGCTCAGTCCGGCAGTTCAGGTTGATCTTGGAGCTTAGCTCAAGCTCTCTGACGGGGAACCGTGTCTTCGCTACAGGCCGGTCGGCTCGATGAACCAGCCCTTCTCCATTCCGGGCCCTGTGCCACACGCCCCCCAACGGCCGGAACGAGCCCGAGGCGGCGCGCCGCGTCGAAGCTTTCCTGGGCCTTCTCAAACTGGGCCCTGGTCGTCATCGGGATCACGCTTACACGCTCGGCGACCTCGGACTACTGCAGCCTGCAAGGTTTCTCGATCAGCGGGCGCTATCCTGAATCAGGATGTCCAGAAATCGGTCCATAATCAGATTTTTTCTTCGGCCCTTCCGCGTCGCGACGCCAAGCGTCACTTCAAAGTGCATCTCTTTGGTCACCAGAGGTGTGAGCATGCCCTTTTCCACCCAAGTCGCCGCGAAATGGTCTGGCAGAAAGCCAATGTACTCGCCGGTGAGAATCAGGAAAGCTATACCTTCGCGGTCCGTCGCCGTCGCCGCGCAACTCAACTTCTGGTGCAATTGCATGGCCTCAGCACTGATACGGTAGCTCGGCGCCACGGCAGCTACCTCTCGCAGGTCAGCCACCGACAACTTCTTCCCAGACGGAAACAATCGATGATTTCGGCTGCAATAGAGCTGTGAGCGTTCTTCGTACAGCGGAATGTAGTCCAGTGTCGAGAGCGTAGTGAGCATCGGCAACGCGCCGATGTGGAGACGGCCATCCAGCAAGCCCCGCTCGATCTCGCCAGGCGTACTCATGCTGATGTTGATGCGCACGCCCTCGCTCTGGCGCCGAATTCCTTTCAAGGCGTCGGTGATCCGCATCTTCGGCTGCGTCACCAGGTTGTTCATCAGCCCGATATTGAGTTCACCCCTGAGGCTTTGGTGGAGCTGATTCACCTCTGTACGGAAGCCTTCGATGGCAGAAAGCACCGCCTCCCCCGCCCGAAGTACTTCGCGTCCTTCGTCCGTTAGCGCGAATCCCGCTCGCCCCCGCTGGCACAACCTGACACCCAGCCGCTTCTCCAGGTCACTCATGTGAAGGCTAATCGCGGATCTCGTGATTCCGAGAGCACTTTCAGCCGCAGTAAAGCTTCCTACTTCTGCAACGGTGCGGAAGACCCGAAGCAGGCGCAGGTCGAAGTCCGTGACCTGTGAGAGCGGCAGCCTTTTCATAGGTGAGTAATTCAATATGTAATCGTGAGAATAATTGTATTTTACTCACCCAAATAACGTACCACACTCGAGGCCGTAGACCCTCTCCAAAGGAAGCCGCCTTGAACCCCTCCGCCGCCTACGCCCTCAAGAACAAGAACGAGCTCAATCTCAGCGCTCACTGGATGCCGTTCAGCGCGAACCGCAATTTCCGTCAGGACCCGCGTCTGATTGTCGCGGCTGAGGGGCGCTATCTGATTGACGCCGATGGGCGCAAGGTCTTCGACGGATTGTCGGGTCTATGGACATGTGGTGCCGGCCATAGCCGGAAGGAGATCCAGGAAGCGGTGGCAAGCCAGTTGGGAACTCTGGACTACGCGCCTGCGTTCCAGTTTGGCCACCCGCTGTCGTTCACGCTGGCCGAGCGCATCGTTGACATAATGCCTGGCAACCTGAAGCACGTCTTCTACACCAACTCCGGCTCGGAATGTGCGGATACGGCTGTAAAAATGGCCCGCGCATACTGGAGGCTCAAAGGCCAACCGGCAAAGACCAAGCTCATTGGTCGTGCCCGCGGCTATCACGGTGTGAACGTCGCCGGCACGAGCCTGGGCGGCATTGGTGGAAACCGCAAGACGTTTGGCCAGCTGATGGACGTGGACCACCTCCCGCACACGCTGCAGCCCGATTGCACGTTCACCAAAGGCCAGGCCGAGACCGGCGGCGTGGCGCTCGCCAATGAACTGCTGAAACTCATCGAACTGCACGACGCGTCGAACATCGCAGCGGTTATTGTCGAGCCGATGTCGGGTTCGGCCGGCGTCATTGTTCCGCCCCTGGGATACCTCCAGCGCCTGCGCGAAATCTGCGACCAGCACGGCATCCTGTTGATCTTCGATGAAGTGATCACGGGCTTCGGCCGCATGGGTGAACCGACTGGCGCCGAATTCTTCGGCGTCACCCCCGACCTGATGAATGTCGCAAAGCAGCTGACCAATGGAGCAATTCCCATGGGCGCGGTCATCGCGTCGAGCGAAATCTACGAGACGTTCATGAACCAGGCGGCGCCGCAACATGCCGTCGAGTTCGCGCACGGCTACACGTACTCAGCCCACCCAGTAGCATGCGCCGCCGGCCTGGCGACGCTGGACGTACTGAAACGTGAAAACCTGATTCAGCAAGCCGCCGAGCTGGCTCCCCATTTCGAGCAGGCCATCCACGGCATACGGGGCACAAAGCATGTCGTGGACATCCGCAACTGTGGCCTGGCCGGAGCCATCCAACTGGCCCCGCGCGACGGTGACGCAACCATACGCCCGTTCGAGGCTGGTCTCGCGCTGTGGAAGAAGGGATTCTACGTACGCTTCGGCGGCGACACGCTCCAGTTCGGACCGGCTTTCAACACCACCACCAGCGAGCTTGACACCATGTTCGACGCCGTTGGCGTTGTCATCGGGACGCTCGCTTAAGGCCGTTCGGCCACCTGCCCTTCCAGCAACTACCCTTGTTTTCCTGGATTCAGTATGAACACCATCCCGCATTTCATTAATGGCGAGCGTGTCGTAGGCGAAGGCCGCCCCTCGCCGGTCTACAACCCCTCCACCGGCGAAGTCACCGGCCAGCTTGTCCTGGCGGATTCCGCTACCGTGAGACACGCCATCCTGACTGCCAAGGCTGCATTCCCGGCATGGCGCAATACGCCCCCGGCCAAGCGGGCGCAGGTGCTGTTCCGCTTCAAACAGTTGCTGGAGGAACATGAAAAGGCCATCGTCGAACTCATCAGCAAGGAACACGGCAAAACCATCGAAGATGCCGCCGGCGAACTGAAGCGCGGCATCGAGAACGTGGAATACGCGTGCGCCGCTCCCGAACTACTGAAGGGCGAGTACACCCGCAACGTAGGTCCGAACATCGACGCCTGGAGCGAATTCCAGCCGCTGGGCGTAGTCGCCGGCGTCACGCCGTTCAACTTCCCGGCGATGGTGCCGCTGTGGATGTACCCGCTCGCCATCGCCTGCGGTAACACCTTTGTCCTGAAGCCGTCGGAGCGTGACCCCAGCTCGACGCTCATGATTGCCGAACTGTTCTATCAAGCCGGCTTGCCCAAAGGTGTCCTTAATGTGGTTAACGGCGACAAGGAAGCTGTCGATGCGTTGATCGAACATCCCGACGTAAAAGCGCTGAGCTTTGTCGGGTCCACGCCAATTGCGGAGTACATCTATGCGGAAGGCACGAAGCGCGGCAAGCGTGTACAGGCCCTGGGCGGCGCAAAGAACCATGCGGTCTTTTTGCCAGACGCTGACCTGGACAGCGCCGTCAACGCCTTGATGGGCGCTGCATACGGCTCTTGCGGCGAACGCTGCATGGCCATTTCGGTTGCCGTGTGTGTTGGCGACGAGATTGCCGACGCTCTCATCGAGAAGGTTGTTCCCGCAATCCAGGCCTTGAAAATTGGCCCGGGTACCTCGTGTGGACTGGATATGGGGCCGCTAGTCACGTCCGCAGCGCTCGAGCGCGTGACCGGATACATTGCGGCGGGTGAAGCCGCCGGCGCCAAGCTGCTGGTCGATGGTCGCGGCTTCACGGTAGCTGGCCACGAGGACGGCTACTTCGTGGGCGGCACGCTGTTCGACAACGTCAGCACAGACATGACCATCTACAAGGATGAAATCTTTGGGCCGGTACTGTGCATCGTGCGTGTCAAAAGCCTGGAGGATGCGATGCAGCTCATCAACGCTCACGAATATGGCAATGGCACGTGCATCTTTACGCGCGATGGCGAATCGGCTCGCACCTTCTGCGACGAAATCGAAGTTGGCATGGTTGGTGTCAATGTACCGCTGCCGGTGCCCGTGGCCTACCACAGCTTCGGTGGCTGGAAGCGTTCACTGTTTGGCGACCTGCATGCCTACGGTCCGGATGGTGTGCGCTTCTACACCCGTCGCAAGGCAATCACCCAGCGCTGGCCAAAGCGCGAGGTCACCGAGAAGGCGCAGTTCGCTTTTCCGAGCAACAGCTAGGCTCGGAGGAGGCGGAGCCGGGGCCGGAAAGCCAAGGTTTCGCCTTCACCATCGAACTCCGGGTCTCGTTCAGGCTGCGGCTTCGGCCAGCGTGGGGTAGTCGATCAGCCCTTGCGCACCGCCACCGAAGAGCGTGCCACGGTCATGCTGCGCGAGCGGCGCGCCAACGCGCAGGCGCTCGGGCAGGTCCGGGTTCGCGACGAACGGACGGCCGAAGGCAACCAGGTCGGCCCAGCCCGCCGCGATCGCTTCGCGCGCGCGTTCCGCGGTGTACTTGCCGGCATAGATCAGCACGCCGGGGAACGCTTCACGCAGCTTGCGCTTGAATGCCGCCGGCATCAGCGGCGCATCGTCCCAGTCCGCTTCCGCGATGTGGAGGTAGCCGACACCGAGATCACCAAGCAGCCTGGCCGCGGCAAGGTATGTCGTTTCCGGATCGTCGTCGACGCAGCCGTTCAGCGTGGTCAGCGGCGCGAGGCGGATACCGACGCGCGACGCGTCGCCCGTGCCTTCGACCAGCGCCTGCGCGACTTCGCCAAGGAAACGCAAGCGGTTCTCCAGCGACCCGCCGTAGGCGTCGGTGCGCGTGTTGGCATTCGAGTCGATGAACTGGTTCACCAGGTAACCGTTCGCGCCGTGCAGCTCGACGCCGTCAAAACCCGCCTCGATGGCGTTGCGCGCGGCGGCGCGGTACTGGTCCACGACTTCGCGGATCTCGTCGACGGTCAGCGCGCGCGGCGCGGAGGCCTGGACGAAGCCGGGCGTGCTGCCGTCCTCGCCGGCGATGAACACATTTACGCCCTGCGCCTGGATCGGCGACGACGACACGGGCTGTTGCCCGCCAAGCAGGCTCGCGTGGCTCAGCCGGCCCACATGCCAGAGCTGCGCGAAGATGTGGCCGCCGGCGGCGTGCACGGCATCGGTCACCTTGCGCCATCCGGCCACCTGCGCGGGCGTGTGGATGCCGGGCGTCCATGCATAGCCCTTGCCGAGCGGCGCGATGTAGGTGCCTTCGCTGACGATCAGGCCGGCCCCCGCGCGCTGCGCGTAGTACGCGGCCATCAGCGCATTGGCCTCGTCGCCGGGCTGGCTGGCGCGCGAGCGCGTCATCGGCGGCATCACGATGCGGTTCGGCAGCGTCAGCCCGCCGAGTTGAAGCGATTGAAACAGCGGATCCTGGGTCATGGTGCGTGTGCTATCGGATCCGCGGCCTGCGGGCCGCGGAGGGATCTAGGAAAGACGGGACGAAGAAGGACGGAACGAAAAACGGTCGCTGCGCGTTCAGTCCCATTGCGGCGCGAGGCCGTCGGGGCTGACTTCGCGGCCGCTGCGCTCGAGCGCGGCGATCTGCGCCATGTCGTCGTCGCTCAGGCGCAGCGTCTGCGCGAGCAGGTTGCTGGCGAGGTTCTCGCGCCTGGTGGACGACGGGATCACCGAGTAGCCGAGCTGCAGCGCCCAGGCCAGCACGACCTGGGCCGGCGTCGCCTGGTGCCGCTGCGCGATCGCGCCGATCACCGGGTCGCCAAGCACCTTGCCGTACGCCAGCGTCATGTACGACGTGACGTGGATACCCTCTTGCTGCAGGAAGTCCACCAGCTTGCGGCCCTGCAGATAGGGGCTCAGCTCGATCTGGTTGGTCGCGATCGCGTCCTTGCCGACCGCGGCGATCGCCTGCTTTGTCAGTTCGATGTTGAAGTTCGAGATGCCGATCTGCCGCGTCAGGCCTTTTTCCTTCGCCTCGGCGAGCGCGGTCATGTAGGCCTCGAGCGGCACGCCGTTGCCGGGCGCCGGCCAGTGGATCAGGGTCAGGTCGACGTGGTCCGTGCGCAGCTTCGCCAGACTTTCCTCGAGGCTGGGCACGAGCTTGTCCTTGGCGTAGTTGCCGACCCAGATCTTCGTCGTCAGGAACAGGTCGTCGCGGCGCACGCCGGAGGCGGCGATCGCCTCGCCCACGTCCGCTTCGTTGCCATAGATCTGGGCGGTGTCGATTGCGCGGTAGCCGAGTTCGAGGCCGTTGCGGACCGAGTCGATGACAACCTGGCCTTGCAGGCGGAACGTGCCGAGGCCGAAAGCGGGAATATTGCGCATGGTGTGCTCCTTGGAAGGGACCGGTTTGATCTGGAGGAGATTCTGCCGGTGGAAACTGATGAAATAAACGCCGTTACTGGACAAAAATATTTGATTTCAAATCAAGTATTGATGCCGCCCGTATTGATGCCGCCCGGAACGGATTCGAATCCGGTCAAGGGCGCCGTTCAGAGGGCGCGCAGGCTGCCTTCGAGCCGGTAGAAGTCCAGCGACGGCGCGGTAAAGAACGAACGCGAAGTACTGCTCGGCAGCGGGAGCCCCGCGCGAGGGACGCCGAACTGGACGGAGCGATGACCTTGCCGAATTTCAGGATTGCCGCGCGGCCCACGGCCTAAGCCACCACAAAGCGCGGATCCAGCCGGGCCAGCGCGAAGCGCGCGTGTGGGTGACGAACGCCTTGAGCAATATCGACGGCGACCGCTGCGCCGAAAACAGCACGGAAAAGTCCGTCGTCAGCAACGGTTCGAACATCCGGAAGCAGACGCCGGTGCCCTTGTACTCGTGCGCGGTGATCGGATCGATCAGCGCCACGCCCAGCCCCTCCTCCACGAATGCGCAGATGCTCCAGGACACCTGCGTTTCCACCTGCACATTGCACTCGATGCCGTAGGAAGCGAACAGCGCATCGATCTGCAGCCGGGAATCCAGCACGCGCGGATGGGAGACAAAGCTCTCCCCCGCCAGGTCCTGGGGCCGGATCACTTCCTTGCCGGCCAGCGGGTGCCCGGCCGGGATGGCGCAAACCATCCGGGTCGAGATCAGGCGCTCGCCATGCGTGCTGGGGTGGTTCATCGACAGGATCGCAAAGCCCACGTCGCAGCGCTGCTCCGACACCATGTTCACGACCGTGCGCGAAGAATGCGGCAGCATGGTGATGTGGGTCTGCGGGTGGTCCTGCATGAACGCGGCGGAGCGGCCGTGAAAGATTCTTTTTTTTGGCACGTCCATAACGGCATGTTATAGACTTGCCGCATGCCGGAAAACCGCAATGTAATTGTCCGCCACGTGCCGGTAGACCACCGCGCCCATCTTGCGGTACCGGTGGTGGTAGCCGGCCAGCAGATTGTTGTCGTAGAAATCGTACTGGGTGCCATCGGCCGCCACCGTCTTGCCATCGCCCCAGTGCTTGGGCAGGTCCAGTCGTAGATAGAGCTCGATCAGCTCCCGCTGTGCGGTCTCCAGCCGCTCGAGGCTCAAGTGCCGCCGGTTGACGAACGACATCATGTGTGGCGTGACTTTGTCGCCCATATGGCGCGCCGCCTGGGTCGGCCCGAGATTGCAGCCCATCGCGAAGATGGTCAGCAAGTAGCGCTCGGCAGCGTTACGAATCTTGGGGTCGCTACCACTGAGCGGGCCGAAATGCCGCGTGAAATGTGTCCAGTGTTCGATATTGGCCAGAACGTCCAGCAGGTTGCGCACTGGCATGCGCTTCATCAGCGGTTTCTGCAGCGCGACTGCGCTTTCCGGGACGATGGTGGCCGCGGTGCGGCGCACCACCAGCTCGCCCGCTTTGTTGATGATCACATGCTCGGACTTCTCGGGGAACCGCTCATCCAGTTGACGAGCCGTGTCCGAAAGCCTCTGACGCAGCTGGGCCACGAAGCCGGCGCTGCTGGCGGGCATGCCGAACTTCTCGCAGTAGTTCGGCAAGCGGTGTTCGCACTCGCGCCATGGCAGCAGGTGATCGCGGTAGTCCGCAAATGCGTCGGAGCCGGTCACGCACAGATCGCCGCTGCGCAATTCCTTGGCCATATAGGACAGGACGCAGAGCTCGAGATAGCGACGATTGGTCGGGGCGCCCAGTTCGATCGGACGGCGCACCAGCTTGCGCCAGCGTTCCGAGGAAAAGCTGAGGTCAACGTCGACGGCAACCCACTCCCGGTGCAGCGACTCGTTCTCGAACACTCGTTTCCAACGCCGTCAGCAAGGTCTGCGATTGCGTGGTCGATCCCCATGCCAGGGCGTGCGCCAGGCGCAGCAGGACGGCCCGGTGCGCCTTGAAATGCCGCCACAGCAACGGTGTTGTATGCCGTCTGGCGCTGATTGAATTCCCGATTGAGCAGGCGGTCCAGCTGGGCCTTGTCATCATCCGTCAGGCGTCGCGCGACGCGCCGGAACAGAGCTGTTTGCGTGCGCGCATGGACTTGCTCCGCAATCGAATCCAGCGTCGAGAACGACGGCAATTCGACCTGCTGCTGGATCAGGCTGTCGATGGTGGCATTGATGATGTCCACCGGCTGATCCACGACCTCGGCCGCCTCCCGTGCCGCACGCACGGCGACTTCATTGGCGTCGGTGCCGTAGTAGGACTGGATGCCAAGAAACTCGCGAATGGTGGCGTAGTGCCGAAACAATGCAGGAGATCTGGCTCTGTCGTAGCCAAAGTCGACCTCCGTGCCGATGCCTGCGCTAACCCGGACGTGCTCGATGATGGCCGTGGGAATGGAATCAAGATTTGGGAAGTGGTGCATCTGCTGAAAGACCTTCAGCAGCACCAGTAGGCCGAGTCGCGTGGACTCCCCCCGCGCATTGCGTCGC
Organism: Cupriavidus sp. L7L; assembly: GCF_004353535.1. Lineage (NCBI taxonomy): Bacteria > Pseudomonadati > Pseudomonadota > Betaproteobacteria > Burkholderiales > Burkholderiaceae > Cupriavidus > Cupriavidus sp. L7L. Next base: position 53,124 of record NZ_SMNY01000035.1, read on the forward strand.
CCCCACACCAGTTCCTCGACGTCCGGCGTATAGCAGGCCTGCAATTCCGCTGTCGAAAAGACCTTGGGAAAGCGCGGATAGGCGGTGCGTTCTACGTTGGCCATGCCGGACTGAGATCTCCAATGGGCCGGCCACTGTAGCGGAAGAGTCGCTCGAGAGACGGCGCCGTTTCTTTTAACAATTGGATATTTGGATGTGGCCCCCGCGTACGCTCCGCGCAAGGCGTCGAATCAGCCTGCAGAGCGATAGCGCTGCATCAACTCCGGCATCGTCGAGGGTTCGGTACCCGGGAGGCCAGCGGCCTGGTGGAGGCGGAAAGCTTGCGTCACATCGCACTCGACGGGAAACACCGGGACACCTTGCGCCAGCATCCAGATCAGGTGGTGGGCGCCCTTGTCGACCACGGCAAACCAATAGGTCTGCGCCCCTTGCAGATCCTGTGGGCGCCGTCGCAGGCGCCGAACATCCCGCACGCGCTCTGCCATATGGCGCAGGCATTGAACCTGCGGAAGTGGGATCGGCATCCGTGCAGAGTCACGGCATTGCGCGGCGGCTTCTGTGAGTTTTGGGTCGGTGAGCCAAGTAAATGGAGGCTCTTCCAGGAATTGCCGATACTGGAATCCCGGCTCTTGTTGCCAAAGCGTCATGAACCGAGAAGCCTCGACGAACACGACGGCGCGGGCGGCATCCTGGGAAGGGGCTTGGCCCGCCAGCCGCAGAACAATTTCGCCCGCGCTCGTGCTAGGCAGGCGGAACAAGAGGGCCGGCACGGCGCTGCTCGTATCCGTCCCGATGTCCAGCGAGGCTTGTGGGCCGCCAAGGGGCTGGGCTTGTACGGTCGCGTCCGGCAACCGGTGGGGAACTGCCGGAGCCGATACCGTGCTTCTTGCATGACCGCTTCGTCTTTCGAGAACAGGTTCTTGCATGATAGTTGCGCGGAGGGATGACACAGGCAATTACAGCGTGATGACGTTCATCGAGGAAGCCGTCTCTGGGGCTACCTGATGAATCGCCTTGCCTGCGAGCGCTGTTTGCTTCAGATCGGCCAGCACCTCAGCAGCGCCATCATAGGGCGCGATCAGGTCGATCAGGATCACCTTGTCGCCCGATTTCCAGTCGCCGGGGGCGAGGTGGAATGGCGGCCTGACAAATCGCTCTAACACTGTCTCGGACAGGTAAGCCCATGTCACGAACGCGGTAGGCATGTCGCCCTTCATGTAGAGCTTGGCCTGCTCCAGCACGAGCGGCGGCATGACACGCCATTCCAGGTCGGCGAAGAAGGCATGCCGAGTCGATGGATTGTTCATCATCAGCCAGGAGACAGGCCCCAGCAGGGGGATCTTCTTGACGACGCGCTGAGCCTGCTCGGCGGCGAACTTTGCCAGTTGCTCGGTGTTCGTAGGAGTTGTCATTGGGTTCTCACTTGCGGTGATTGGGTGGCGTTCGATGCGGCTGGCATGGCCGGCACCGCGGGTGTGGTTTGACTGGCATCCTCGGTCAGCAAGGCATTGACGGCAATGACGTCGCCTTCTGCCAGCGTGCCAGCGGCCGATTTCAGGCGTAGCCCCTGCAGGATGGTGTCGTAGCGCGCCTTGGCCAGGTCGCGCTGTGCGGCGAAAAGCTGCTGCTCGGCATTGAGCACGTCGATGTTGACGCGCGTGCCGATTCGGTAGCCGATCTTGTTGGCATTCACTGCATCCAGGCTCGAGGTGACCGCCGAGGTCAGCGCCGCCAACTGCGACAGGCCGCTGGTAACGCCGCCGAAGGCCTGCCGCGCCAGCGTGGCCGCCTGGCGCCGCGCCGCCTCCAGTTCCGCGCGGCTCTTGTATCGGTTGGCAATGGCTTCCGACACCCGGGAATTGACCGCGCCGCCCTGGTAGATGGGAATGGTCAGCTGCAGGCCGATGGTGCCGGATTTGACCCGATTCTCGATGTCGGCCGGCGAGGTCATGGACCCCGACGTGTAGTTCCGGCCATAGCCGGCGGTGAAATCGAGCGTCGGCAGATGGGCCGCCCGGTTCTTTGACACTTCCTTCTCGGCCACTTCCACCGCAGCCAACTGCGTGCGCACTGCGGGATTGTTCTGGCGCGCGTTGCCCATCCACGCGCCAACGTCTGCCGGCTCGGGTGCGGGCAGGCTGACATCGGCCCGGAGGCCAGCCAGCGGGTCGGGCAGTGCCCCAATCAGCTTTTCCAGCTCAGCCTGCCGGGATTCCTTGTCGTTCAGCGCCTGCACCAGCTGAGACCGCCCGAGATCATGTCGGGACTGCGCCTCGTACACATCGGTGATCGTTGCCTCGCCCACGTCGTAGCGGCGCTTGGCCAGCACACGCTGCTGTTCCACCGCACGCAGCTGCGCCTTGGCGACCGTTACACTGTCGCGTGCCGTCAGCACGTCAAAGTACGCCTGTGCCGTGCGCAAGATCAGGTCGCTCTCGGCCTGCGCAAACTGCGCCTCGGCCTGCTCGACTTGCGCGCCAGCTTGCGCGATGCCAATCCAGTTGGCGACGCGCACGACCGGCTGCGACAGCTGCAGGTTCCACG
>NZ_SMNY01000036.1:0-48983 GCF_004353535.1 Cupriavidus sp. L7L
GGCCAGATCGGAGCGCCCCCAATGCTGGGAAATCGGGTGCTGATGCATGAAGGTCAGCACGGCTTCAGCCGCGTGGCGCAGCTTCCGTTCGACCGCAACGCGATGCATCATCTGCCGGATCGCGGGAGGCGACAACTCCGGCACCATTCGGGCGAGATCCGCCGCTGACATCGATGTGCCGTGCGCGAGTATCGCTGCATAGACCAATAGCAATTCGCTGCGGGAATGAGGCTCTCTTCCCAGCAGGAGCCAACTAAAGTGCGTGGCGCTGTCGATCTCGAGCAGGATCTCAGGCAACTGACCGCCGGGGTGCCGCTCGAACAGTGCGCCTCGCAATGTCTCCACATTCGGAGGCAGAGCGCTTGCCACCAAGGGGTCGATGTGGATCGCATCGTCAATTTTGAGCTTCCCACACACGACAGCGTCCCGCAGCTTGGCTAGGCTTTCATCCAGATGTGTGACCACAGGCTTCAGAAATGCTTGAACATCCTGCGGCAGCTTGAGATGGCCATAGAAGTGGTTGCGTTTGGCCTTCCAATCGCTGGCGCCGATCAAGAGGGTAGCTTGGCTTCGGAAGGCAAAGCTGTGCTCAAGGAAGACTGAGCCATTGCGCAGTGCCACCCGTAGGGCGAATAGCGTGCCCCACTCAAAAGCGGCCAGGGCCCGCTGTCGGTCTTCTCCGTCCAGGGCGGGTTGCCAGGCGCGGCCAAGTCGAATCGTGATTGGGTAGGGAAGATGATCGGACTTTCGCGCGTAAACTTCCTGAAGTACTGCGAACGCTTCAATCACCGGGTGTGCTGACAGGGCGGAGAATGGCAGCAGAACCAGCTTGCCAAGCAACGCTCGAGCCTGGCGGTGTCGCGACAGGAGTTGCGCGCGAATCAGGCTGGCACGGCTGGGCGCACGCCGGTTGAGCGCCGCGTCGGCCAGCGCCAACAACTGCTGGCAGAGTGCTTCACGGGTTAGTGTCTCATCGGCGGCCAGCGCTTTGACCGCGGTCGCAAACTCTCGCATCTGGGTGCCAGGGTCCGGTCGCCCAGCCTCAATCAGGCGCCGAACGTCATTGACGGACTTCTGAATCCAGTGTCGCAACATGGCCGCCAGATGATCCGTGGCGGCGCATAGAGCGTAACGTAGAAAGCAAGCCGCTTCCAATCGGCGGGGTTGCTGCGCGACTCGTTTGCTCACTGAGGGCGGACGATTGGCGCAGCGCCGGGCATAGTAGCGTATCAGCGCTTCATTGCACGCCGCTGGCCAGTTTCGGTGAATGCCCATCTTATAAAGGAGTTCGATCTTGTCGAACAATTCCCCGATCTGGTGGGTCGAGGTTCGCAACGGGACGGCCCAAAGCCATTGCTGCAGGTTCGTGCGGTCGCCATGCGGGCGCGCAAGTGATATGCCCCACGCATCCAAGGAGGCCCCGTAGGCGCGCACCAGAGCGACGGCAAGCGCCGCCTCGGCCGTGGCGACGGCCTGGCTGATCAATCTTTTTAGTGCGCGGTCATGGGGTATCAGTATCCGATGTTCATACAGCCAGCGCTTCAGCTCATGAAACAGCGCAGTGCGGCTCGGCTGTCCCGTCAAACGTTCCTTCAGCCAGCGCGTGACATAGCGGCGCTGGTGCTCAGCCATCGGACTGAAGCCGAGGACTTGGTAGGCCAGCATCTGGTGATTTGACAGTGTATCGGTGCGCCCATCGTAGAGTTGCGTTGAGCGTGCCCATATCCGGCGGCGTCACACCAACCTGGGCACCGACATGCGCCCAGAGAAATCTGGGCACTTGCTTGCAGGCATCAAGCGTGCGCCCCGTCATGCGGATAAAGCCGATGTGTACGGCGACGGCCAAGCGATACAAAGGGCTGCGCCGAGCATCAATCAGTGACCGTTCCTTGGGGGAGTAGGTGAAGAACGTAGCAAGCTCGAACTCGCTGAGTTCCTGTGGGATCTGCCGCATCCCGAGGTAGGCCAACCGCCAGTGATCCATCGCGCTTCTCCGACGCGTGAGACGGACTGCGGAGGGTAGAGGCAATGAGAGGTGGTCGCAACATTTAGCACGAAGATATGCCGCTTGCAGCACCTTCAAGAAAACGCAACGGGGCAGACAGCAACCTATTGATTTATTGGAGTTTTTCTTACGTGGCGGCCCGGAAACCCACATGGCTACTTGCGGTGGCTAACCCGGTAAACTGCAGCAAAAACAAAGGGAGACCTGCTTGTCGCCCAGGTTTGCCATCACCGCGCGAGCCCCGAGTACCAGCAGCGTGCGCAAGTAAGCGTCTCCAGCTCTGGTGATGCTGCCCAAGCGCTGTTTACCCCCACTGCTGTGCTGTCCTGGCGTCAGCCCCAACCAAGCCGCAACCTGACGGCCATTTCTGAAGTCGTGTCCCGCCCCGATGCTAGCAGCGAGGGCACTAGCCGTTGTCGGCCCGATCCCACGAAGCTGCATCAGGCGCTTGCTGCGGTCGTCTTCACGCGCAATCTCGTTGATAGCGCGATCATATTCGTCTAGTTTCTCTTCCAGCCTGCCGGCGTGGCTCAGCAGGTCCTGGATGCATCGATTCGCCCAGCCGGGCAAGGCTTCCAGATGGCCCCAATCTCCTTGCGCAGTCGCACGGGCTTCTGCGGCAATACCACGCCGAATTCGGCCAGCAATCCGCGCAGGCGGTTGTAAGTCGCGGTACGCTCTTCTACGAATCCCTGTCGGGTTCGATGCAAGCTCAGGGTTGCTTGCTGGTGCTCGTCCTTGACTGGCACAAAGCGCATGCTCGGTCGGGTCACCGCCTCGCAGATGGCCGCCGCGTCGGCTGCATCATTCTTGCCGCGCTTGCCGGACATCCGGTAAGGCGCCACCAGTCTCGGCGACATCAGCTTGACCGTGTGTCCGTGCTGGCGAAACAACCGCGCCCAGTAATGCGCGCCAGAGCAAGCTTCCATGCCTATCAGGCAAGGCGGCAACTGCGCAATCAGTGGCACCAACTGATCGCGTGAGACCTTCGGCTTGACCAGTACTGCCTTGCCGGCCTCGTCGACGCCATGAATGGCAAACACGTTCTTGGCAAGATCAATTCCAACGGTAACGATAGCCATGGACTTCCCCTTCGTTGGTTGTGATGCAGCTTCGACACGCCATCATGGCACGTCGGTTCCAACCGGCGGCTTCCGCCGCAACCTCGGGACGGGGAAGTCCCTTCCATTCGATAACCCCATCAAGAGGCCGGCAAGCAGGGCAAGGCGCTGAAAGTCGCGGGGACCACGCTGCTGATCGATTGCAATGACGCACAAATGGCAGCCATGCTGGCGACGCGCAAGGAGACCGCCCGTCTGTGCCTGCGCGCCGGTGATAGGCATGTGGTAGTGCGGCTCGAGGATGAAGAAAAATTCCGAGTCGCACAGGAACAGCGTGCGCAGCAATTTTCCCAGGTGGTCGGCCGCCCGGTAAACCGGATCGCCTTGTGCCGCGCTGCCGAATCGCTGCAGAGCGACTGATGGTTCATCCGCTGTCACCCCCCTTCGAGCAAAGCTCGACGTTGAGCCGCACACTACTCGGAACGCCCCGAAGGTAGCGACTCTCCGGCGGCGAACGCGACCTCAGCTTCGTGCCGGACCGGGAAGTTAACCGAGTTAACGATTACGCAAATGTCATGCGCCTTCTGGTGCAAGGTTCTGGCCTTTTCAATATCACTTCCTGCCTCCACTACGACTTTCGGCTGAAGCAAGACGTCGGTGAAGCGTACCCGCCCATCCTTTCGCGCCAGCGTCCCGATCGCCGGGTCCTCATAGGAGAGGACCGCAATGCCGGCGTGCGCGCAGACCGCGAGATAGCTCAGCATGTGGCAAGAGGACAGTGCGACCAGGAGCAGGTCTTCCGGATCGTACAGAGCGGGATCACCGTGAAAGGCGGGATCAGCAGAGCCGCGCATTGCCGGTTTGCCGTCGATTTCCGCCCGAAATTCGCGCGAATAGCTTTCGACCGACTTCGTCGGACCCAACGCACCGCCACTCCATATGAGTTTGGCGCGATAGTGAGCTTCTGCCATAAATAGCCTCCTGCTCGTGATGAGAACTTAGTTCAATGATGCCCAGCGCAGCCCTGGACGTTTCGCAACGGTATTGAGCCTCTGGCTGAGCCTGGCACCCCAACAGGCGTTTGGAGTCACTTTGTTTCGCTGGAAAATGCTCCCCCGCTGGGGAAAGCACCAGGTTCCCCGGCGAGGCATCAAGACATTCGCGGGGCAGATAGCGCACAGCCAGTAAGCCTACCTTTCATAGTACTCCCCAGACTTCTTGGTGATGGTTGATCCAGACCAACGCTTACAGGGATCCTGGCATCGATGTCCCTAGAACGCCTCCGGCCAAGATACGCCCTTATGCTCTGCCGTGCATAAAGCAGAGCGTTTTTTGGTTGGCGGTCGCGGTCGCGTGCATATGAACAGCACTTGCGGAGAGCACCCGCGACCGGTGACTAAAAAACCGTTTGTGCTAAACCGCACCACGGGCGTTGGCGTCTATGGGAAAGTCGGCCGGAATTCGTGAAATTTTAGTATAAGGCGTTGATCCATAAGGGAAATTTCGAATTTGTGTCAGCTTATCGTCAAGCGCCACGGGCACTGGATTACTGATCGCCTCCTATCGACCCCCATTGGAGACTCTCGCCTTTGCCGAAAGCGCAGTCTTGGAGGCCACTTTCCCATTCGGCCGCCATCCGCCCCACGGATGCGCCTTCGTCGCGGGCGACTGCGACCGGCAGCGCGCCATTGGTGGCGGGTTGATCAACGACGAACAGGAGTTGGCCGTATGCCTTGAGGTCGGTGATGAGGGCACGCAGTTTGGCCTCATCGTTGGGCAGCGCCGTGTTGTATAGGCGCTTCCCGGTCCGATCAACTGCTACAGCGTGATGTTGGCCTTTGCCTACGTCAACGCCGATGACATCGACGGAGTCGTGTTGTTGGTTCACTTGCATCGAACGTTATGCGGGTTGAGCGGGTTGGCCTGCAGGAATGGTGGCAAGTCTCGGCATCCACGTTACGGACGGCCTCAAGAACACCTTGGCCGAGCCCCTATTAGCGATCACCAGCCACCCATGAGGCCCGGTGACAACTCCCCCCGGATCATGGGCGACTGGGGGCAGGAATCATGCCGGGCCTGGCTGGCCAAAGCCCCAATTGTCGGGACATGAAGATAGTAACGGGGGGAGAACTGTTCCCAGTGGGACGGGACATTGCAACCTCAAAGTTGGCGCATGGGGGGTAGCTACGGGATTTTCTTGCCGAAAGTTCTCATCGCCCGTGACGATACTCTCTGGCAGCTGCCAACCATCAAATTTCAGCGGATGTTGCGGGAGCCGGCCAACCACTGCTTGTCCACTTTGCCGGGCAACGCGCACGCATGGCCGATGTGGTCGTCGAACTCGTGGCCAGAGAGCCTGTGCGCGTCGTTCGAACGACGTTTTCCATTCTCACGTTCGAAGCCGAAGGTCGCCTCGATCCAGGGGCATTCGAAGGGCAGCAATTTGCGCTCGCGGAGTCGGTCGTTGCCCCCGTCTTCGCCGCATCCGCGGATGAAAGCAAGCAACCCGTCGTCGACGCGTCCGCGCGATTCTTAGCGCAAGGGGGCCAATGGGTTCCGACACGAGCTTTGGCGCACGCGATCGATGAGGCTGCGTTAGGGCAACGACGGTGCGTACGGCTATAGATGGGGTCGCTTCAGAAAACGGCCGTGTCGTAAATAGACTTCCAGCCCGAAGTCTGCAAGACTCTAGAGCAAGCCAAGAGCCAATCCGGTACCTATGCTTAACATAGCTATTGCAACAATGAGTTGTACCGTGCGCAGCGTGACCTTCTGCAAGATGCGCTTGCCTACAAGAGCACCGATGAACGCGCAGATCGTTCCCACGATAACGGGTAATGCGAGTGTCTGAGCCTGTGAAAATTGGCCTGCAAGCATGGCGGTGCCGTACACCCCGAGGCGCACAGCATCGACGATCACCGCCGAAACAACACCTGTCGCCACGAACGCATCTTTGGACAGGCCCGCCTTCAACAGGAACGCCGAACGCAACGCACCTTGGTTGCCCGATAACCCCCCAAAAAAGCCAGAGAGCGCCCCGCCAACAGGAAGCCAGCGCGCTGGAAAAGCGAGCGCTTGAAAGCGAGGGGATAGTTCAAGCAGTGCAAACAGCACGATCAAACTGCCGATGACCGCTTTTACCGCGGTGATTTCAAAATCTGAGCCTGCAATGGTGTAGTGCCAGAGGGGCGGCAACTGATCGAAGAACGCGAGGGAGCGTGCGCCAAGGATTGCCGTCATGGCGGCGGGCACGCTGAATTTCACCACGACTGGCCAATCCGCCTGCCGGGCCATCAGCCCCAACTTAAAGAGGTTGCTGGCGAAATGCACCACGGCTGTTGCAGCGATGGCAAGCGACAACGGGAAAAACAGTGCGAACACCGGCATCAGGATCGTTCCCAAGCCGAAGCCGGAGAACAACGTCAGCCCGGATGTTAATAAGGCCACAACTCCGATCAGAACGAGTTCCATGATGGGATTGTTTCGTTATCGTGTTTCGCTATCGAACTTCGATTATTATGGCTCAACTCTGCCACATAGCAAGATGTGACCATGACCGACATCACCAGGACTGACCGCAGCCCTTGGACTGTTTTTCTGATTTTCCTCCGACTGGGCCTGACCTCTTTCGGCGGCCCAATTGCCCACCTAGGCTACTTTCGCGATGAGTTCGTGACGCGGCGGCAGTGGCTCGCCGAACGAAGCTATGCGGATTTGGTCGCCCTCTGTCAGTTCCTTCCGGGCCCTGCCAGCAGTCAGGTCGGGATCGCGCTCGGGTTGTCCCGAACCGGCTATGCCGGGGCGTTGGCCGCCTGGGCGGGCTTCACGCTGCCGTCAGCGATTGCCCTGATCCTGTTTGCACTGGGCATGGCTAGTTACGGGGATGCGATCCCGGCTGGCGTGCTGCATGGCTTGAAGGTGGTGGCCGTTGCAGTAGTGGCGCAAGCTGTATGGGGGATGGCTCGCAACCTCTGTCCAGACGCACCGCGCATCACCATCATGGCTGCGGCGACATGCCTTGTGCTTTTGGTGCCGTCCGCTGGGGGGCAAGTGGGGGTCATCGCCATTGCAGCGGTCATTGGCCTGTTGCTGTTCAAGCCTCAGCAGGGGCCAGCGCATGACCCGTTGCCGATTGCCATCAGTCGTCGCGTTGGCTTGTTCTGGCTGACGCTGTTCTTTGCCCTCCTGATGGGGTTGCCCTTGTTGACAACCTTGTTCCCGAATCAGGCGCTGTCGATGGTGGATGCCTTCTACCGTGCCGGGTCACTAGTCTTTGGTGGCGGGCATGTCGTGCTGCCCTTGCTGCAAGCCGAGGTCGTGCCGACTGGCTGGGTCAGCAATGACGCATTTCTGGCGGGTTACGGTGCTGCGCAGGCCGTCCCTGGCCCTCTGTTCACCTTCGCGGCTTTTCTCGGCGCTTCTATGAACCAGGCACCCACTGGCTGGCTCGGCGGTCTGATCTGCCTGCTGGCAATCTTCGCGCCATCCTTCCTGCTGGTCGTGGGAGCATTGCCGTTCTGGGAGCGCTTGCGTCGCAACCCCCGCACGCAAGCGGCGCTGTCTGGCATCAATGCGGCCGTGGTTGGCCTGCTGCTGGCTGCCCTCTATCAACCGGTATGGACGAGCGCGATTCACGCGCCAAACGATTTTGGCTTGGCCCTTGTGGCGCTCGTTGCCCTGATGTTCTGGAAGCTGCCGCCGTGGCTGGTTGTGGTCGGCAGTGGTGCTGCGGGCTGGTTGTTGAGCACGGTTCTGTGAGCTTCGGGAATGACAGACAAAGACCTTTACGGGGGGCTGATCCGTTTGCACATCCTCCACCACGCAGCCGAGGAACCCATCTTCGGCCTCGGCATCATCGAGGAGTTGCGACACCACGGTTACGAGATCAGCGCAGGAACTTTGTATCCAATGCTGCATGGCTTGGAAAAAAAGGGCTATCTCACTTCACGTCATGAGCGTACTGGCCGACGTGATCGGCGGGTTTACGAAATCACCGAGCAGGGCCGTATCGCGCTGAAGGATGCCAAGTCAAAGGTCAGGGAGCTTTTTGGAGAACTAATTGAAGGAAAATGACGGTATAAGGTTGGTACGGTCGGTGACAGCCACGAAAACCGTATCGATTCCAACTTTCACGCCGATTACACAAACGAGGAGCGACAACAAGCTTCCCCAAATAAGGCCCTGGTAGCTCGGCGTCGCCTCACGCAATCGGCATAGCAGCACACCCAGCATAAACTCCGGGATCAGGCGGGCGACGCCACCACTCATCGACAGGTGTGTGGGCGACGTCGCCTCCACCACACCGACCACGGCCAGTGCGAGAATCGCCATCAATGTGATGCGGAGTTTTCCCAGACGCGGCGCCGCCAACAGGAAGAGGGGAAACCAGACGTAGGCAAACCACTGCACTGCTGGGGGACGATAGGTCGCTGGTACCGTTGAAACAACTGATCCTGTCAAAGACTGAGGGGAATCCGTTTTTCATGGAGAATGGAATGGATGCTTCCGGCTGTGCGAGTCATGCAAGGAGGACGCCATTCCGACCGCTATTAGCCCCGTCTCCTCGACTTTCTCATGCGCTTGCGCGAGACCGGCCCATGCTGGTTGCTGGTTCGCGGGGGACCATGCCGTCGTCGAACATACCAAGCAAACAGGCCGAGCATACAAAGGATGATTGCGAGTGAGCTCAGGACGACGACGAGGACATCGTGGGGGAGATCAAAAGGGTTGTGGCGCACGGTCTGATTCGATTCGGATTTGGCTTGTCAGGATCGTCGCGCTAAGTTGCCAATGGCTGCCGGCGTGACGGTGCTAGGGCCATGCCGGGAAGTCAGGACGCGCACGGGAGGCGCCCGGCCAACCCGTGCGCGCATCGACCGATTACTTGCGCTGCATTACCATAACCGTCGGCGCGCCATCCACCTTGTCGAATATCACCGACACAGTATCGCCTTCCTTGAACTTGCTAAGCGAGGTGCGATCCTTCACCGGGAACGCCATCGTCATGCCGGGCATGCCTAGATTCTCGATCGGGCCGTGTTTAAGCGAGACCTTTCCGGCTTGCGCATCGATCTTCTTGATCTCTGCGGGCACTGGCCGAGCTGCCTGTTGCGAGGCGACGGGTGCCTTCATGTCCATGCCGTCCATCGAACCCGCGGCAAATATTTCCGGCGCGGCAATCATGGCCAGGGCGGCGGCGAGGGTCTTGAGGTGTTTCATTGCGATTCCTCCTGAGGTGTTAGGTTGGGGGAAAAGGAAGTCTTCTGTTTGATCTGACGGCGGCGTAGCAGCAGATACACCGCCGGGACCACAAACATGGACAGCAGCGGCGCCGTCACCATGCCGCCGACCATCGGTGCAGCGATGCGCTGCATTACTTCTGAGCCGGTGCCGTGCGACCACACGATCGGGATCAAACCGGCCAGGATGACGGCGACGGTCATCGCTTTCGGCCTCACACGTAGTACCGCACCTTCGCGGATCGCCTCCAGCAAACCTGGCACGCCGGTGTCACCATTATCGATCCGCTCGGACCATGCCTGCTTCAGGTAGAGCAGCATGATCACGCCAAACTCCGCCGCGACGCCTGCCAGTGCGATAAAACCCACAATGCCGGCCACGGACAGGTTATAGCCGAGCACATAGAGCAGCCAGAAGCCCCCGATCAGGGCGAGAGGCAAGGTGCCCATGATCAGGATCGCCTCATCCAGGCGGCCGAATATCAGATAGAGCAGCACGAAGATGATCAGCAGCGTGAACGGCACCACGACCTTGAGCTTGGCGGTGGCGCGCTCCAGGTACTCGAACTGTCCAGACCAACTTAGCGAGTTGCCCGCGGGCATCGGCACCGCCTTTGCCACCGCGTCCTGCATATCCCGCACGGCGGAGCGCAGATCCCGTCCGCGAATGTCGACATAGATCCAGCCGGACAGGCGCGCATTTTCGCTGCGCAGCATCGGCGGGCCTTGCACGACCTCGATGCGCGCCACGTCGGACAGGGTGATCTGCAGTCCCTTGTCAGTGACGATTGGCAGGCTGCGCAATTGCTCGATGGAATCACGGTAGTCGCGCGGATACCGGACGTTGATCGGAAAGCGCGCCAGCCCGTCGACCACTTCGCCGACGTTCTCGCCACCGATTGCGGATGACACGATACCTTGCACATCCTCGATGTTTAGGCCGTACCGGCCCGCGGCCCGGCGGTCGATATCGACATCGATATAGCGCCCGCCGGTGAGACGTTCGGCCAGCGCGGAGGTGACACCGGGGACGTTTTTGACGGCTTCCTCGATGCGCGTGGCGAGCCGGTCGATCTCCTTCAGGTCCGTGCCGGCCACCTTGATGCCGACCGGGCTTTTTATCCCTGTGGCGAGCATGTCGATCCGATTGCGAATCGGCGGCACCCAGATGTTCGACAAGCCCGGAACCTTGACCACGCGATCCAACTCCTCCACCAGCTTTTCGGTAGTCATGCCTGCACGCCACTGGTCGCGTGGTTTGAACTGGATGGTGGTCTCGAACATTTCAATCGGTGCCGGATCTGTGGCGGTATCAGCGCGGCCCGCCTTGCCAAACACGGTTGCGACTTCCGGTACGGTCTTGATGAGGCGATCGGTCTGCTGCAGCAACTGCGCCGCCTTGCCGGCGGAGAGCCCGGGCAAGGCCGAAGGCATGTACAGCAGGTCTCCCTCATCGAGGGGCGGCATGAACTCGCCACCGATGCGCATGATCGGCCAGGCGGTCGCCACCATCAGGAGCGCCGCAATCGCCAGCGTGGTCTTCGGATACGAGAGCACCTTGGCAAGCAATGGCTGATAACCGCGGATCAACCACCGGTTGAGCGGATTGGCCTGTTCCGACGGAATCCGGCCGCGGATCATATAGCCCATTAGGACCGGCACCAGCGTGATCGACAGGCCCGCCGCGGCCGCCATTGAATAGGTCTTGGTGAACGCCAGCGGCGAGAACAGCCGCCCCTCTTGCGCCTCCAACGTGAACACGGGGATGAATGAGAGCGTGATAATCAGCAGCGAGAAGAAGAGGGCTGGCCCGACTTCCGCCGCTGACTCGCCAGTAATACGCCACCGCTCGTGTACGGACAGTTCCTTTCCCGGATTGTCGGCGTGCCAGTGTTCCAGGTGCTTGTGCGCATTCTCGATCATTACCACCGCCGCATCGACCATCGCGCCAATGGCGATGGCGATGCCGCCCAGGGACATGATGTTGGCGTTCACGCCCTGGTAGCGCATGACCAGGAACGCTGCGAGCACGCCGAGCGGCAGCGAGACAATGGCCACCAGAGCCGAGCGCAGGTGGAACAGGAACACCAGGCACACCAGCGCCACCACGATGAACTCCTCGATGAGCTTGGCCGTCAGGTTATCCACTGCGCGCTTGATTAGCTCTGAGCGATCGTAGGTAGGTACGATCTCCACGCCCTTTGGCAAGCTCTTTTGCAGGGTGGCGAGCTTGGTCTTGACCGCGTCGATCGTCTCTAGTGCATTCTTGCCTGATCGCATCACAATGACGCCGCCCGCGACTTCGCCCTGGCCGTCGAGCTCGGCAATACCGCGCCGCATCTCGGGACCGAACTGAACGGTGGCCACGTCGCCGAGCCGTACGGGGATGCCGGTCTCGCTGGTTACCAGCGGGATCTGGCGGAAGTCGTCGAGCGTCTTCAGGTACCCACTGGCACGCACCATGTACTCGGCTTCGCCCAGCTCCAGCACCGACCCTCCAGTTTCCTGGTTCGCCCCCTTGAGCGCAGCCAACACCCTGGCCTGCGACAGGTTATAGGCACGCAGCCGGTCTGGCATCAGCACAATCTGGTACTGCTTGACCATCCCGCCCAGCGAGGCGACCTCGGCCACATTGGGCAGTGATTTGAGCTCGAAGCGCAGGAACCAGTCCTGCAAGGCTCGCAACTGGCTGAGGTCGTGCTGCCCGGTCTTGTCGATGAGGGCGTACTCGTAGATCCAGCCTACGCCGGTCGCGTCAGGGCCAAGCGCCGGCTTGGCGGCGGCGGGCAGCCGCGATTGCACCTGGTTCAGGTATTCCAGCACGCGCGAGCGCGCCCAGTAGAGGTCCGTCTCATCCTCGAACAGCACGTAGACAAAGGAATCGCCGAAGAACGAATAGCCGCGCACGGTCTTGGCACCGGGCACGGACAGCATCGTCGTGGTCAGGGGATAAGTGACCTGGTTTTCCACGATCTGTGGGGCTTGGCCGGGGAATGGCGTACGGATGATCACCTGCACGTCGGACAGGTCCGGCAATGCGTCGAGCGGCGTACTGCGCACGGCCCACAAGCCCCAGGCGGTGAGCATGGCAGTGGCCAGCAGGACCAGGAAGCGATTCCGGATAGAAGCAAGGATGAGCCGCGCAATCATGGCTTCCCTCCCTGTGCAGGGGTGGCGGGCTCGACCGACGACAGGGTCGCCGCGCCTTCGTTGTTCAGGCGGAAGCGGAAGCGGATGCGGTCACCCGGCTTGAACCCTTTCGGCACGCCTGACGGCGGTGCGGCAAAATCCATGGTCATGGCGCCCCACTGTGCCGACGGGATCGGGCCGTGGGAGATCGTCATGGCTTCAGCGCTCACCGCCTCCACACGCCCGACGCCTTCGTGCTCCGGCACGGCAGCCGCGGCGGCGGGTGCCGAAGCGGCTGGCGCTGCCGTCATGCGCTGCGCGGTACCGCGCAGGCTGGCTTCGGAGTCGATCAGGAACTGGCCGGATACCACCACCTTCTGTCCGGCCTTGAGGCCCTCGATCACTTCGGTCTGTCCGCCAGCCTCGGCACCTGTCTTGACCTCGACGGGGCTGAAGCCACCTTGGCCGGTTTCCACCATGGCTATGGTGCGCGTCCCGGTGCGGATCAGCGACTCGGTCGGGACAAGCAGCCTGTCCGGTCCGGGCGAGGCACCAAAGCGGGCAGTCACGAACATGCCTGGCAACAACTGGCGGCCCTTGTTCTGCAACTCAATTCGAACCTTGATCGTGCGGGTGCCTGTGTTGATGTCGGGCAGAATGGCGTCGACCTTGCCGGTGAGCGTTTGTCCGGGCAGGGCTGCCGCGACTGCCGACACGGTTTGGCCGGGTCGTAGCTGCGCGGCCTGGCTCTCCGGCACTTCCGCCAGCGCCCATACCGTTGCCAGGCTGGCTATGCGAAAGAGCGTGGTGCCGGGAGACACGGTCATGCCGTCACGTGCGCCGATCTCAGTGACGATGCCGTCTACCGAACTGGTAACGGTGAGCCGCGGCTGCAGCTTGCCGGTGTTCTGCACCAGGCGGATGTGGCTGTCGGTCATGCCGGCCTGCCGCATGCGGGCGATGGCGGCTTCGCGCAAATCGCTCTGCAGGTTGCCGCTCATGCGAGCCACGGCCAGGTACTCCTCTTGCGCGGCGACCCATTCAGGCGAGTAGATCTGCGCCAGTGGCTGCCCTTTACGAACCGGATCCAGCCTCGTCCTGGCATACGCGTGCTCGACGAACCCAGTCGTGCGAGCCTGCAGCACTTCGATACCGCGTTCGTTGATCGCCACGTTCCCTGGAACTTCCAGTGCCGATTCAAGCCGGCCCGACTTCACCTCTGCCGTCCGGATACCTAGGTTCTGACTCACGCGGCTGTCAATGGTAACGGCCGCGCCGCCAGCGGTTTCCTCGTACACCGGCGACAACGCCATATCCATGAATGGCGACTTGCCTGGCTTGTCAAAGCGCTGGCCCGGCACCATTGGGTCATGCCAGTAGAGGATGCGCTTGCCCGTTTTGGGACCGATATCACCGGCCTTGAGGCTCGCATCACCGGAGCCGCCCCCAGGTGTCGTTGACGCGGCCGTATGCTGGCGTCCCTGTTGTTGGCCGAGGTAATAGGCACCGCCGACGCTCGCCAGCACAACGAAGGCCGCTACTGCCCGTGCAATCGTGGTCCATTTCATTGTTGGGCTCCTTGCGGCGACATCGGTTGTGCGGCAGTCGGTAACGGCATCAGGAAAGTGAGTTCGGCCCAGAGCCGGGCAGTAGCTGCCTCTAGCTTGAGCCGTTCGAGGGAGATGTTGAGCGCTTTGCGGCTGGCGTCAGCCACCGCTGTCAGACTGCCGGCGCTGGCGCGATAGGCGGTCAGGGCCGCCTCGGTTTGCGCCTTCGCCAGAGGCAAGGTGGTATTTCTAGAGCGCTCCAGGCGTGACTGACTAAGTTGCAGTTCGGCCTGCTTGCCGCGGAGCTGTCCGATCAGGCCACGGCGTACCGATTCGGCTTGCGCCCGTGCAGCGTTGGCCTGCGCGAGCTTGGAGGCCAGCTCGCGATCCTGGCGGTTCTTCTGGTCCCAGGGCACCGGCAGCGAAACGTTCAGCGATACCATATTCGAGTAGGCGGGGCCACGCTGGCTGTACATAAGCTCGACGCTGACGTCTGGAACCTTGTTCTCGCGCGCGACGCGGCTTTCTGCCTCGGCCACGCCGACCTGGGCTTCTGCGGCCGCGACGTCGGGCAGTTGCGCGGCGCCAGCGGCGTCGAGAGACGCGAGCCAGGTAGGCGCATCAAGCGCGGGGCGCTCGGTCAGTGGCTGCTCCGCAGCCTCGCCGATCCACCGGCGCAGCACAGCGCGGGACGAGGCGACCGCGGCGCGGGCTTCGTCTTCGCGATCCCGCAGTTGCTGCAATTCAAGCTCGGCCGCAAGGATATCGGCGCGCGAACCGCGATTGCCGCGATAGGCAGCCTGTGCCGCGTCCACCATCAGCTTGATCGATTGCGCCTGTTCGGTGAGCACGCCGTACGCGCGTTCCGCATACCAGCGGTCAAGCCATGCTATGGCGGTGCCGCGCTGCACGGTGGCCAGCGCCACCGCGCGTTGGGCCTCAGCCGAAGACGCCTCGGCCTCGAAACGCTCGGCGCGGGCCTGACGTTTCGCCGAACGCGTGAATTCCTGCATGAGGCTGATCGACCTCATCGTCATCGAGTCCGTGCCAAGCGAGAACCGGTCTGGGCCATTCGCCGGCACGTTGTTGACGCCGACCTTCAGGATTGGGTCTGGCAACTGCTTGCCGGCGACTGCCATCTCAATGGCTGACTGGACCGCCGACCGCGAGGTTTCGGCATCCGTCGATCGCAACGACGCGAGTGCGACCGCTTCCTGCAAGGAGAGTGCGCTGACGGATTCCGCCCATGCCGGATGGATGGCGGCAAGGAGCGTGATGGCGAACGCCACTCGGCCTCCGCTCATCGTGGGGAAACGCAAATGCATAAGGCCTCCGCAAAGCAACGACCACCCTGAAGCTATGGCTCAGGGCACGATACAGGCGTTGCTTCGAAGGCTACGTTCGGAAACAGCAGTTGAGGATGGGGAGAGGGCGTGGCGGCGCGCGCGAAATCGCTTCGCGGGGAACGGCTACGCGATGTGCCAGTCCAGGTACCGGAGTGGGCACCACGACATTGACGAGCACCGGCTGGAAGGCGGGAATCTGAGGCGTTGCATGGTCGGCCGACTTGGAGCCGAGTTGGCAGTGCTCCTGGCAAAGTCCGTCATGTATGCCCGGCCCGGCGCCGTCCTTTGCCATGTCGGGGCAAGCTTCGGTCATGCCGGCCATCTCGTGCGTTGCGCCGAGCGAATAGCGGCTGCCGTCGCAGGCATACGCTGCCGCTGCCAGTTGCACTGTCAGGAAAGCGCTCAGCAGGAATGCGGCAAGCCAGAGCCGACGGAGGGAAGTACGCACGTGTGACGCCTAGTTTGGCAGGAATGTTAGCAGCGTTTGGCTTCGGGCAACATATGCCGGTTGTGGCAGTTTGTCGCAGATCAGGTCTGCGCTACCGAGGTCAGCACCGACAACGCCCCGACGGCCCGCGAACAGCTCGCGGCTCGCCGGGGCCAACCGGCCTGGTTACTTAGGCTGCGCCATCATTTCGCGGCATGCCTTTATCATTGCCGCGTGGTCCTCCATCGTCATCGGCTGGTGAGGTGTCGCCTTTTGCGCTTGGGCTTGTTTCGCGCCGCGCGCCTTTTCAATCACACTCCAGTCAGGGCCAGCCATCGCCGCAAGGGATAAGGCGGCCGCCATGGCGCCGGCCATAGTGAGCAAGATCGTCTTCATGATATTCCCCGGTTGACTACGAGCAGCATGGTGCCGTCGATGCCGGTAATGGCGGGCGGCAGTCGCTGCTGTTGGAGTCGGACAGGCGCACGCGTGGGTGCGTAAGCGCACGCCATGGGCCAGCGCTGTCCGGGATCGGATACCTCCTGAGAAACAGAGTGACGGCTGGCGCTATGGAGCTGCCGCTGTCGCGGGCGTAATGGCGAAGCCGAGGTCGGCGGCGCGGCGGCGCAAAGCGGCGATGGAGCGCTGGCGCTGCTGCTCCTCGTACTTTTGCTGACCTTGGTCGACGAAGGCCTCACCGCGTGTGAGCATGAAGTAGATCATGCGGGCGAGCTTGTGGGCGACGGCCGTATTGGCGCGGGGCTTGTCCATGCGCGTGCACAGGCGCCGGTAGAAGGCGCCAAGCGCTGAACGGTTGCGTGACAGACTCATGGCCGCGAGCTTGAGCGCCTGGCGCACCCGGTTGGTGGAGCGTCGCGTGCGCGCCGACAGGACCTTGCCACCGCTGATCTTGGTGCCGGGGCACAGCCCGAGCCACGAGCAGAAGTGCTTGACGTTGGCGAAGCGGCGCAGGAGCTCATGAGCCTGGGGCTACTGCGCGCGGCCTGGCGTCCTAGCGGCGAAGTCTGCGTGGTGCGGGCCGTGGCACGTCAGCGCGAGGCTTATGGGCGACTGCCGTGTTGGCACGCGGCTTGTCCATGCGGGCACACAGCCGGCGGTAGAACGCGCCGAGTGCGGAGTCGCTATGTGACAGACTCATCGCCGCGAGCTTGAGCGCTTGGCGCGCCCGGTTGGCTGATCGTTTGGTGCCCGAGGACAGTACCTTGCCACCGCTGATCTTGGTGCCGGGACATAGCAGCCACTGGCAGTCTTGCACGTCGCTCTTGCGCCCGGGCACGTATTTGAGCTGTCGAGCATCGACCAGCCAGACCTTCAATCCTCGCTGTTCCAGCACCTCATACACGGGGATCCAGTACACCCCGGTGGACTCCAGCGCCACCGTGTCGATCCCGCAGGCTAGCAGCCAGTCAGCTAGCGCGTTAAGGTGGTCGGTCATTGCACCGAACTCGCGTACCGGCTCGCAGCCGGCTTGTTCGGCGAGATGCCGCGGCACGGCCGCCCAGTGGCTCGACGCGCCCACGTCGATCCCCGCCGCGTTGGGGAATACCACCTCGTCGTCTCGCTTGCGCATTGCCATGGCTTGCTCCACCATCGTTGATGAACGGCAGCGCCATGGGAAGCGTCGAATTCGACTCGATCTCTCAAACGGGATGCGGCTCGCGCCGCTCACCACTGTCGCCGACGATTCCCGGACCAGGCTCAGAAGCGGGCTCACACTGTGACGTCTGATCGCGTCACGGGCTCGCACCAATGGCATTTCGGTCATCTCGGCGCTGCCGTTCCCTTTATAGGGCAGAACCGTTTCTTCACGAACGCCGGGCGCATGCATGGGCTTGAGAGGATCAGAAGACTGTCCCCTGAGGTGGCCGCTCAAGGGGCGGCGACACCACGGAGAAGAAAGGGGGCTGGGGATGCGCGAACAGGATCGATTTCCAAAGGCTCGCAGCGCTCCCCGCCATCGCGGGCGTGACGGCGGGGGAGGCACAGGCTGCAGTGCACGACGAGTGAACGGGGTTGCCGGACGGCGCGCCTGCGGCACAGTCGCCTCTAGTATCGCAGCCATCCCCAGTGCCAGCCGTCTCACCGTCGGTCTGAGCAGCGTACGCTTGAACAGTCGCCGCGCCCAACGGGCAGCAGCGCTCCGCACTCATGGCAAGGGTGCGCAACGGGAACGCCACCGCGAGCGTCACCAGCAGGATGACTCGCCAGAGTTGCTTCATATGCTCACACCCTCGTGCCAGACGTACGACCTGATGTAGGTGCCATCTGGCCTTGCATGCCTTCAGTATAGGAGGCGCTTATCTGCGGAGCCGGGGCAGCGCAGCGGCTTGGTGGCGCGCAGCAGCGCGCCACCACAAGATATGCCTCGTCCAGTAGCCGGCTGTCTTGGTCTTGACCAGCCATGGCCTCGAGGGCACCGAGGAGTAGATCGGCGACGACATATTGTTCTTGCTCGCACGCCCGCTTGAACACGGCAAGGACATCGTCGCACAAGGTCTGTTTAGCGACAGTCATGACGTCACCTCCGCGCGAGAGCGACCCGCTTCCTGGTCGCGGTTTCCTGTTCGACGCACGTTGCGGTCCATCTAGGCCACTATGGACCTTCCTACAGGGGTAAGGTCAAGCGATGTCGACTGTTCGTCGGCCAAAATTCGATAGGCAGGCTTGGCGCGCTGCGCCATGGATGACATCGAAGCGCCTGCCAACGCGCGCGACAGCTTACCGGGATGTAATGGCACCGTAACGCCCCGGTGAGCGACGACCTCATACCATGGATTCAAGAGGGAACGCCTCGAATACTTCAATGGAGAGTGCACCATGAAAACCAACAAGACCTTGGCCGTCGTACTGGCTCTTTCGGCGTTGTCCATCTCCCCGGCATGGAGTACCGACAAATTGAAAACCAACGCCGGCGATGACGTGGCGCAGCATGTTCAGCGCCAGGGCGGAGAGCCCGCTGCAGATCCATTACCAGGGCAGGTAAGCGCAACGCGTGTCGGTTCGCAGGCCGCCATCTTCGGCAGCCAGGTACCTGCCGGCACGGCCTTCCGCACCGTGGCACTGACCCCTGGCATGAAGTACATCAATGTTGCATCCGGCGACACCGTGACCTTCCGCAGCGGGGGGCAGGAGGCGACGTGGAAGTTTGCCGAATCGATTCGCGGAGCGACCGTAGACCTGGGTGTCCTCTTGCCTAGCATGCCGAACGCCCACGGTGTACGCGTCTATATCGAACGTAGTCATCTCTTTACCGGCGGCTGACCTCCGAACCTATTGGACCGGATCTGACCTATCCATTAGATCACCCGAGAGAAGACCGCTTTGTCATGTCGGTGTAAGGCCTCGGTGAGGTACCGCCTTCTACACTGTGGGGGCAGGCTCATGGAGCCAATCGAAAAAAGGAGAAGCAAAATGCGTACGTTGAAGAAGAAGACTCTTGTCGCACTGGCTATTGCAACGCTCGGCGGCGTGGCCGGCATGGCTAATGCTGGCGTGGCCTCGCCGCGCGATTCCTTCACCGATGGCGCCCATGCAATGGGTACACGCGATCCGTTCAGTGACGGCAGCCACGCGATGGGTACGCGCGATCCGTTCAGTGACGGCAGCCACGCGATGGGTACGCGCGATCCGTTCAGTGACGGCAGCCACGCCGTTGGAACACGCGACAACTTTACGGACGGCGTCTGATCCACGCATCGCCCTGCAGGCGCAGCCGTCCCGGTACGGATGTCCTACAGGCATCCGAATGTGGGCCGCGAAAAAGAGCGGCCCACGGGACCCGATTGTTTGGGGGCTGTGTCGTCTTTTCTTGATACGAAGTACAAGGACACAACTCGGCTTGTGGCAGTCGCGTGCTCAGCACTTCGCCCTTCAATACACGCGTTCTCAATAGCGGGTAGCCCATACCGGACCCACCGCGATTAGCCTCTTGAGACTAGTCCCAGCACCGGTGCACCTCCTTGCGCTTGACCTTACAACGATGGGAATGTCTAAGCTGGCGTCTCAGGCGTGACATGAAAGCTTGCCTATCGGGTCGGCGTCATCCTCGTGTAAAGCGTCTGTCATGCAGAACTGCATACGCTAAGCATCAGCGTCCGGTTCTGCACTTGAGCCACGTTGCCTCCTGGCTACCCTTTGCGCTAGTGTTGCTGTGTCCGCTGATGCATATCGTCCAGCAGGGCCACTGGAGCCACGCCAAGGCCGCAGTTTCAGCCAAGTCGGAGGACTTAGTAGATGCGAGGCCCAAAAAACTAAGGGAGCCAGGATGAGTAGGCCAAGTAAAGAACGCGATGCAACGGAGTCCGGCCGCCATGGTGCCGGTGCACATGCCACGGCTCAGGGCCAGTCCGAACATGGCCAGCTACATGAGCATGCGCATCACCATGACCATGTTCGTGAACAGGCGGACACTGGCACCGGGGCAGCGCAGGCCCTTGAAGATCCGGTCTGTGGCATGACCGTCTCGGCCGATTCCAAATTTCAGGCCGAGCATGCCGGCGCTCGGTATTTTTTTCTGCAGCGCGTCTTGCCAGCAGAAATTCGAGGCCGATCCAGGCAAGTACACCATCCCGTCTGAGCCCCCAGCGGCGCCGCCAGCCCCCGAGGGCACCATCTATACCTGTCCCATGCATCCAGAGATCCGCCAGGATCATCCGGGCAACTGCCCGAAGTGCGGCATGGCGCTGGAACCATTGTTGCCGCAGTTGGATGAAGGCGAGAACCCCGAGTTGGTGGATTTCCGTCGCCGCTTCTGGTGGACGCTTCCGCTTACTGGAGTCGTATTCGTGCTGGCCATGTTCGGGCATCGCCTTGGATGGATGCAGGTGCCGACTCAGAGCTGGGTCGAGCTTGCACTGGCGACGCCCGTCGTGCTGTGGGCGGGCTGGCCGTTCTTCGTGCGATGCTACCAGTCGATCATCATCCGCAGCCCGAACATGTGGACGCTGATCGGAATCGGTACTGGCGCAGCCTATGTCTACAGCGTCATTGCGACCGTCACGCCAGGCGTATTTCCGCAGGCGTTCGCCGAGCATGGCCGTGTCGCCGTGTACTTCGAGGCCGCGGCGGTGATCATCTCCCTCACGCTGCTGGGTCAGTTGCTTGAGCTCAAGGCCCGATCCCAAACTTCCGCCGCTATCAAGTCGCTGCTGGGACTGGCACCCAAGACGGCAAGGCGCATCGGTCCTGACGGTGTCGAGGACGACGTGCCACTCACCCATGTCCACGTAAGCGACGTGCTACGCGTGCGGCCCGGCGAGAAGGTGCCGGTCGATGGTGTAGTAACGGAAGGCATGAGCGCGGTCGACGAATTGATGATCACTGGTGAGCCTATTCCGACCACCAAGCGCGCCGGCGACCGCGTCATCGGTGCCACGATGAACACCTCGGGCAGCCTCGTCATCCAATCCGAAAAGGTCGGCTCGCAGACCGTGCTGTCCCAGATGGTCCAGATGGTGGCGCAAGCGCAGCGATCGAAGGCGCCGATGCAGCGAATGGCGGACCAGGTTGCCGGTGTCTTCGTTCTGGGAGTCATCGGCATTGCGATGCTGATTTTTGTCGCCTGGGGGCTTTTCGGTCCCGAGCCGAGCTGGGTATTCGGTCTGATCAATGCCGTCGCGGTGTTGATCATCGCATGTCCTTGCGCGCTCGGTCTGGCCACGCCAATGTCCATCATGGTCGCAAGTGGCAAGGGCGCCTCCAATGGCGTGCTATCCCGCGACGCCGCTGCGATCGAAAACCTGCGCAAGGTCGATACCCTGATTGTCGACAAGACCGGGACTCTCACCGAGGGTCGGCCGGTTTTTGAGCGCGCGATCGGCACAAATGGTTATGCCGAGGAGGACGTACTGCGGTTAGCCGCCAGCCTGGATCAGGGCGGCGAACATCCTCTGGCGGCCGCGATTGTTGAAGCAGCCCGGGATCGCGGCCTGCAGTTGGAAAAGCCGGAGGGGTTCGAGTCGGGCTCCGGGATCGGGGGAAGAGGCAAGCTGGGAGGCAGGAAGGTCGCGATTGGAAACACTGCGCTCATGGAAGCCGAAGGAGTTCCCATCGATCCGCTCGTGGCGCAGGCCGATGAGCTGCGTGCGCAAGGCGCCAGCGTCATGTACCTCGCTATCGAAAGCAAGCTTGCCGGCCTGCTCGCCGTCTCGGCCCCGGTCAAGGCAACGACGCCGGAGGCGCTGGCGCGTCTCAGGGAAGAAAGAATCCGTGTCGTGATGGCGACCGGCGACGGCATCGCAACGGCCAGGGCCGTGGCCGGCACACTCGGTGTTGACGAGTTCCACGGCGAGGTGACGCCGGCGGACAAGCTTGAGTTGGTTAGTTCGCTGCAACAAGCAGGCGCGGTGGTGGCCATGGCGGGCGACGGCGTCAATGATGCGCCGGCGCTGGCGAAGGCGGATGTCGGTATTGCCATGGGCACGGGCACTGATGTCGCGATGAACAGCGCTCAGGTCACGCTGGTCAAAGGGGATTTGCGCGAGATTGCCCGTGCCCGACAACTCTCGCGAGCGACCATTCGAAACATGAAGCAGAACCTCGGTTTTGCGTTCATTTATAACCCCTTGGGCGTTCCGCTGGCCGCGGGCGTTCTGTATCCAATGACAGGCTTGTTGTTGTCGCCGATGATTGCGGCGTTGGCGATGAGCCTGAGTTCCGCCTCGGTCATTACCAATGCGTTGCGGCTCAGGAAGGCTGCCACCTGAGGCTTGTGCCGGCAGTCCGGGGCGACCCTATTCATTTCTCGGGAGTCAGACTTAAGTGACGAAGCTTCTTTTCACTGCGGCATTGCTGGCCATCGGCGTCACGGGGCATGCGGCCTCACCGTCTATGGTGGTGTACAAGGATCCAAATTGCGGCTGCTGCGAGGCCTGGGTCCAGCATCTGAGCGAGGCCGGCATCCGCACCAAGGTCGTCAATTCGAGCGATGTCTCCGCCATCAAGGCGAAGCCGGGAGTTCCGGCACAATTGAGCTCATGCCATACCGCGGTGTTGGAAGGTACCGGCCAGATCGTGGAGGGGCACGTGCCCGCGGCAGCGGTCAGGAAACTCGCCGCGAGCCCTGCCGTGAAAGGCGTGGCAGTGCCTGGCATGCCAGCAAACTCCCCCGGCATGGGCAAGATGGACGGTAAGCTTGTGACGGTTGATTTTGGCGGCAAGCCGTTCTCAATGAACTAAGGTCGGCGAGGATCGGCCAACAGGGTCGCCAACATGGAAGGTTCGAACAAGCCACGCTGGCGGATCGCCGGGCTGATTGTGCTCGGCGCGGCGGCTGCCACCGCCGTTGCACTGCAGACTAAGCGGTATCTCGAGGCGCCCGTAGATGCCGGGAAAGCGGGCGATTCGCGGCAGCTTCGCATCGATGCCGCCGATTCGGTACGGGTTGCGCTGGGTCGGACGATCTACGCGCAGCAGTGTGGGGCGTGCCATGGCGCCAACCTGGAGGGGCAGCCCGACTGGCGCCAGCGGCTGCCAAGCGGCCGAATGCGGGCGCCTCCGCATGACGCTTCCGGCCACACATGGCATCACCCTGATGCCGTGCTGTTTGCAATTACCAAGCATGGCCTGGTCGCGGGCGTTACCGCACCGGCTGGCTATGTGAGCGACATGCCAGCATTCGGACCGTCGCTGTCCGATGAAGACATCATCGCCGTGCTGGCGTATATCAAGAGCACCTGGCCACAGAAAATCGCAGCCGCTCAGCGGGAGGTCACGGAACAGTACGCGGCGCGCAAGTAGGGCGCCGCCCCGGATCCGGTGAGAATTTCGGTGTTATTTGACCGTTACCTTGCCCACCATGCCTGCTTCGTAATGCCCGGGCAGCAGGCAGGCGAAATCAACGGTTCCCGGCCGATCGAACTTCCAGATCAGCACGCCTTGCTGACCCGGCGCGAGCGATACCTGGTTGGCCTCGGCATGCCAGGTCATTGGCATGTTGCGCATGCTCCCTCAATTCGCTGCTGGTCCCGATGACCATCTCGTGTTCCACCTTACCGGTATTCCGGACAACGAAGCGCACGGTATCACCGGCCTTGACCGAGATCTTGTCCGGCGTGAAACGCATCGTGTCATGCATGGCCAGCTTGACGGTGCGGGTCACCCTGGTCGGTCCCCGGGCTTGCCAGCGTTCTGGCTGGCGGCCTGACCGCGGCCGTCCCGATGGTCCCCCATGTTTCCCGCTGCGAGCGCCACCAATGGCACGATGGCCATAGCCAGCAATAGTTGCTTGGTCGGATTCATGCGGGCCTCCTTGGCAAGTTGCTGTGGTGGCCGGTTGCGAGGGGATACCGTTGCGAGATACTGGCCGATTACATCCCAGCCGGCGAAAGGACGCCGAGCGATGCCACCAGCGCCAAAATTAGCGTTGCGGCGCTGGTCTCGAACATCAGGCTGCGGCGCAACGTACGTACGGCCCCATCGTGATCGCCCGTCTTTACTGCCTGTTCGAGTTGCGGGGCGAGCCTAAAGCGGTTCGCTGCAGCCAGTGCCAGCATGGCGCCAAACAGCGTGATCTTGACAATCAGCAGGCCGCCATACGATGTGAGAGAGAGATCGTCTGGCAGCGTCGGGCCGACGATCACCCAGTAGTTCATCGCGCCCGTGACCGTCAATGTTGCGACCATGATCGTGCCAACCTGCGCAAATCCGTTGGACGTACGGCTGAGCAAGGCGGCCGTTGCCGGTGACGACGGCCTTGACAGTATCACGAACGCGACAAGCGCGCCGACCCAGGCACCTGCGGCCATCAAATGGGCGATATCGGAGGCGAGGTGGAGATACCGCCGCACGCCGTCACCCATGGCGCCATGCCCGGCCCACGCGAGCGTCGACAGGGCAATGCCGGCGGTGGCGGCGAGAGCGCCGAACTGGAAGCGCGGCCACCGGTGGGCAAACAACGCAAGCAGCGAGCAGAGGAGCAGGGCAACCAGCCGCACCGTCCAGGCGGCGCCGAAATCGGTGCCCGTCAGAATCATTTCGAAGACGTGGCTCTGCAGCTCTGAATACTCGGATGCGCCGGTCATGCCTTTGGCCATCACCACCATGTTCGCAAGCGACAGGACGATGCCGAGCGCTGCGATCACCGCAGTGACCGTCACATGGCGCGAGCCGATGCGCGACGACAATTCTTCGCGGCGAAGCGCGTAGAGTCCGAACAGCGGGAGCCCGAACAGCGTCGTCAGGTCGAAATAGAGTGCAAAGCGCACCGAAACGGTTACCCAGTCCATATGCGGATTACTTGACCGTGAAGGCGATATTCCCGTTGATCGGATGGGTATCGGACGACACGGCGCGCCAGTCCACGCGATAGGTGCCGGGCACCAGCGGCTGAGCCGGGGTGATGACCATGGTCTTCGGATCATCGCTGCCGGAAACCTTGGCGGCGACCTTCATCGGCGCATGGTCGGCCATGCCCGGCATGCCGGTCATGACGAGGTTGGCGCCGGAGAATTTGGTCATCAGGTCTTCTGAGAACTTCAGTTCGATCTTCTGCGGCGCAGAAACCTCGGCCTTGTCAGCCGGCGTCGACGAAACCAGCTTCGGGTGTGCGAAAGCCACGGAACTGGCCAAGGCGGCGGCGATTGCCAGCGTGGCTTGCAGGAGGGAACGGGGCGCTTGCATGATGAACTCCGGATAGATGCGGGTTAAATACGCTGTTAAAACCACATGCGAACACCCGCCACGAAGCGAGTCTCGCCACTACGTCCGCCGGACGCACGAACCATGTCGGCGGTATTGCCAAAGGTCTGGTAACGCTCGACACCGATATACGGTGCGAACTGACGGCTCACCTCATAGCGCAGGCGCACGCCTACGGCGCCATTGGCCAGGCCGCTGCCGATACCGACGGCGGGGTCGTTCTTGCCATATAAATTGGCCTCGATCCTGGGCTGCAGGATCAGGCGTTGCGTAATCAGCAGTTCATACTCGGCCGACAGGCGCAGGGCGGTCCGACCCTCGGTACCCAGGTAGCCGGTCGCGTCCACCTCGAACCAGTACGGCGCCAGGCCTTGCACACCGAAGGCCAGCCAGTTGCGGGCAGGACGCCCGTAGCCGGCGTCGTTCCGAATACCTAGCTGCGTATCCCAATAGGTGGCAATTGCATGGCCCCACAGCAGTTCAGTCCGGGCTTCGTGGACTTTGCCTTTCTCGACCTCGCCTTCAGCCTTGATCACGAACTTGTTGTAGGTGCTGCCGAACCAGGCCTGCGCCTCGTAGGCGGCGGCATTGCTGTCGTTGCCTTTGGCCCATTCCAGTCGGTCCACCAGGACGGAAGCAAACAGATGTTCGTCCGCCATATGCAGCGATCGGGCCGGTCCTAGGGCATATTCGCCAACACCAAGTTGGTAGCCGCCCGAATAGGCGTGCGGATCGCGGGCATCCGGCGGCGCGCTACCTCCTTGCATCTTCATGTCCCCATGGTCCATGCCCTGCATGGCACTCTGATCCATGGTTTGCAGCGAGCCCTGGTCCATGGTCTGCATCGAGCCTTGGTCCATGCCCTGCATCGAACCGTGATCCATGCCTTGCATGCTGCCGGCTTGGCTCGGGGACTTCGGTTGTGAGGCGGCCTTGGCCTTTTCCGTTGTACCAGAGGACGTTGACTCGGCCTGGCCGTCTGGCGTGTGGGAGTGCTGCGCCCATGCGACGCTCATGCCCGCGGAAGCGAGCACGGCGGCGACGACGGTTCTTGTGTGCTTGTACATGGCGTATGCGTATTCAGTTAGAGGTCAGGCCACCAACACTTCGCGGAACATCCCCGCATCCATGTGCATCATCAGGTGGCAATGCCACGCCCAGCGGCCCAAGGCGTCCGCGGTGACTAGAAAACTGATGCGCTGTGCCGGCTGTACCGGAATCGTGTGCCGACGTGCCTGGAACCTGCCGTCCGGCGCCTCCAGCTCACTCCACATCCCGTGCATATGCATCGGGTGGGTCATCATGGTGTCGTTGTGGAGGATGACGCGCAATCGCTCGCCATGCTTGAAATAGACCGGTGTCGATTTCCCGAACTCAACGCCGTCGAACGACCAAGTGAAGCGCTCCATATTGCCGGTCAGGTGCAGTTCCACCTCACGTCCGGGACCACGCGCATCCAGGGGGCCGCCGATAGTGTGCTGGTCCGCCAGCGTGAGGACCTTTCGGCCGTTGTTGCGCAGGCCGATGCCGGGATCGTCCAGGTTGGTGCGGGCCATGTCCACGCGCATATCCGTGCTGGCGCCGTACTCGGTTTTCGCATGTCGCGCCTTGGTGCTGGGAACCTTGAGCGAGTTATCCGCTCCCCCGCCGGTCATGGCTTGCAGGTTATGATCCATCGGCGTTGTCCCGTGGTCCATGCCGGACATGGCCGCTCCCCCGTGGTTCATCCCGCCATGGTCCATCCCTTGCATGTTCATGCCACCGTGATCCATGCCTTGTATCGCCATGGCCCCATGGCTCATGCCTGCATGGTTCATGGCCCCATGGTCCATGCCTCCCATATCTCCCATCATGTCCGCCATGGTCAGCCACTCGGCCTTGTCGAGCGCTGGGACCGGTGCGCTAAGGCCTTCGCGAACGGCCAGCGTGCCACGGGCGTAGCCCGTCCTGTCCATGGCTTGGGAGAAGATGGTGTAGGCATCGTCCCGGGGCTCCACCACCACGTCGCAGGTTTCGCCGGGACCGAACCGGAATTCATCAACCGTGATGGGCTCGAGATCCTGTCCGTCGACCTGCACCACCTTCAGCTTCAGACCCGGAATGCGCACGTCATAAAACGTGTTGCCGGCCCCGTTGATAAAGCGCAGCCGCACTTTCTCACCAGGCTTGAATAGGCCGGTCCAGTTGCCGGCGGGCGTGACGCCATTGGTCAGATAGGTCAGCGTTGCACCGGAGATGTCCGCGATGTCGGTCGGATTCATGCGCATTTCGTTCCACATCTTCCGCTTGGCGAGCGCGCTTTTCATGCCCTCATTGGAGACGTCACGGAAGAAGTCGATGACCGTCGGTTGGTTGTAGTTGTAATAGTCGCTCTGGACTTTCAGTTTCGAGAGGACCCGCATCGGATCCTCATCGGTCCAGTCAGACAGCAATACCGTGTAGTCGCGATCGGCGAGGATCGGATCCTTGCCGGAAGCGGGGTCAATCACGATGCCGCCGTATACGCCGGTCATCTCCTGGAAGCCGGAATGCGAGTGATACCAATAGCTGCCCGTCTGGCTGACCTTGAAGCGATAGGTGAAGGTCTGGCCGGGGGCGATGCCGGCGAAGCTGATGCCCGGCACGCCATCCATCTGGAACGGCAGGATGATGCCGTGCCAGTGGATCGACGTAGGTTCGCGCAGTCGATTCGTGACCCGAATGGTCACGGTGTCGCCTTCGCGCCAGCGCAGCGTGGGGCCGGGCAGCATGCCGTTGATGGTGGTTGCTACACCAGGCTTGCCGGTGAAGTTGACCGCCGATTCGGCGATCACCAGGTCGAATTCCGTCCCGCGCAGGACTGGGGCAGTGCCGTACCCGGCACGCCGAGGGGCGTCTGCCTGCGCCCAAGCGCTGCTGCCAAGGCCGGCCAATCCTGCCATCACGCCGCCTGCCGCCAGGCCTTGCACGAAACGGCGGCGCGGAAGGTTGGGCAGAACAATGCCAGACGGTCGATCGCGT
The DNA here is from genome assembly GCF_004353535.1 of Cupriavidus sp. L7L. NCBI lineage: Bacteria > Pseudomonadati > Pseudomonadota > Betaproteobacteria > Burkholderiales > Burkholderiaceae > Cupriavidus > Cupriavidus sp. L7L. Next base: position 28,412 of record NZ_SMNY01000036.1, read on the forward strand.
CGCATGAAAATAGTCCTCGTTTGCTGGATAGCCGCGTCATAAGGCGGCATGTCGAGAGTAGCGAGAGGGAGGCTACCGCCAACTGACCCCAACATTACATTCCGGTAAGGTTCCGGTCACCTACGCGGCGTCTGGGTAGACTAGCCCCAGGAAGAGCAGGGTCGACACGCTCGCTCGCGGTGCAGGTAGGGGAGGCGCGCAATGAAACTGCTGGTAATAGAGGACGAATCGAAAACCGGGGAGTACCTTCGGCAGGGATTGAGTGAGGCGGGATTCGTCGTCGATCTGGCGGCCAATGGGATTGACGGCCAGCACTTGGCAATGAACGAGTCATATGACCTGATCGTGCTCGACGTGATGTTGCCGGATGTTGATGGATGGCGAATTCTGCAGACCATCCGCGCCGCTGACAACGCTGTGCCGGTGTTATTCCTGACGGCCCGCGACAGTGTGGTTGACCGGGTCAAGGGCCTGGAGTTGGGCGCCGACGATTATTTGGTCAAGCCGTTTGCTTTCTCGGAGTTGCTCGCCCGGGTGCGTACCTTGTTGCGCCGCGGTACCGCACAACTGGCAATGGATCGCATTCAGGTTGGAGACCTGGTTCTCGACCTGGCACGGCGGCGAGCTTCGCGCGGCGGTCGCCGAATTCCCCTTACCAGCAAGGAATTTGCCTTGCTCGAGCTGCTGGTCCGCCGCCACGGCGAAGTCTTGCCGCGGTCCTTGATTGCCTCCCAGGTTTGGGACATGAATTTCGACAGTGACAGCAATGTCATTGATGTCGCCATTCGCCGTTTGCGGGCAAAGATCGATGACGATTTCGAGCCGAAGCTGATTCAGACCGTCCGGGGCATGGGTTACGTACTGGAAATGCCGGAGGATGGGGAATGAAGCAGCGTCTGTCGCTAACACTGCGCTTGACGATCTTGTTTTCCCTGTCGTCCGCAGTTGTGTTGCTGGGTCTTGGGATATTGATCTGGCTGGCGATGGACCACCATTTTGCCAACGAGGACTATGTGGTCCTCGGCGACAACATCCGCCTGATCCAGAAGATCGCCGGCGAACAACCGGTCGAAGGCCTGCCGCCCAGATTGAAGGAAATGGTGGAGCACCATCCAGGATTCGTGGCCAATGTCCGAACCACGCACGGGCAAGCTGTGTATGCCACTGCTGGCTTTGATTTCGGACCGGCGTTTGAGAGGCTCGCCCGGCTGCGGCCGGACCAAACCTCGTTTATCTGGGAGCAGAAAGGCCAGGAGTACCGCGGGATGCGTGCATTGGCCAGAGATGGAAGTGGCGGTGCGCTGACCGTCATGGTTGGCATGAACACGGAGATTCATGCCCATTTTATGCACGCCTTTCGGAGGTCTCTTGCGTTCTACATCGCGCTGGCGGCCGTCGCGAGCGGCCTATTCGGGTGGTGGGCAGCCCGACGTGGACTGGCGCCATTGCGGATGATGGCCTCGCGCGCCAGCGGCGTCAATGCCCAACGACTGGATGCGCGCATGCCGGTGGATGCCGTGCCGGTAGAAATGGCGGACTTGGCCGTAACCCTTAACGCCATGCTCGAGCGCCTGCAGGACGCTTTTCGTCGACTCTCTGAGTTTTCGTCGGACCTTGCGCATGAGCTGCGCACGCCAATCACCAACCTGATGACCCAGACGCACGTCGTACTGTCTCAGCCCCGCGACGCCGACAAATATCGGGACGTGCTTGCCTCGAATGCGGAAGAACTGCAGCGTCTCAGCCGGATGGTCTCCGACATGCTATTTCTCGCAAAAATGGAGCACGGTATCACGCTGCCGAACGAGGAAAATATAAATGTTACCGATGAGGTGCGCGCGCTGTTCGATTTCTACGACGCACTCGCGGAAGACAAGGGCGTGCGCCTGCGGCTTCAAGGCCAAGCGAGAATTGTCGGCGACCGGCTGATGGTGCGGCGGGCCTTAAGTAACCTCCTGTCGAACGCTTTGCGCTACACGCCCGAAGGCAAGGGAATTCTGGTCGAGACTAGGGAGCTGCCCGGCAATGTCACCATCGTCGTGGAGAACGAAGGTGTCGAGATCAGCCCGGAGTTATTGCCGTCCATCTTTGACCGATTCTTTCGCGCCGACAAGTCGAGGACCCGAGCGGAGTCCGAGAGCGCGGGCCTTGGCCTGTCTATCACGCAGGCGATCATGGCCGCACACGGCGGGGAGATATCGGCCGAGTCGTCAGCAGGCAAGACCCGCTTTATCCTGAGGTTTCCGCTGCAGGCCAAGTGATGGAGCATGTGGTCACGTTTTCACAGGTGCCAAACAAGGGCAGCGAATCAACATAGGAATGTCTCTTGTCATCGTCTTGTAATCAAAATGTAAGGTGAAATCTGCGCGGGTCGATGCCGGGGATCTGGCGCGCGAATTGCTGCCATTGGAATGGCGTTTCTCAATACGCCAACAAACCATTCCGAAGGAGCTTCGTCATGTCACATGAAAACTTCCAGGCCTGTATTGATGCCTGTAACGCCTGCGCTGTCGCTTGCAACCATTGCGCGGTATCTTGCCTGCAAGAACAGAACGTCGATGAAATGCGCAAATGCATTGAACTCGATATGGATTGTGCGCAGATTTGTGCGTTTGCTACGGCTGTCATGTCTCGCGGAAGCCAGTACGCAAAGGAGATTTGCCAGCTCTGCGCCCGGGTCTGCGACGATTGCGGTACGGAATGCGCTAGGCACGAGGCGAAACACTGTCAGGACTGCGCGAACGCCTGCCAGCAATGCTCGCAGGAGTGCCGCGCCATGGCCTGATTGCAAGGCCCATCCATCGTTGGATCGCGGCTCCAGCGTTCCATCTAGCCGGCCGCGTGGGCCATCCGTGTAACTCACAGCAGGGCGTGAACGTCCGGGTCACCCTCCGCAATGGAGATCACCGCTGAGTAATGATCAAATGCAGGCCGATTGCCATTGCCGACCAATACCTGCCGAATCCGCCTTGGCGCTGGCCGACCCCCAGCCCGAGCTATGAAGCATGAAGCGCACTCTTCACGCTCTTCGCTCTCGGGTTGGCGGTAGCTGGGCTCCCAGCCGCCTGTGGCAAGGCCTTTCGCCGCAATGAGTCTCGCGCGATCCGTGTATATGTAAGTTCTTGATAGATAGGAACTTTCAGGAACAAACCGCCAGAAAATGCACGGAAAGTACGCCCTCCGAGAGCGCGAAATTACCGCTCTTGCCTTCGAAAATCAATCTCCAACTCCATTTTGAGTTCAATGTCGGGCTCGGCCTCCCCGAAGGGTGTCGTCGCGAACAGCCTGCCGCTTTCCTTGTCGTATCGACCTTGATTTGCTGAGCTGGGGCTCCGAGCCAGCTGGCCGGCTAATCTGGCAAACCTGTCTTCTACAGGAAGAGACAAGTCCCGCGATCCCCCACATTCCTGGAGACGTGCACATTCCGTATCCCTGTCTCTTCGAGTGCCAGAAACGTGTTGGAGCGTGCGTCCGCCCAATGACCGGCGTATACCAGCTAATCCCGATGGTCACTCACTCGGCAAGAATCTCGGCGGGGCGGTTTACGGGCGTCCGGAATGGACAATTCTCCGAAACACTGGCGCCAATGATCCATCGAGATTGACGCAAGTCAACCTGGAAAGAAACCCCATTTCTAAACTTCCTTCAGAGGAAGACGGTGCCGCAACTCGCGTGACGTTAACATCGCCTCATATCGAGGATGCTGGCAACGGACGGAAGATCCGCGCGACATTCTAGAAACGTTCGCCACTCGTCATGTCGGTTGCGGAGTTCTCCAAGGATAAACGAACTTACGGCCGCTTAAGGCGGCTGTCCTAGTTGTCCTCCGCCGGAGCGCGGAGCATATGGCATGTACGACACATGGATTACCTGGAACAGGAGGAGGACTGCCATGCGATCCGATCGCCGGAGGTATCTCGGATGCATCTTCGTCGCGGCGCTTTTTGCGATGCCATCGCACTTGCTAGCGCAATCGCGCTTGGAGCGGGATGGAGTAGTGCTTTACTGGGGCCTAATGCCCGCAGCCATAGTCGCGCAGAGGCATGCGCTTGAAGAGATGCACGGAACCGTACCATCAGGGGGCCGACTTCAGCATCTGGTCGTGGCGCTATTTCGCGCCGATGGCTCTCGCATTGACGACGCGATCGTGCGTGCACAACTCAGCGAAACAGGCATCGTCGACTCTCCGCCAAAGTACCTGACTCCGATGACCATTAATGGAGAAGCGTCATACGGGCAGATCTTCACGACGCTCCTTAGTGGAACGGCTCATTTCCGCATCTACGTAAAGCTTCCAAGGCGCGAATCTGACATTGAATTCGGAATATCTGCCTCGCCGCAATAAGCCGGGGCCCAGAACGGAGCGTCCCCAGTGAAGCAGAAAATTTTGCGATATGGCATTGCCGTGACAGGGGTGGTGGCGCTGGCGATAGGGGTGGCCGTATACCTTGGCCAGCGCACCAGACAGACAGAGGGCCTGCTAGACGGAAATGGCCAGGTCCGCGGCACAGAGGTAACAGTTAGCGCCAAGATCGCTGGGGTCGCTGACGTCGTCGCAATTCGAGAGGGCCAGATCTTAAAGACCGGCGATCTTGTCATCTCCATTGCCGCACGCGATCTCGAGGCGCGCCTGGATCAAGCTCGGGCGCAAGCGGCGGGGGCCGATGCCCTAATTGCTGAACTTGACGCGCAGATTAAGACATTCGATGTCATGTCGGAACAAGCGAAGGCCAGTGCGACTGTCACCGCTAGTGCCTCCACGCACGAGGTCCATCGACTATCAGAGGCGCTTTCCAGGGCGAAGGCGGAAGTCGTCGCGGCCGAAGTGCAGGTCAATCAGGATCGCAAGACTTACGAGCGTTTTGAGAAACTGCTTGCCCAGGGATTCATCAGCAAGAATTACTTCGACGAACTGGTGGCTCGCTATCGTGCCTCGGAAGCCAGATTGACCGCTGCGCGTCAAGCCCGTGATGAAGCGCAAGCAGCGCTCGAGAAAGGGCGTGCGGTCTCCGGAGAAGTGGCCATTAAGCGATTGGACGTACGGCGCATAGCGGCCGAGCGAGACCGCGTGAGTGCAGCACGTTTGACAGCATCACTTCAGGCCGGAGCGGCACGAGCGCGTGTTGCCGAGATGGAGGCCCTACTAGCCGACACACGGATCCTGGCACCAGTGGACGCCACCGTCATGGCCAAGCTTGTCGAACCCGGGGAACTGGTTGCCGCGGGCCGCCCGCTCGCCACGCTCGTCAATCTCTCCGATTTGTATGTGCGGGTCTACGTTCCCGAGCGCGACGTGGGGAGGATCCGCCTTGGAAACCCAGCACGTATTTTTGTCGATGCGTTTCGGGACCGGGCATTTCCCGGCAAGGTCATTGAGGTCGCGCAGCAAGCCGAGTTCACGCCGAAGGACGTACATATGAAGGATGAACGCGAAAAACTGGTCTTCGGTGTGAAGATCGCAATCGAGAATCCAGATGGGCTGCTCAAACCGGGAATGTTCGCGGATGTCAAGATCAAGGTAGATCAGAATGCGGCGTGGTGAGACCAATACCGAAGTGAAAACGGATCTGACACCAGTGATTCCGGCTGTGACGATTCAGTCCGTGTCCCGGCGCTTTGGAAAGCGGACAGCCATCGACGATTTGTCGCTCGAAATCCAGAAAGGAGAACTATTAGGCATAGTCGGCGCTGATGGCGCCGGCAAGACTACGCTGCTGCAGATGATCTGCGCGATTTTGGACCCAAGCAAGGGCCGCGTTTCCGTAGCTGGATTCGATAGCGTACGCCATGCAGCGAGCATCCACGCGAAGCTGGGCTATGTCCCACAGTCCTACTCCTTGTACGGTGAACTGACCGTTGTCGAGAATTTGGCATTCTTCGCCGAAATTAGAGGCGTTCATGGCCCGGAATTTGCGCGAAGGCGCGAGCGCTTACTTCACTTCTCTGGCCTTGGGCAATTTCTCGATCGCCGGACCAAATCGCTCTCCGGGGGCATGCAGAAAAAGCTCGCTGTCTGCTGTGCCCTTGTGCACGAGCCAGACATCCTCGTACTTGACGAACCCACACTCGGTGTCGATCCCATCTCTCGGCGAGATCTATGGACGATGCTATTCGACGCTCACGCCAATGGCAGGACTATTATCTGCGCGACTTCATATATGGACGAGGCTGCACGCTGCAATCGCGTTGGAGTACTGTCCGACGGCCGGCTTCTTGCATGTCAGAGACCAGAGCACTTCGGAACAGACTTTGAAGCGAGCGTGAAGCACCTGCTTTCGCCGAGCGTCTCGATTCCACGGACTCCCGTCTTCTCGCCGCGCGAAGTAGTTGGTGAGGCAATCCGCGTTGTGGAATTGACGCGTCGGTTCGGAGCTTTTACCGCGGTCGACCACATCAACTTCACCGTTGCCCGGGGCGAGGTCTTTGGCTTGCTCGGTCCCAATGGGTCGGGAAAGAGCACGACGATCAAGATGCTCACTGGGATCTTACCAGCTTCAACGGGAAGCATGGAGGTGGCCGGGATGGACGTGGCCACGCGACCGGGCGCGGTCAAGGGGCGAGTCGGATATATGTCGCAGCGATTCTCGCTATATACCGACCTAACAGTGGACGAGAACATTGAATTTTTCGGCACCGTCTATGGCCTGGGGGCGTCTGTGCTCGCCGAGCGGCGGAACTGGGTATTGGACCTTGCAGGCTTGGCCGGGCATGAGCGCAAACTTGTCAAGACGCTTTCCGGCGCAATTAAGCAGCGGCTTGCCCTTGGTTGCGCTGTACTTCATCGACCAGATGTGCTGTTTTTAGACGAACCCACATCTGGAGTCGACCCCGTCTCGCGGGATGCATTTTGGCGGTTGATCGCGGAAATCGCTCGTGCCGGCACCGCAGTGCTGGTAACCACGCACTACATTCGGGAGGCCGAGCACTGTGATCGTGTCGCCTTTATCGACCGCGGGCACCTTTTGGCAACGGACGCTCCCGATGCGCTGCGGAGGCGTCACGGTGGCGCGGAACTCGAGGATGTCTTCGTCGCCTTGATGACCGCAGGAAGCTAGAGCAATGGGGGCACGATGCTGGCAGCCTTGCTGAGAAAGGAGACCCTCGAAATCGCCCGCGATCCGATCACGCTCGCGGTAGCCCTAGTATTGCCCCTCATCATGCTGCTTCTGTTTGGATACGGCTTGTCGATGGATGTGGAGCACGTGCGAACCGTTGTCTACGATCAAGATCGCTCGCAGGAAAGTGCGCGATTTGTTGAAGCGTTCACACAGGGTACCTATTTCGAGCGCCGCGGCAACGTCTGGTCGCTGCGCGAGGCCGGTGCCGCTCTCGACAGGGGCAACGCGACCGTAGTCATTATTATCCCACCGGATTTTGGGCGTCGGCTTGCCGCCGGTGTGGCTGCGCCGGTGCAAATTCTGCTTGACGGCTCCTTCTCGCCCACCGCACTTATCGTCTCCAATTACGCTACCGCGATTGTCAATCGCTTCTCAACACGGCTGGCCGAGGAGCGCCTCGACCGGTTTGGACTGAAACCACCACCACCCGTTCGGCTCGAGTCGCGCGTTTGGTACAACGCACCGATGAAGACGGTCAACTACATCGTCCCGGGGTTGTTTGCGGTCCTGCTGATGGCGTTTCCACCGATGCTGACCGCTCTCGCAGTGGTCCGCGAACGTGAACGTGGCACGATTGAGCAAATCTATGTCTCGCCGGTGAGTCCGACAATGTTTATCGTTGGCAAGATCATTCCCTACGCCGTCATTGCGTTCTGTGAGATGTTGCTGGTATTGCTAGTCGGCATAGCCTGGTTCGAGATTCCAATGCGCGGCAGCCTTGGCTTGCTCCTTGGCGTCTCGATGCTCTATGTGTTCGTGACCGTGGGGCTTGGTGTTGCGATCTCGGCAATGGCCAAGACGCAGGTTGCCGCGGTACTTCTGTCCGCCGTCGGTACCTTGATGCCATCGTTCCTCTTTTCGGGGTTCCTATTCCCTATCACCACTATGCCGTATGTCCTGCAGCTCTACACGTATATATTTCCCGCCCGGTATTTCAACGATATAAGCCGTGATCTTTTCCTGAAAGGCGTCGGAATCGAATATCTGTGGGGAAACGTTGCGTTACTCGCACTCTACGCGGTCCTGCTCATCATCGCGGCCAGCCTGACGCTGCGAAAGAAGGTGGCCTAATGCGTTGCATGCTCGCCGCCATTCGCAAAGAGTTCCGGCAGTTCATGCGGGACTGGCTTCTCGTTGCCCTGGTGGTCTTCACCTACACCGCGGATCTGGTGATATGCACCAGTGCGCTTTCCTTCGACGTACGCAATCTGAAGCTCGCTCTTTACGATGGCGACCGCAGCCAACTGAGCACGACACTGGTCGAGCGGTTCGTCGCCAGCGATTACTTTACTAAACTCATTCAAGTCTCCCGCATGGCGGACGTTAATCATCTGCTCGAGGCAAGCCAGGCAGATCTCGCCTTGATCATTCCACCGGGCTTTTCGCAGGACGCCGATGCCGGACGCGCGACCGAAGTGCAAGTTCTCCTTGGCGGAACCAACTCTAATACGGCCAACGCCGCGCGCGGCTATGCCACGACAATCGTTGGCAGTTTCGCGCGCGACGTCCTAGTACAGCATGCGCAGCGGCATGGAATCATGGTGGATCTCCCCTCCGTCCACGCAGAGGTGAGAATCTGGTACAACCCTCAATTAGAGTTTGCCCATTTTATGGCAGTGTCGATGATCGTCTCCGCAGGATTAATGGTCGGCGTGATTACTGCAGCGGCCGGACTGGTGCGAGAGAAGGAATCGGGGACCATCGAACAGCTTGTCGTGACACCGCTTCGCAGCCACGAAGTTATCCTCGCCAAAGCTGCGCCACCGTTTGTGATCGGCATGCTGGCCCTCGCGCCCAGTCTCTTTATTGCACGGGCGTTCGGCGTGCCACTGGCCGGCAACCTGGCACTATTTGTCGCGGCCTCCGCCATAGCGCTCGTCGCCTTCCTGTCTATTGGGTTTTTTATCGGTACCTTGGCCGACAACCTTCAACAGGCGCTCCTGTTAGCCTTTTTTGTTCTCTTTCCGCTGCTGTTTCTGTCCGGCACGATCTCGCCGATCGAGAGTTCACCGATCTTCATTCAATCGCTCTCGTTATTGAGTCCGGTGAGATATTACATGGAGATTGCACTGGGGATCCTGTTGAAGGGCGTAGGGCTAGAGGTTCTTTGGCCTCAGCTTTCTGCACTTGCGGGCACCGGCCTGGTCCTTGGCGCATGGAGCGTTCTGCGACTGCGAAAGCAAATGTTTACGTAGCCACTCACTGTCCGGTGCCGGTCGTCCATGGCAAGGGGCGCGGCGAACGGGGGACGCTCTCTGGGAACAGCCGGCCGAAGAATGGGGGCCATGAAGTTCCGTGCTCTGCGAGACATAGCCCATATGTACTTGGCCGGTACAACAGCACCCTGAATCGTGAACGCTCGCACTCGAACCGAAAGTGAAGAATTAACCTTGGGAGTTTCGCCATGCAAATACGTGAAGCTGAGGAAGCGGAGCGCAGCCCGGCTTCCACCGAATTGCCGCGGCTCTTGCAAATCCTGCGCGAACTAGCGTCGACGGGCTGGGCACATTACGTGGAGCGGTTGCGGGTTGGACGGACCGTGTTCGACCAAACGACCGAAGCGTCGAAAGCCGATACTCATGACGCCAAGCGGCTCCGGCAGATGCTGGAAACCCTGGGACCGGCTTTTATTAAGTTTGGTCAGCTTCTCAGTTTGCGACGCGACCTGTTGCCGGAGAGTTATACCGACGAGTTGCAGCATCTTCAGGATAACGTCGCCGTATTTCCCGGGGCTCAAGCGCGCGCCATCATCGAGCGGGAACTCGCAACGCCGATAGGGGAACTATTTGCTGAGTTCGACGAAGCGCCGCTCGCCGCCGCATCGATCGGCCAGGTTCATACGGCCCGCCTCAAGAATGGGACTAGCGTCGTAGTCAAGGTGCAGCGCCCTGGTATCGCGCCCATCATTCACACTGATATTAGAATCATGCGCTTTCTCGCCCGGCGGCTGGAACTGCATGTGCCGGAAAGCCGCAGGTTCGGGCCGTCCGATCTGGTTGAAGAATTCGCTCGCTGCATCACCGACGAGCTAGACTATCACGTCGAGGCGCGCAGCGGCGATCACCTGCGCGAGAACTTCGTGGATGATGCTGATGTCTTTGTGCCACCCATCTACTGGGACCTGACGAGCCAGCGAGTCCTGACGATGGAGCGAAGCCGAGGCCACAAGCTTGCTCAACAGATGCCAACGACTCCCTCAGGTCGGCGACGTATTGCAGAAAAGCTGATGCGTTGCTACCTCAAGCAGATTTTCGAACATGGGTTTTTCCATGGCGATCCGCATCCCGGCAATGTGTTCATACTTCCTGACGGACGGCTCTGTTTCCACGACTTTGGCATCATGGGCGAGCTGTCGGCGCACGACCAGGATGCGCTTGCCCAGCTTATCCTGGCTGTCAGCTCGGAGGAAGTTCCATGGATGGTGGATGCCTATTTCGAGATGGGTGTCGCCGCCGAGGAGGTTGACCGCCGGGCCTTTACTGACGATGTCGCAAAGGCGCTCAAGAAGTATTATGAGGCAGCGGGAAAGGGGTATTCGTTCAGTGAGATCGTTCGCCAGTTCACGCAACTCAGCCAGCGTCATCAAATTCGCCTGCCCCGGCAATTCCTCCTAGTGGCAAAGGCATTCATGGCGGTCGAGTCCCAAGCGCTGGCGTTGGATCCGGAGTTCAACGTCCTGGCATCCCTCCACGACTACGCTCCGCATTTGCTTGGCCGCCGCATCCAGCAAGGGTTCAATCGTCCGTTCGTCGAACTCGGTCGAAGCTTTCGCACCCTGCGTTCGCTACATCATGCGGCAACAAGTCTTCCCGATATGCTAAATCGCGCAGTGGATGTGCTGAGCAGCGGCAAGGCGACCCTTCATATCGAACACGATCAGTTGGCTGGGTTGGAAGAGCATATCGACCGCGCGAGCAACCGGATGAGTTTAAGCCTGATTATTGCGAGTGTCGTCATCGGCTCCTCGATCGTCATGACGTTTCATAGTGGCCCTCACTATCTGGGAATTCCTCTGCTCGGGCTTGTGGGATTTGTCATTGCAACCGTAATGGGCCTTGCGTGGGCAGTTGCCATTTTTCGCTCCGGTCGGTTTTAGCTGCGCGTGAGCTGATGCCAGTTTGACCGAAGATCTCCACACGTTGAGGTCTTCTCACGAACCCAGCTGACTGAGCTTCGACGCGCGACGTTTTTAGCGGCCCAGGGAGAAATAGCTCGGTCTTCCCAAATACACTCGGTTGCCCAGCAGCCGAACGCGGGATTTCGGTTGATTCTTGTCAACTTAGTGGCAGGCACGTGGCGTATAGTGCAGAGTGAATCGTCTTCCGTAGATATGAGGAGCTTTCCCATGGTCCACATTCGCCGCGTTCCCATACTCCTCGCAGCTGCCACCCTCGCGTGGGCGCCTGTCACTTTCTCGGCTTCGCCTTCGACAGATGCCCAGCATGAGCAGCACCACCCTAAGGAGCAGCCTAGGAAGCCGGCGCCGGCCGCTGCACGGCCTGTCGCACCCCAAGCCACGGGAAATGCTGACCTCGACGCCCAGATTGCACACTTGCGTGCAATCCGTGAGCGGCTGTCGCGGGCTAATACCCCGGAAGAGCGCCAGGCACTGATGGTCGAACGTAACAAGGTCACCCAGGACACCATGGCCATCATGCACAAGGACATGATGGGAATGGGAATGGGAATGGCAGGCCCAGGTGGGATGCCCTCGCCCAAAGGCAAGGCCACGGCCTCGCAAATGCAAACGTGTCAGGACATGATGGGCCAGCACATGGCTTTCATGCAGGAAATGATGCAGATGATGATGGAGAACCAAGGCATGATGGGTGGCGGCATGGGGTCTGGAATGGGCGCCCCCGGCATGGTGGGCAAATAGCCGACTGCCAGTTCAGTGCCTCGCTAGTCAGTCGGTGCGGCGCGGGTCTCACTCGCTGGTGACTCTCACGGCATTTTCTGCGGCTGGTGTTAAGTGGAGGAATAGCTACTTGAAGCTGACGAGGACATACCGAGTGGCTGGTCTTATAGTCGCCTTCTGGCTGCCTGCTGCCGCCCTAGCGGCCGGTAACGAGCCGGAATGGTGGCACGGCCACGGCCATGGTGGCGGGGGTATCGCCGCTGTCGGGAAGCTTGGAGATCCCAGCAAAGTCAGTCGCACTATCGCACTGGCGGTGTCCGACGGTGCTCCATTTGCCCCATCGACGATAACGGTGAAGAGAGGCGAGACCGTGCGTTTCGTCGTGAAGAACTCGGGCAAGGTAACGCACGAGATGGTGCTCGGGACCGACAGCCAGCTCACCGAGCTTTATCACACCCGGATGCAGGGAGGTGGAAAGGAACTCACGACTCCCAACGCCATCACCATTAGCGCCGGAAACTCGGCCGAACTAATTTGGGAGTTCACCAAGTTCGGTACCATATCCTTTGGCTGCCTATTGCCGGGGCACTACGACACCGGCGAGAAGGGCACCATTAGCGTTCGTTAAGCCACTTGAGTCGCCGTGGACGTGCACGGTGCTTCAAGCTCTGGTCATGTGGCTAACAGCACGACTCATTACAATTTGTGGGAGTCGTGTACATCGATGCAACATACGGCCACGGCGGCCCGTAGAGGCAGAGGAACGCAACCTCGGCGGCCGCATCACGGGCTGAACGGCTCGCTTGCAATGCGCCCGTCACCATGGTGCTCATGGCTTCCTCAAGAGAACGCCACATGTTCTCTTCCGTCGGCTCGACGCGGGCCGACCTTGCTTGGCCCGCCAACGCTGCGATTAGTAAAAGCCAGGGCTGGAACCGTTCCGACCAGGCATAACAGGACCAGCGCATGGGATGCGTCCACTTCAGCCACTCCGCGCCCCATGGGGTCGCGGTAGCACGAACGAATGGGCTGAAAAACTGCTCGTATAACTTCTCGCTGAATTCCGATACCGCCCGGACTCGCTCGAACTCAGCGCGCGGGTAAGTGAATTGGATATCCTCGACGCGGCGCGGTTCAAACGTGACACGAATCTTCTGTGTGCCCCTATTGGTATCGGGGGCATCGCCGGCTAGCCTCATTTCGTATAGCCCCGGCGGCAGTGTCTCTATCGCCTCGAGGCTGTGCAGGATGGCTCGGTGTTCATGGCGTGCCACCCTCGCCGATACGAAGATACCGAGGTGGCCCACGTGTGGATTGGTCAGGAAAACAATACGCTGGCCAGCAGCGACCAAATCCTCGGTACTTGCGTATACCGCAGGTATCCAGCCCAGTGCCTGATGTGGGGGCGTGATGTTGTCGCCGTAGGACGCAAATACAACGATTGGCTTCGAGATGCGTCGCAGGTCCACCGTGCAGTCGCAGTCGACGTGAACTTCGCCTGTTTCGAGCTTATTGCCAACGAACAGGTCCTGGACGATCGCCACAAGTTCTTCCCGGCTCAGGAAGTAGAATCCGTTCCACCAGCGTTCGAACTCTAGAAATCGCTCCCGCTCCCGCTCTGGGTCAGCAAAGACCGTGTAGAACTTTTCCCCTAGCGCGGATTCGGGCTTCAGAAACTGGAAATTCTGCACCAACCATGCGCCGTCGAAGCGGCCGTTGCCCAGGTCCGCGAGGAGGTTGGCAAGCCACACGCCACCGGAGAATCCGCCAAGCAGGCGCATCGGATTTACGCCAGACTCGCCGGACCAGTATGAAAGCGGAGAACCATTTAGCACCGAAAAGCCGGACACATGCTCACAGCAGTAGGCCGCCAGCAGCATTACCTCCCAGCCGGCTTGGCAGTTCCCATAGAGGACCGGAGCTTGGCCGTCATGTCGGCTCGCCACCTCCTGGACAAAGATGCGCAAAGCGTTCAGTACATCGCCGAGGGTCTGTCCCGGGCACGGAATCGGGAAGAAGATGACGAAGTAGACCGGGTGCCCTTCGGAGAGCGCCATGCCGACTTCGGAGTCGCGCTTGAAGCCTCCAATGCCAGGGCCGTGACCAGCGCGTGGGTCGATGACAATGACCGGCGTCGCGCCAGCCTTTACTCGTTCCTCCAAATGGTCCGTGCCACAGCGTGTGATACGGAGCAGCGCATAGTTGGCCGGTCGCTCGAACGTTCTGGCATCGAGCAACATCTCATAGTCGAAGTGCAGCAGCGGTGGGAGGCCAGCCTCTTCGTGGGCGAGCATATTGTTAGCCCGCTGCCGCAGTATATCGACGAAGAGAATCCAGCGCTGCGCAAAATCCACCGAATAGTCCCACCACTGCCGGGAGACGTCGCTGGCGGCTATTGGATGCTGCAGGGCATCATCGACCTCTGGGGTAGCCACCAAAGCCCCTTCCAGAGGCCGGCCGGTCGAGGAGCTACGCGCTGGGCGTCGCTTACGCTGTATCGTGTCTTCAGCCATGTGGCACCTTTTCACTGTCTCTTGAACCGATAATCTGCTCTATCTCGCCCTGCAGCGAATCGTGGGCACGAGCTGCAAGCCATGCGGCGAGTCCATACTTCGCAAGTTTTCCGCTGACGATGGCGGCGAAGACCCCAAGTCGTGAAAGCTCTGCCATCGCGACGATGACGAGCGCCGGCGTTTGCGGTAGCGGTGAGGCTGCGATGGCCAGTAGCGCAACGAGACCGTAGTCCTCGGTAAGCCGTGCAATCCTGACCCATTTGGCAGAGCGTGTGAGTTCAGGCAAGTACCCGAACAACTGCACCCAGCCGAGATGGTGGAATACAACATAGAGAATGAGGGCTGCCGTACCGCTTCCCACAGCGGCATACAGCGCTATGGCTCGCCATCGCCTGGCGTTAAGCAGCACGGAAGCAGTTACGAGCGGCATCACAGGTACGGACATGCTCAAGGTGCCAAGGAATGCCAGTCCACCGACCAAGACGGGGTAGCCCCTTCGGTCCACTCGCTTGGATAACATGTCGAGGACACCGAGGAAGACCAGGCGGCTGAGCCTTCCCGTGTGGGTCGTACGCGCTGGAAGCCCGCCCGAATGTCCGTGCGGTGCTGGACGGGGCTTCTCGGGTCGAGCTCTTGTCTCCATGGCAGGAAGCTCAGCTGGCAATTGGCACAGCAACATCCGTGCCCGATACGGGCGGGGACGCGGGGCGAAGGCCGGCGAGCTTGGTGCGCTTGAGCAACAGCGCATTGATTGCCACTAGGGCAGAACTGCCCGACATGGAGAGCGCTGCAATCTCCGGGCTCAATGTGAAGGGGTAGAGCAGACCGGCTGCCAAGGGGAACGCAACCAGGTTGTAGGCTACCGCCCACCAGAGATTCTGGTGCATCTTTCGCAGGGTGGCACGCGACAACTCGATGGCTCCCACCACGTCAAACGGGTCGCTCTTCATCAGCACGATGTCGGCGCTTTCCATCGCCACGTCCGTGCCGGCGCCGATGGCGAATCCGACGTCCGCCTGGGTTAGTGCGGGCGCGTCGTTGATGCCGTCACCCACCATGCCTACCTTCTTGCCTTGCGCCTGCAGCTCCTTGACCTTCTCGGCCTTTTGCCCGGGCAACACATCGGAAAGCACCAACTCAATACCCAAGCCAGCCGCGATACGTTCGGCCGTGGCCCTGTTGTCCCCAGTCAGCATTGCCACCTGCACGCCGCGCTCGCGCAACTTCGCCACCGTCGCAGCGGACGTGGGCCTGGGAGCGTCGGCGATGGCAATCAGCCCAATGAGTTTGCCGCCGTAGGCGACATGAATGACCGTTCGGCCTGCCCCTTGCATCAGGTCGGCCTGTTCGGTAAGACCGTTCATGTCCACGCCGTCGGCGGCCATGAGCTTACGGTTTCCAAGCAGCGCCAGCTTCCCTTCGACCTCCGCTTTGGCCCCCATGCCGTCGATATTCGTGAAGGCGGTGGCGACTGGCCTCGCCAGTTCACCGGCGCGTTTGAGGATGGCTTGAGCGAGCGGGTGTTCCGAAGCTTGCTCGACCGAAGCTGCCAGCCCGAGCATCGCGTTCACGTCCACGTCCTGACGGGTGAAGATTTCAACGACCTCGGGCTCACCCATGGTTAGGGTGCCAGTCTTGTCGAACACGACCACATTCAGCTTGGTGGCGTCCTCCAAGGCCGACGCATTCTTAAACAGAATCCCGTTCATCGCCCCAAGCCCCGTCCCGACCATCACGGCCATCGGAGTCGCTAGCCCCAACGCATCGGGGCAAGCTATGACGAAAACTGTGATGGTCAGCGTGAGGGCAAACAGCAACGATTGGCCTAACCACCAATACCAGCCGACAAACGTCAGGATGCCAATACCAAGCGCCGCGAGCACGAGCCATTGCGATGCACGGTCCGCCAGTAGTTGCGCAGGCGCTTTGGAGTTCTGTGCCTCCTGCACCAGCTTGACGATTTGTGCCAATGCGGTGTCACTACCAACTCTTGTGGCGCGATAGCGGAAGCTGCCGCTCTTGTTAATCGTCGCGCCGATGACGTTGTCGCCTGGCCCCTTTCGCACGGGCAGGGACTCTCCAGTCAGCATTGATTCGTCCACCTGGGAAACGCCATCGATGACTTCACCATCAGCGGGAATCTTGTTGCCGGGGCGGATGATGACGATGTCGCCCACCTTAACCTCGGCAGTCGCTATCTCCAGTTCTTGACCATCGCGCAGCACTGTGGCCTTCGGCGGGGCCAGGTCCATCAGCGTGCGGATAGCGTCAGAGGCGCCGGCTCGTGCGCGCATCTCCAGCCAGTGCCCTAGCAGTATGAACACCAGGAGTACGGCTGAGGCCTCGTAGAACTGCTCCCCGGCAAAGAAGAAGGTAGACCCGACGCTGAACAAGTAGCCAGTGCCGACGGACAGGACAACCAGCGTTGCCATATTGAGAGCGCCATTCTGAAGTGCTCGCCAGGCGGAAACGAAGAAAGGCCAGCTTGGATAAAGAATGGCGGCGCTTGCAAGCAGGAACAGCCACTGGTTCATTGCCAGGCCGAACGGCGGAGCCGGCATGGGAATCTGCATTCCCATCGGCGCATAGAGAAAGATGGGAATCGTAAAAACCAGGCAAATCCAGAAGCGGTTGCGCATATCGCGAACCATCTCCTTCATGTCCATGCCAGCACCGTGACCCATCTCGTGGGCCATGTGGTCGTGCGCTGCGTGTGCCTCGGCTTTTCCTTTGGCATCGTGGGCGACCGGATGCACATGGTCCTGCCGCCTGCCAAGCGCGGCTAGCCTGGACGCAGTGCCTGAGCGTGCTTCGGCCATGACATCTGTTGCGAGTTCGCCAGGCGGGTCTTCTGGCGTGCAAATATGTCGGGGAACAAGCTCGCCCTTGCAATGATGACCGCACTCCCCCAGTTTCGCCTTGATGTGGCTCAGGCTTGTAATGGCTTCGTCATACTCCACCGTAGTGCTGCCGGTGACGCAGTTGACCTCTGCCTTCACTACGCCCGGTACCCGGGCTAATTGCTTCTCCACCCCCCGAGCGCTCAGAACGGATAGCATGCCTCCAACTTCAATGATGCTGGTCTTCATCTCATCCATCCTCGCTGTTCACGTGTCCAAGACGGCGCGACCACCTCATTTCGCAATGGCTCCACTCAACAGATGTTCCTCTGCATAGGGAAACACGACTTCGGGATTGGGGCGTATCAGCTCTTCGTCTTTGTTCGCATAGTGCAGACGGGTTAGCAAATCCTTGATGACACTGAGGCGCGCGACACGTTTGTCGTCGGCGCGTACCACGTACCATGGCACGAAGTCGCTGGTCCGGGAAAACATCTGATTTCGCGCCTTGCTGTATTTCTTCCACAGCGACACTGCCTGCTCGTCAATGGGGCTGACTTTCCACTGCTTTAGTGGGTCTCGGCGGCGCTCTTCGATGCGCTTCTTCTGTTCGGCTTTACTGATGTCCAGGTAGTACTTGATAAGGCGAATCCCAGAACGCACGAGCATCCGCTCGAATTCCGGAACACTTGTCATGAACTCCTCATGCTCGTCATCAGTGCAGAAGCCCATCACGTGCTCCACACCCGCTCGGTTGTACCAACTACGATTGAAAAGGGTGAATTCGCCGGCCGCCGGCAGTTCGGCCGCATAGCGCCGGAAGTACCAGGAGCCTCGGTCTCGGTCGGAAGGCTTCCCAAGGGCGACCACGCGAGTTTCACGCGGGCTGAGATGTTCGACAATGCGCTTGATGGTGCCGTCCTTCCCGGCGGCGTCCCTGCCTTCAAAAATCACCAGAATCCGGTCGTCGCAGCAGATGAAGTGCTTCTGCAGTTTGACCAGCTCGATTTGAAGCAGGTGGAGGTTCTCCTCGTAGTCCTCATGCGAAATGGCGCTTACCTCGGATGTGGCGTTCTGGCTACTTGCCTTCATTTTCATGATTTCCCTTCCGCGCGTCAGGCGCATCGGGTGTGGCTGGGTGGGGCTTCCCAGCTGTGAGCGGGGTGACTTTTTCAGAAAGCAGCAACTCCAGGGCAGGTCGGTCTACGACCTCCTGCTCGAGGAGTAGCTTCGCCAGCGCGTCCAGTTTGTGTCGATTTTTCAGGATTGTCTGCTTCACCCGCTGGCTAGCGTCGCCCAGAATCTTCCGGACTTCTGCGTCAATGATTTGGGCTGTGCTCTCGCTGTATTCTTTGCGTTCGCGCGGGACCAGTCCTGGTGCGTTAAACAGCGGGTTCGGCATGCCCTCGTAAGTGGCAAGTCCAAGCTGCTCGCTCATGCCGAACTGCATAATCATTTGCCGAGCCATATCTGTGGCGCGTTGCAGGTCATTCTGGGCGCCGGTGGAGATATCGCCGAAGACGATTTGCTCGGCCATGCGCCCGCCGAGCAGCACGTCGAGCCGGTCAAGCAGCTCACTCTGCTTCAGCACATAGCGGTCCTCGGTCGGCGTCTGCTGTGTATAGCCGAGCGCTGCCACGCCACGGGGAATGATGGAGACTTTCGATACGCGGTCGGCGTGTGGTCGCGATTCGGCCACGATGGCATGGCCGGCCTCGTGGTACGCAATGGTTTCCTTTTCCTGCGGATTCATCACGCGGTTCTTCTTTTCCAGGCCGCCAATGATGCGGTCCAGCGCCTCGTCGAAGTCGGCCATCTCCACGGCATCCTTACCCTTGCGCGCCGCCAGCAGCGCGGCCTCATTGACAAGGTTGGCGAGGTCAGCGCCGGCGAATCCAGGTGTTCGGGCCGCCAGCTTTGTCAGTTCGACAGTGGGAGCGAGGACGACATTCTTGATGTGGACCTTGAGAATCTGCTCGCGGCCCTTCAGGTCGGGCCGGTCCAGCGCGACATGCCGGTCAAACCGCCCGGGGCGCAACAGTGCTGGGTCCAGAATTTCAGGCCGGTTAGTCGCGGCCATGATGATGACGCCCTTGTTGGTATCAAAGCCGTCCATCTCGACGAGCAACTGGTTCAGCGTCTGTTCGCGTTCGTCGTTGCCGGACACTGCATTAAGCGCGCGGGTCTTGCCCAGTGCATCGAGCTCGTCGATGAAGATGATGCAAGGCGCCTTGGTTTCTGCCTGGTTGAACAGGTCGCGAACGCGAGCCGCTCCAACACCCACAAACATTTCAACGAACTCCGAGCCGCTCATGCTGAAGAACGGCACGCCAGCTTCTCCGGCTACTGCCTTCGCCAGCAGGGTCTTGCCGGTACCTGGCGCTCCGAGAAGCAGCACGCCCTTGGGAATCTTGCCGCCCAGGCGCCGGTAGCGCTGGGGGTCCTTCAGGAAATTGACGATTTCGGCAAGCTCTTCCTTGGCTTCATCGATGCCGGCGACATCGGCAAAGGTCACGCCGGTCTCCTTCTGCATGTAGACCTTAGCCTTGCTCTTGCCAATCTCCATCATGCCGCCAGCGCCAGCACCCATTCGTTTGATGAGGAAGCTCCAGATAACAAAGAACAGCAGTGCAGGGACAATCCATGACAGCAGGAGGCCAATCCATTTGTTGTCGGCCTGCCCGACAAAGCGAACTTTTGCCGCTTCGAGCTCTTGAATCAGGTTGGGGTCGTTGACGCGGACTGTCGAGAAGGCGTGGTCTCCCTTTCCCTGCTGCAGCATCTCGTCGACCTGTTTCTTGGGGAGAAAATTTTCAATGCCATCGGTGTTAAGCGTTCCCGTGATGGCTCCTTCGCCGAGCGTGACGTTCTTGAGCTTGCCAGCCTTCAATAAGACCTTGAAGTCACTGTATGGCAGCGTTTCGACGTGAAAAGGGGTAAAGAAGCTCTGAAGGATGAGTATCGCCGTGACGGCCGCGAGTATGTACCAAAGGGAAAATTGTTGACGCGGTTCCATGCATCTCCTTATACAGAAGTAGTACCGTCTCCACCGTGGGGCATGGAGCCTGAGGCCGTGGAAATTTCGAGGTAAGGGGTTGTTAACTTCGCCTGACTCGCGTTTACTGTCGAGTTTTTAGCAGCGATGGGCAACGAGTCGGGGGCATGGGTGGACGAGGAATTTGAGAGCCTGGATCTAGGTGATCCGCGGCGGGATCGGCGCGCCAAGGAGTTGCTCAAGCGGTT
>NZ_SMNY01000037.1:0-648 GCF_004353535.1 Cupriavidus sp. L7L
TCACGCCGCTGTTCGGCAGAGTGGATTCTAGAGGGCGACATCCGAAGCTGCTTCGACAGTTTCAGTCATCCCTGGGTTCTGGAACACATCCCGATGGATAAGATGGTTCTGCGCAAATGGCTGGAGGCCGGGTACATCGATGAGGGATCTCTGTTCGAGACACGGGCGGGTACACCCCAGGGGGGCATCATCTCACCTGTGATCGCGAATATGGCGCTGGACGGGTTGCGGCCATTCATGCGAGTGTCGGAGTGTCAGCACCCGCGCGCCAAAAACTCAAGCTCAAGGTTCACGTCATCCGATATGCCGACGATTTTGTCGCGACTTGTGCGTCGAAGGAAGTCCTCGAAACCCAAGTTCTCCCCGCTGTCCGCCGTTTCATGGCGGAGCGCGGGCTGGAACTGTCGGAGGAGAAGACCCGGATTACGCATACATCGGAGGGGTTCGATTTTCTCGGGCAGAACGTACGCAAGTACGGCTGCAAGTTGCTGATCAAGCCAGCGAACAAGAGTATCAAATCGCTGCTGAGCAAGGTCCGGGAGATCATCAAGGGCAATGCGAGCGCCACGCAGGAGGCATTGATACGGCAACTCAACCCGGTTATTCGGGGCTGGGCCACGTACCACCGTCACATCGTGGCGAAAGCAG
>NZ_SMNY01000038.1:0-28463 GCF_004353535.1 Cupriavidus sp. L7L
AGCGCATCGTCGGCGATGGCCTTCAGCGGCAGCGCCTTGCCGCCGCGCATCTGCTCGTCGGCGGTGATCAGCGCCACCGCGCCCACGTCGACCAGCCGCTCCTGCAGCGACTTGGCCGAGAAGCCGCCGAACACCACCGAGTGCGTCGCGCCCAGGCGCGCGCAGGCCTGCATCGCGGCCACGCCTTCGACCGACATCGGCATGTAGATCACGACGCGGTCGCCCTTCTTGATGCCGAGCGTCTTCAGGCCGTTGGCCAGGCGGCACACCTTCGCATGCAGTTCGCGGTAGGTGACGCGCGTCACCGTGCCGTCGTCGGCCTCGAACACGATCGCGACCTTGTCGGCATTGCCGTTTTCCAGGTTGCGGTCCAGGCAGTTGTACGAGGCATTGAGCTGGCCATCCTCGAACCACTTGTAGAACGGCGCGTTGCTCTCGTCCAGCACCTTGGTGAAGGGCTTGTGCCAGTGCAGCAGCTCGCGGGCGTGGCGTGCCCAGAAGCCTTCGTAGTCGCGTTCGGCTTCCTCGCACAGCGCGCGGTAGGCGTCCATGCCGGGAATCGCGGCCTGGCTGGCCGGGGCCCGCGCCGGCAGGATGGCCTGCCGGGCGGGCATGACGGATTCAAGCAGTTTCATGGTCAGGAATCAGAAGTCAGGTAGCGGCAACAGGAATCAAAGCACGACGAAGACAAGCCACAGCACCACCGGTGCGATCACGGTGACCAGCGCGCCATAGATCAGCAGCGTGCGGAAGAAGGCCTGCCGGTCCACGCCCTGCGCGTTGGCGAGCACCAGCGCGCCGTTGGTCGAGAACGGGCTGACGTCGACGATGGTCGAGGACACCGCCATGGCCGCGATAAAGCCGATGGCGCTCACGTCCGATCCCTGCTGCAGGAACGGCACCGCCAGCGGGATCAGCGAACCCAGCACGGCGGTCGACGAGGCGAACGCCGACACCACCGCGCCGACTACGCACAGCAGCAGCGCGGCCATCAGCGGCGACGTCAGGCCGGCGACGCTGTGGCCGACGAAGTCGATGGTGCCCATCTTGTCCATCACCCCGACAAAGGTGCTGACGCCGACGATCAGCATGATCTCGGGCCACGACACCTGGCTCAGCGCCCGCTTCTGCAGCTCCGGCGCCATCAGCGTGAGCAGCAGCGCGATGGTCAGCGAGACAAAGCCGATATCGAGCTTGAAATAGAGAGTCAGCACCGCCAGCGCGACCAGGCCGCCTACGGTCAGGTACTGGTAGAGCCCGGCGGGGGCCGCGGCAGCAGCTTCCGCTTCGCTGCCGAGCAGCGCAGCGCGGTCGCGCGCCATCGTCTTCTGCTCTTCGACGCCGGCCTCGGCCTCCGCATCGCCGTAGATCTGCGCGCCCTGTGCCGGCACCGTGCGCGCGCCGAACGGCGCACCCATGGCCAGCACGCCGCCGGCGACCGATTGCGGCGCGGCCACCGCCGGTGCCGATTGCCGCATCAGGCGCAGCCCGCCCAGCGCCACGAAGAGGCCCGCGGCCACGGCCAGGTTCACGCCCAGGCTGGCGAATGCCGTCGCCATCTCGTTGAGCGGCAGCCCTGCCTTCTGCACGATCTTGTTGGTGATGCCGCCATAGATGCTGATCGGCGAAAAGCCGCCGCCCTGCGCGCCATGGATGACCATCAGGCCCATCAGCAGCGGGTTGATGCCGTAGCGCGCGGCAAAGCCCAGCGCGATCGGCGCGATGATGGCCACCGCCGCCGGGCTGACCGCGCCGACCGAAGTCAGCAGCGCCGCGATCATGAACATGATCCACGGAATGGCGGCGATCCTGCCGCCCACGGCCCGCACCGCAAGCCGCACCAGCCAGTCGATGGTGCCGTTGTTCTGCGCCACGGCGAACAGGTAGGTGATGCCGACCAGCGTGAGGAACAGGTCGGCGGGAAAGCCGGCAAGGATCGCCTTGGCCGGCATGGCCGCGACCAGGGTGCCGACCAGGAAGGCACCGACAAAGGCTAGCGCGCCCATGTTGATCGGCAGGACCGTGGCGATGACAAACATCAGCCCTAGCACTGAGATGGAAATGACGTGTGACGACATAACGGCTCCGTCGCGGCTTGCGCGCGTCTGCGCATGCCGCCTGGCAAGAAGGTCAGGGGAATCCGGCAGCGCGGGGGCCCGGCTGCCGGAGATTCGGATCTGCCGCTACGGCAACGTATGGAAGGGATAGGCCATGATGTCTTGTCTCCTTGTCTGTGAGGCCGCATGGAACGGCACCGACCGGGGCCGGAAATGCGCCCCGTAGTTTTTGTCTTTGTTGGTCTGGCTGAACGATATGGCGCCGGCGCGAAGCCATCAATTAAGCGCTCGGGCCGATCCTTACGGAAAGCGGAAAGCAGGCGCGCACGAAACACTGGACGGCCGGCAGAAAGGCGGGAGCGTTGCCATGGCAGGCCTTTGACTGCACGGCGGCGATCTCCGGCGGCCAGCCAGGTGCACCCGGGACGACTTCCGATGTCCCGAACCGGCAAACCCGTTTCGCTATAGTTCTGCACATCGACAGCGCGAGACGAACCTCCGACATCCCGGAACCGGCATGCAAAAGAGAACTTTCCTGAAGCTGGCGGCAGCCTCCGCCCTTGCCACCCAACTGCCCCGCTGGGCCATCTCCGTCACGCTGCGCGAGCGCGACCTGTTCTCGCTGGGCGCGGCCAGCGGCGCGCCGACGCCCGACGGCTTCGTGCTATGGACGCGCCTGCTCGGCGGCGCCATCCCTGGCACGCCGCAGGCCGATGCCCTTGGCACCACGCCACTGCAAGGGCCGCTGACCGTCCAGTGGGAAGTCGCCGAGGACGAGGCATTCCGGCGCATCGTGCGCCAAGGCCAGGCGCAGGCGCTGCCGGAACTCGGCCATTCCGTTCATGTGGAAGTCAACGGGCTGCGCCCCGACCGCTGGTACTACTACCGTTTCATGCACGGCGACGCAGCCACCGCCCCGGCCCGCACCCGCACCGCGCCGGCGGCCGATACGCTGGCCCCGCGCGTGCGCTTTGCCTTTGCTTCCTGCCAGCGCTGGGAGCAAGGCCACTACGCCGCGTACCGGCAGATGCGGCAGGAAAACCTGGACCTGGTGGTCTTCCTGGGTGACTACATCTATGAGGCCGCGGTCCCGGCCCGCGCGCGCGCGCACCTGCCGCGCACGCATAGCCTGCCCACAGCGACCAGCCTGCAGGACTTCCGCGACCGCTACGCGCTGTACAAGAGCGACCCGCTGCTGCAGGCCATGCACGCCGCGTGCCCCTGGCTGGTTACCTGGGACGACCATGAAGTGCAGAACGACTATGCGGGACGCGCGGGCAGCGAGCCGGCGGCCGCGTTTCTCGCAAGGCGCACGGCCGGCTACCAGGCGTTCTATGAAAACATGCCGATCCGCGCGAGCTCGCTGGTGCATGGCACGGCGGGCCTTGGCACGCCGGATGCGCTGAGCATCCACGCGCGCCACCGCTGGGGCCGGCTGGTCGATTTCCATGTGCTGGACGACCGCCAGTATCGCGATATCCAGCCCTGCCGCGAACCCGGCCAGCCCGCCAGGGGTTCGGTGTCCCCCGGCGAATGCAGCGCGCTCTACGACCCGCGCCGCACCATGCTGGGCAGCGCGCAGGAACAATGGCTGGCACAGGGACTGGCGCAGGACCAGCGCGACCAGACACGCTGGAGCGCGATCGCGCAGCAGACCATCTTCTCGCGGCGCAACTACAAGGCGCCGCCGGAAGAAGCCTTCCACAGCGATACCTGGGACGGCTATCCCGCCGCGCGCCAGCGCCTGCTCGACAGCATCGCGGCGGCGGCGGCGCCGCGCAATACCGTGTTCATCGGCGGCGATATCCACCAGCACTACGCCTGCAATGTGCTGGCCGACTTCGGCAACCCGTCATCCCGCGTGATCGCCAGCGAGTTCTGCACGACCTCCATCGCCTCGGCCTCCGGCAGCAGCATGCAGAGTGTCGCCAGTATCGTGGCCCGGAATCCGCATATCGTGCATGCGCGGCCGGACCAGGGCGGCTACACCGTGGTCGAGGCCACGCCCGCACGCTGGGCCGCCACGCTGCGCGCCGTGGAAGACGTGACGCGCGCGGACAGCGCGGTCGGCACGCAGGCGGCGTTCGTGGTCGAGGACCGGCGGCCGGGCGTGCAGCGGGCCGCGGCTGGCTAGGCCGGCGCCCTTTGCACACTGCGGTGGCACGAACCTGCTGATTGTGTGCTCCCTCTTCCGCTTGCGGGTTAGGGGGCCGCGACGAGGCCGCGATCGCGCTGGTCGAAGCGTATTCGCGCCGCGTCGGCCTGTGGTTCGGCGACGCCGCGCAGCCACGCTACACCACCGTGCTGGAGCTGGATCTCCACGGCGCGCGCGCTGGAAGGGTTCGGCTTCACGCCATCGCATCCGCATCCCTTCATGCCCAGGCATCCGGTGGCGCTGGCCGCCGCCGCGCTGGCGGCGCCGTTCGTGTTCAAGGGGCTGCGCAAGATGGGCGGCGCCGACAAATAGCCGGCGCCCCGGGCGCACTTACTCCACGCTGGCCAGCGGTGCGCCCGCTGCCAGGAACACGCCCGTCTCAGCCTGCCATGCAACACGGCCGCTGCGATGGGCGTGGACCTGCATCTCCATCTTCATCGCTTCCATCACGGCGATCAGGTCGCCTTCGCTGACCTCGTCACCCACGTTGACCTTCCAGGCCTGCACCGTGCCGGCGATCGGCGAAGGCAGGTCGGCGGCGTTGGTGGTGGCAGCTGGCGCGGCGGCGGCCGCACTGCCCTGCCCCGGCGCTTCGGCCAGGCCGCGCAGCAGCTGCGCCGGCAGCCCCAGCACCATGCGGCGGCCGTCGATCTCGATCGCGGTGCGCAGCAGGCTGCCGTCCGGCTGCGGCTCGGCGCGCACGGCGGCGGCCAGCGGCTCGGTGAAGTCGGACTCGATCCAGCGCGTATGGACCTTGAAGCCGTCGGCGCCAAGGAAATCGGCGTGATCGATCACAGCACGATGGAACGGCAGCACCGAGGCCACGCCCTCGATCCGGAACTCGCGCAGCGCGCGGCGCGCACGCGCCAGCGCCTGCTCGCGCGTGGCGCCGGTCACGATCAGCTTGGCCATCAGCGAGTCGAAGGTGCCGGGCACCACCGAGCCGGTCTGCACGCCGGAATCGACGCGCACGCCCGGGCCGGACGGGGCCTCGAAACGCTGCACCGGGCCCGGCGTCGGCAGGAAACCGCGGCCGACGTCTTCGGCATTGATGCGGAATTCGATCGAATGGCCCAGCGGCGCCGGCGTCTCGGTGATCGACAGCGGCAGGCCGTCGGCCACGCGCAGTTGCTCGACCACCAGGTCGACGCCGGTGGTCTGCTCGGTCACCGGGTGCTCGACCTGCAGGCGGGTGTTGACCTCCAGGAACGAGATCGCGCCGCCGGTACTGAGCAGGAATTCGACGGTGCCGGCGCTGGTGTAGCCCGCGGCGGCGCAGATATCGCGCGCGGCGGCGTGGATGCGGGCGCGCTGTTCGTCGCTCAGGAACGGCGCCGGCGCCTCTTCCACCAGCTTCTGGTTGCGCCGCTGCAGCGAGCAGTCGCGCGTGCCGAGCACCACCACGTTGCCGTGCTTGTCCGCCAGCACCTGCGCTTCGATATGGCGCGGCTTGTCCAGGAACTGCTCGACGAAGCATTCGCCACGGCCAAAGGCCGTGACCGCTTCGCGCACGGCCGACGCGTACAGCTCTTCGACCTCATCCATGCGCCAGGCGATCTTCATGCCGCGGCCGCCGCCGCCGAACGCCGCCTTGATGATGATGGGCAGGCCATGCCGCTCGGCAAAGGCCAGCACTTCGTTGGCGTCGGTCACCGGGTCGGGCGTGCCGGCCACCAGCGGCGCGCCTACCTGCAGCGCGATCTTGCGCGCTTCCACCTTGTCGCCCAGCCGGGCGATGGTTTCCGGCGACGGGCCGATCCAGGTCAGGCCGGCATCGATCACCGCGCGGGCGAAGGCTTCGCTTTCCGACAGGAAGCCATAGCCGGGGTGCACCGCGTCGGCGCCGCTGCGGCGCGCGATCTCGAGCAGCTTGGGGATATTCAGGTAGGTGTCCGCCGGGCGGTCGCCGTCGAGGCCGTAGGCTTCGTCGGCCAGGCGCGCGTGGATCGCGTCGATATCGGCGTTGGCATAGACTGCGACGGAGGCCACGCCATAGTCGGCGCAGGCGCGGATGATGCGAACGGCGATCTCGCCACGGTTGGCAATCAGGACTTTCTTCATGGCAGTTACGGTTGCAGTTCTTCGAAGGCGCCGACGGGATTGAAGCGCAGCCAGGCACCGACCGGGATTTGTCCGGCGCGGTCGAGGTGATAAGGCGCCACGGCACCGATCACGGGATAGCCGCCGGTCAGCGGATGGTCGGCCAGGAACAATACGGGCTGGCCGCTCGGCGGCACCTGCAGCGCCCCGAGCGCGGTGCCTTCGCTGGGCAGCTCGCCGGCGATGGCGCGCTCCAGCGCCACTTCGCCGGCCAGGCGCAGGCCCACGCGGTTGGATTGCGGCGTGACCTGCCAGCGCTGCGCGGCCAGCCGTTGTACGGATTCGGTGGTGAACCAGTCGGTGCGGGGCCCGAGCACCACGTCCAGCACGACTTCCTGCTCGACCGTGGGCAGGTTCTCCGCGGGCATTTCGGGTGCGCCGACGATGGCACCAGCCGGAGCCTGGCGCAGGTCGATCACATCGCCCACCGCCAGCGGCGCGGGGCCGACCCTGGCCAGCGTGTCGGTGGCGCAGCTGCCCAGCACCGGCGCCACCGCATAACCGCCACGCGCGGCGACGTAGCAGCGCGCGCCGGCCAGCGGCTGGCCGATGGCCAGCGTGTCGCCATCGGCAAGCGCCACCGCCTGGTGGTTCGGGACCTCCCATTGCCTGCCGTCGGCGGTGCGCACCGTCAGCGGCGCATCGGCGCCGGTGACGGCCAGCACGCTCTCGCCCACGCTCTGCAGCTGCAGGCCCGCGCCGATGGTCTCGAGCGCCGCGGCATCGCTGCGGTTGCCCACCAGCCGGTTGGCGGCCTTGAGCGCCGCCTGGTCCATCGCGCCCGAGGCCGAGACGCCCTGCCCCGCCTGGCCGTGCCGGCCCAGGTCCTGGAACACGGTCTGCAGGCCGGTGCCCTTCACCTTCAACGACGCGGCTGCTGGCGCGCTATCGGACTGCACGGGCTGGCGCGCCGGCGCCACGGCAACGCTGCCGGCGGCATGCGCCACGCCATTGAGCCTCGCGACATCGACAAAACGCACGCGATAGCCGGGCTGCAGCAGCGCGGGCTGGTCGCGATCCAGGTCCCACATCGGCACCGGCGTCACGCCGATGATCTGCCAGCCGCCGGGGCTGGCCTGCGGATATACGCCGCTGAAGGTGCCCGCCAGGCCGACGGCGCCGGCGGGAATGCGCGTGCGCGGCGTACTGCGGCGCGGCACGTCAAAGCTGGGATGGCCGCCGCTGAGGTAGGCAAAGCCCGGGGCAAACCCGGTAAAGGCCACGGTGTATTCGCTGCCGGTGTGGCGTCGCACCACTTCCTCCGGCGTGATGCCCAGCAGCTGCGCGACCTCGGCCAGGTCCTCGCCGTCATAGCGCACGGGGATCTCGACCAGGATGTCGCTGCGCTCGACGCGCTGCGACAGGTCGCGCGCGGCAATGGCCCGCACCAGCGCGGCGGCGCTGGTCGCCGACGGGCGAAAATAAACGAGGATGGTGCGCGCGGCGGGCACCAGCTCGGCCACGCCAGGCAGCGGATCGCGCTGCAGCGAGGCCAGCAGGGCCAGTGTCTGGCCGAGGTCGGCCAGCTCTACCAGCAGGGCATTCGAGGTGACGGGCAGGAAACGCAAGACTAGCTCCGCAGAAGACCCGGTGGTCTCAGACGTGGTACGTGCTGTCCGGCACGTCGGTGATGAACATATGGCCCGGCGCGTGGGTCACGGCGAACGGCACGCCAGACGCCATCACGGCCGCCTGGGGCGTCACGCCGCAGGCCCAGAACACGGGGATCTCGCCCGGTTCGATGCGCACGGCGTCGCCGAAGTCAGGCTTGCCGATATCGGCGATGCCCAGCGCTGCCGGGTCGCCCACGTGGACCGGCGCGCCGTGCACCGACGGGAAACGCCCGCTGATGGAGACGGCATCGGCAACGCGGTGCGCGGGGATGGGCCGCATCGACACCACCAGCTCGCCATGCAGGCGGCCGGCGGGACGGCACTGGCGGCTGGTGCGGTACATCGGCACGTTGGAGCCGTCGGCGATATGGCGCACCTCGATGCCGGCCTCTTGCAGCGGCGTCTCGAAGGTGAAGCTGCAGCCGATCAGGAAGGTGACCAGGTCCGGATGCTCGGACCACAGCGGCGTGGCATCGGCCACCTCTTCCGCCAGCTTGCCGTTGCGCCAGACGCGGTACAGCGGGATGTCGGTGCGCACGTCCGCGCCTTCGGCCAGCAGGGTCTGGTGCGCGCCCGCCTCGATCACGTCGAGCACGGGGCAGGCCTTGGGATTGCGCTGCGCGTACAGCAGGAAATCCCAGGCCCAGTCGCGCGGCAAGGCGATCATGTTGGCCTGCGTCATGCCCGGCGCGATGCCGGCGGTCGGCTGCACGGTGCCGGCGCGATAGCTCGCGCGCGCTTCGCGGGCGGCATTCACCGCGGCGATGCGGGCGCGTTCCAGTGCGGATGCTTGCATGGGTGTTTCTCCGGTGTGTTCAGTGCCGGGCGGCTCAGGCGAAGGCGCGAACCGCGATGCCGTCGCGCTCCAGCACGGCGCGCACGGCGCGCGCCATCTCGAGCGCGCCGTCGCTGTCGCCATGCACGCAGATCGATTGCGCTTCCACGCGCGCCACGCTGCCGTCGATCGCGAGCACCGTGCCTTCGCGCACCAGGCGCAGCATGCGCTGCGCCACGTCGGCGGCATCGTGCAGCACCGCACCCTTCTCGCGGCGCGACACCAGCGTGCCCTGCGGCGTGTAGGCGCGGTCGGCGAACGCTTCGGCGATCACGCGCAGGCCGGCCTCGCGCGCCCAGCCCACCAGCGGCGAGCCGGCCAGCGCCACCAGCGCCAGTTCCGGGTTCACCGCGCGGATCGCGGCGATCACGTCGCGCGCCTGCCGTTCATCGCTGGCGATGGTGTTGTAGAGCGCGCCGTGCGGCTTGACGTAGCGCACCGTGGTGCCGACGGTGGCGGCCATGCCCGACAGCGCGCTGATCTGGTAGATCACGTCGGCCACCAGGTCGGCGCTGGCCACGTCCATGTTGCGGCGGCCGAAGCCCTGCAGGTCGGGATACGACACGTGCGCGCCCACGGCGACACCGCGCTCCGACGCGGCCTTCAGCGTCTGCAGGATGCCTGCCGGATCGCCGGCATGGAAGCCGCAGGCCACGTTGGCGCTGCTGACGATATCCAGCATGGCGGCATCGTTGCCCATGCTCCAGGCGCCGAAGCTCTCGCCGAGGTCGCTGTTCAGATCGATTTGCATAGTGTGATTCGGTGCTTCAGGACTTCAGGACTTCAGTGCTGCGGTGCTTCAGTGCGCGGCCTCGGCCTCGCCGAGCAGTTCGCGGCCACGGGTCTCCGGCAGCATCAGGCACGCGACCACCACCAGTGCGTAGGCGCCGGCGGCCATGTAACCGATCGCCACGCCCAGCGACATCTTTGCGCTCAGGTGCCCGATCAGGGCCGGGCAGATCGAGCCGACCGCGCGGCCGAAGTTGTAGCAGAAGCCCTGCCCCGAACCGCGGATATGGCTGGGATACAGCTCGGTCAGGTAAGCCCCCATGCCCGAGAAGATGCCCGACAGGAAGAAGCCGAACGGGAAGCCCAGCAGCAGCATCGCCGCGTCGGTGATGGGCAGCTGCGTGTAGCAGACCACCAGGATGGCCGCGCTTACCGCGAACAGCATGAAGCAGCGGCGGCGACCCAGGTGGTCGGACAGCCAGGCGCTGGTCAGGTAGCCGGCGAACGAGCCAGCGATCAGCACCATCAGGTAGCCGCTGGTGTTGAGCACGGACAGGTTGCGCTCCATCTTCAGGTAGGTGGGCAGCCAGGTGGTCACCGAATAGTAGGCACCCTGCATGCCGGTCGCCAGCAGGCTGGCCAGCACGGTGACGCGCAGCACGCCCGGCTTGAAGATCAGCATGAAGTTGTTGCTTTCACCGGTGCGGGCCAGCTTGGCCTGGGTTTCGCGATACACCTTGGGCTCGCTGATATTGCGGCGGATGTAGAGGATGAAGATCGCGGGCAGCACGCCGATCCAGAACAGCACGCGCCAGGCGTATTGCTGCTCGACCAGGGCATAGACCGCCCAGAACGCGACCGCCGAAAGCCCCCAGCCGACCGCCCAGCTGCTCTGCACCAGGCCCACGGCCTTGCCGCGGTGGCGGGCGCGGATCATCTCGGCGATCAGCACCGAGCCGACCGACCATTCGCCGCCGAAGCCCAGGCCCTGCAGCATGCGCGTGACGAACAGCTGCTCGGGAGAATTGGTGAAGCCGCTCAGGAAGGTGAAGAAGCTGAACCAGAGCACGGTCAGCTGCAGGATCCGCACGCGGCCGTACTTGTCCGCCAGGATGCCGGCCAGCCAGCCGCCGACGGCCGAGCTGATCAGCGCGCCGGTCGCGATATAGCCGGCTTCGGCCTTGGTCATGCCCCACACGAGAATGAACGTGGGGATCATGAAGGTGTAGATCATGTAATCGAAGGCATCGACGCCATAGCCGACGAAGGCGGCAAAGAGCGTCTTGCGCTCCTCTGCGGTAGTTTCTTTAAGCCACATGGTTGCGCTCACTAGGACAAGGACAAAGCGTGGGAAAAAGCTCGCCGCACTGACTTGGCGACGATTCCGTTTTCATCGGCGTTGTTTAGCAAATCGCATGCCATGTTGACCTATCGGCACGTATCACTCAACCACCGCACTAGTATTGTTGAACAATCTTTGGCGTTGATCGATCATGGTATACACCTAAGGCACCGTAGGGCCATCGCCCGCACCAATTCCGTGCAAATTGTTGAACAAAGTGCGTTAACATCCCGTCACGTGCGCACCGGAATGAGCCGGTGCCCGATCCAGCCACCATGTCCTCAACACCTGACGTCAAGAATCTGGCCGAACGGGTCACAGAACAGATCCGCCAGCGCATCGTGCATGGCGAGTTCGAGCCGGGGCAGCGCCTGTCGGAAGCGGCGCTGAGCGAAAGCCTGCAGATATCCCGCAACACGCTGCGCGAGACCTTCCGCGTGCTGACCAAGGAAGGCCTGCTCAAGCACGAGCCCAACCGCGGCGTGTCGGTGGCGATTCCCAGCATTGCGTCGATCATCGACATCTATCGCGTGCGCCGGCTGATCGAATGCCAGGCCATTGCCCAGGCCTATCCCAGCCATCCGGCCCGCAAGCACCTGCGCGCAGCGGTGGAGGCGGGGCTGCGCTGCCGCGACAGCGGCGACTGGCAGGGCGCGGGCACCGCCAATATGGAATTCCACATGGCGATCGTGGAACTGGCCGACAGCGAGCGCCTGAACGTGATGTTCTCGCACCTGCTCGCCGAGCTGCGCCTGGCGTTCGGCATGCTGCATGACCCGGAATTCCTGCACGGCCCTTACGTCGAAATGAACCAGCACATCCTGGAACTGTTCGAGGCGGGCAAGCTGGCCGAATGCGCGGTGGCGCTGAACGATTACCTGACGCAGTCCGAGCGCATCGTGTTGTCGGTGTGCGCGCGGCATCCGGTGTTCAAGGGGCGCTGAAGCGCCCTGCTGTTGCCTTCCCGCCCCTTGCCTGGCTGATTCCTGCCCCTTTGGCGCTATTTACAGGTGCGCAGGCGTCGTCTAGGCTTCAGCTGCATGGGAACCCGGCGGCACGCGGGTCGGCGCAGCGCAGCAGCTGCCATATTTTTTCCGGACTGCCATGGGGAACGAGATCGGAAAGGAAGGCTCCGAATTCGCGGATCACATGCTCGATGCCATGTTCCTGGTCGACACCAGCGGCCGCATCCAGTACGTCAGCGCGGCCTGCGAGGGCATCCTCGGCTACACGCCAAAGGAAATCACCGGCCAGTCCATCATCGACCTGGTGGTGCAAAACGACCGCGACCGCACCATCATCGAATCCAAGGAAGTCATGGCCGGCAAGAAGCGGATCGGCTTCGAGAACCGCTACCGGCACAAGGACGGCAACGAGGTCCATATCATGTGGTCGGCCGGGTGGCTGCAATCGGAACGGATGCGCGTCGGCGTCGCGCGCGATGTCACGGCATTGAGAAAGAAAAGCATGGTCGAGCTGGGGCTGGAGCTTTCCCCGGTGCCGCTCGCGCTCCATGAGCGGAAGGTCCTGCAGCTGCTGCTGACCGACGCTTCCGAAAAGCAGATCGCCCACCGCCTCGGCCTCGCCGTCTCCACCACCCATTCCTACGTGACCACGATCTTCCGCAAATTCGGCGTCAGGGGCCGGGCCGGACTGATGAGCCTGTGGCTGGAAAACCTGTCGCGCGAGCGCTGAGCCGGCTTGCAAGACGGCACCCTGATACAATGCCGCCACGTTTATATGTGTTGACACAATGGGCTTCGAACAACTGGCCGCGCTGAAGGCAAAACTCGTGCAACAGGCAAAGGCCGAAAAGGCGGCCGAGTCTGCCAAGCGAACCAAGGGCAACAACGGCAGCAACGGCACCAAGAGTGCGAATGGTACGAGTGGCACCAAGGACGCCAGGCGTACTGCTGGCACCCGGGGCGCCAAGGGCAACAAGCCGTCGCGCCCGCGCGATGCCGCTCCGGCCACGCCTGAAAAGCCGGTCGATCCGGTGATCCTCGCCATCTCCAGGCTGCAAAAGCGCTTCCCCGCCGTCTTCCCGAAGAGCCCGGCCCCGAAAGTGCCGCTCAAGGTCGGCATCTTCCAGGACCTGGTGCAGCACGCGCCGGAACTGAAGCTGACCGAGGCCGAGCTGCGCGATGCGATCCGCACGTGGTGCCGCGGCGCACGCTACTGGAACGGCATGGTGGAAGGCGCCGCGCGCATGGACCTTGCCGGCGAGCCCGCCGGACAGGTCACCGAGGCCGATGCCCGGCGCGCGCGCCAGCTGCAGCGCAGCCGTGCCGCCCGGCCGCAATCGAAGCAGCCGGCACAGGAAGCTCAGCAGGCCCAGCAAACAGCCCAGGCTGCACAAGCTCAGCAGGAACAGCCAGCGCCGGCGACGGAACCGTCGCAAGCCGACAAGCCCGCCTGACCAGCGCGCCAGCGCCTCCTTGCGAGGCGCGTTTTTCGAGGCGCGTTTTCGAGCGCGTTTTCGAGGACTACGCCGACACCTCGGGCAGCCGCGGCACGAAGCGCTTGTGCTCGATCTCGCCATTGCGGGCTACCAGGATGGTGGCTTCCGGGATCTCCTCCCAAACCCCCTGCACATCGATCAGCGGCTCCGACAACACCAGGAACGCATCGTCGCCGGCGGCGATGATGCGCGGGTCCTGCGGATACAGCTCGCGCAGCTGCCGGAACGAGGTGCTGTGGAACAGCGAGCGCGACGCCGTCTCGCTCGAATAGCGCACCGCCACGACCTGCTGGCCATCCGTGACGCACACCGTCATGTTGAGCGGAAACTGCACGTCGTAGCGATGGCCGACCTCCTCGATCAGCCCCGCCATCTGCTCCAGCGCGCCACGGGGGTCGCGCTCCAGCCCAAAGGTCAGCGCGAGGAAGAACATCACCTCCGAGTCGGTCGATCCCTCGATCCAGCGGAACAGGTGCGGCGCCACGGCCATCATCAGGTCGCGCCGCAGCAGCGGATATTCGCGAATCAGCCCGTTATGCACGAACAGCCAGCGGCCGAAGCGGAACGGATGGCAGTTGGTCTCCTGCGTAGGCGTGCCCGTGGCCGCGCGCACATGGGCCACGAACAGCGGCGCCCGCACCGCGCGCGCGGTCTCGCGCAGGTTGGTGTCGCTCCATGCCGGATGCAGGCAGCGGTAGCGGAACGGCACCTCGGAATGCCTGCCGTACCAGCCCACGCCGAAGCCGTCGCCATTGGTAGTGGTATGGCCGAGCCTTGAATTCAGGCTCTGGTCGATCAACGAGTGTTCCGGCTGGAACAGCACCGCTTCCAGCGGAACGGACCTGCCCGAGTACGCCAGCCAGCGGCACATGATATGTCTCCTCGACAAGTGCGGCCCGATGCCTTTCCGGCCCATTCTCCATTTGTAGGACGGCAACGGCGGAACGGCAAAGTGCATGCTGGGGGTGGCGATGAAGTGGTGCCACCGGTGGCTTGCGTATGCTTCTTGCGGCACAGGCGGCACGAACATTCCGGCGCTGGACACTGCGGGCGGTCGCGGCGCAATCGCTACACGTGCCCGGACAGTTCATGCAATTTTTTCAAATTCCCCTGCTGCTCTCGTTCCCGGAGCAGTGTTAGGCAAGGCCAACCGCGCGATGGCTGTTCGAGCGCGGCCGGGTACGGGACTTGCGAGCAACTGGCCTGGCATAGAGACGCTGGAATCAGTACCTGGCTGTACGTATCTCGCGCGTTCCGGGCGCACCCGTTCGGGGCAGTCCCATGCTAGTGTCTACAATGTTTGTGGGGTCCCTCTGGCCCCGCCACGGAGGAAGCAGCCAATGCCGGTTCAGAACTGCAATGTGCATGTTGTTTTCGATGGGCACTGGGCAATCGCGGCCGAGGGGGAAGGACGCCTCCAGGTCGGCCTCGACATGACCAGCGCCATCGCCCTCGCCACCTCGCTCGCCGTGGAGCGACAGGCGATGCTCTATGTGCATGACAAGAACGGCGACATCATCCAGCGTATTGATTGCTCCCGCGCCATGCCGTCCACAGACGCCGTGCCGCCTGTTGCACGTATCGACAAACCGGTGCTGCCGGCCGGACAGCCGGAAACGCCCGAGAACGTCCGGAATACTTCGGCTTGATTGATATCGGCCGCTGCTGCCTGCGCAGCGGCTGGCGCAAAGTACCACGCCTGCTGACAGCCAACATGCCCTGCCGTCGAGGCATCGACGCGGCGCGGGTCCAGTCCGCCCAGCGCAGGGACGAAGGCACGTCCAGCGCAGCCAGCATGCGCGCCCCCTGCCCGATACCTGCCTCGATCGCCAGTTCCGCCTGGTAGACGCGCCCCAGCTCGGCGCTGTCGGCATGCACATGCACCAGCCGCTGGCGCGGCCGCGGCGGCGTGAGCAACGCCGGTACGTCGCGGCATCGGCGCATTCGCACAGGCCGTCGAGCATGTCTTCGAGCAATGCCAGCACCACCGGTCCGGGCGGGCCCGAGGTCGCGCACTGGAACGCCCGCGCGACCAGTTCCGGGATGCGCTCGGGATCGTCGATCTGCGCCACCCACTTGGCCATGCCGCCGAACATGGCGGTGTAGTCCACTTCCTGGAACGCCTCGCGCCCCATGTGCCCACGCGCGATCTGGCCGACGAACAGGATCATCGGCGTCGAATCCTGCGCCGCGATATGCACGCCGATGCTGGCATGGGTGGCACCCGGCCCGCGCGTCACGAAGCAGATGCCCGGGCGGCCGGTCAGCTTGCCGTCCGCCTCGGCCATGTTGGCGGCGGCGCCCTCATGCTTGCAAACCACCAGATCGATGGCGGGCTCGTCGTGCAGTGCGTCCAGCACGTCGAGGAAGCTCTCGCCCGGCACGCAGAAGATGCGGTCGGCGCCGTGCAGGCGCAGGGCGATTGCAAGGCCCGGGCAACCGCCGGCAGGTAGATTGCTGCCAGAATGTGCGCTCGCCGGGCCCGCGCCTCGCCTCCCCGAAGGCGCGCCATCCAAGAACGATTCGAGACAGACATGAGCGAACACCATATTTCCACGCCTGCCCTGCACCAATGGGTCACCGATCTCTGGCTCGCTGCCGGCTCCGATGCGCGCGAGGCGCGCCTGACCGCTGACCACCTGGTCGGCGCTAACCAGAGCGGGCACGATTCGCACGGCGTCGGCATGATCCCCAAGTACGTGCTGTCGTGGCAGGCCGACGAGCTGCAGCTCAACCGCAACGTCAGCGTGCTGCACGACGGCGGCAGCATGCTGAGCCTGGACGGCAACCGCGGCATGGGCCAGGCGGTGACCGAGGAAGCCATGGCGCTGGCGATCGGCCGGGCCAGGGAGCATGGCGTCTGCGTGATGGGACTGCGCCAGTCGCACCACCTGGGGCGCGTCGGGCACTGGGCCGAGCAGGCATGCGCGGCCGGCATGATCTCGATCCACTTTGTCAACGTGCTGTCCAAGCCCATCGTCGCCCCGCACGGCGGCAGCGAAGCGCGCTTCGGCACCAATCCCTTCACGATCGGCTTGCCGGTGGCGGGCGCGGAGCCGCTGGTGCTCGACTTTGCCACCAGCGCGATCGCGCTCGGCAAGGTGCGCGTGGCCCACAACAAGGGGATCGAGGTGCCCGCCGGCTGCCTGATCGATGCGGACGGCGCGCCGACCACTCGGCCAGACGTGATGTTCCCCGCCGACGGCGCCGCGCAGGGCGCGCTGCAGGCGTTCGGCGAGCACAAGGGCTATGTGCTGGCGGTGATGTGCGAACTGCTGGGTGCCGCGGTGACCGGCGGCCTCACCATCCGGCCCGAGACCCTGACGCACCGCCACGCGGTATGGAACAACATGCTGGCGATCGTGTTCGACCCGCAGCGGCTCGGCACCAGCACCAGCTTCGGCGGCGAGGTCCAGGCCTTTGCCGACTGGGTCCGCTCGTCGCGGCGGCAGGCCGGCCAGGCCGGCATCGCCCTGCCCGGCGAGCCCGAACGGCATCGCCGGCGCGAGCGTGCCGAAGCCATCCCGGTGGACAGCGGCACGCTGGCCCAGCTTGACGACGCCGCCGCGCGCGTGCAGTTGGTCCGCGGCGCTTCGCCCGGGCCGCTGTCGCGGCTGGCGCGCTGAGCACGACTTCACACCCCCGACCAAAAGGAAGCAGACCGCATGCCCCCGGCTAACCAACCCCGCACTCCGTATTCGCCGCTGCCCAACACCTTCCGTGCCGCCGTGCTCGGCCAGCAGCGCCAGATCGGCTGCTGGTGCTCGCTGGCCAGCCCGGTGACCGCCTCGGCAATCCCAACCACCCAGAGGTGCAGGCCGAAGTCGAGCGCATCTTCCGGGCCGCGCGGCAGGCCGGCAAGGCCGTCGGCACGCTGACACCGGCCGAGGCCGACGCGCGCCGCTACCTTGACATGGGCGCCAGCTTCGTCGCGGTGGGCCTGGACCACGTGCTGCTGCGCCAGGCCACTCAGGCACTGCGGGACCGATTCGCCGACTGAGGTAGCGGGCGCGATGCGGTGATCAAACCAGCCGGGCGCCCGGCCACGCGCCCGACATCACGGTATTGCGCACCGACTGGCGCACGGTCTGCATGATGTCCCACAGCTCCGGCACCGGCGGCCGGTTGCGCGCGGTAGCCAGCGCCACCTGCCGCGTCACCACCGGCTCCACCAGCCTGGCGCAGCGCAGCCGTTCTCCACCAGCCGCATCGACACGGTATTCGACGCATCGCAGCGCGCGCGCGAAATGCTGCCCGTGCCGGCCACACAGACAAAGCAGGCCAGGTCGTCGGAATTCAGCGGTGCGGGGGCATTGGCGGTCATGGCGTGACCGGCGGGTTGCCTGAGCTGGCCACCGATCCGGTGACCGCCAGCGCTAGCGCCAGCCGCGCTCCCACCTCGGCGTTGTGCTTCACGAGCGCGATATTGGTCGCCAGGCTGCGGCCGCCGGTCAGCGCCTTGATGCGGGCCAGCAGGAACGGCGTCACGGCCTTGCCGGTGATGCCTTGCGCGGCGGCTTCGGCCAGCGCCTGCGTGGTCAGGGCATCGATCTCCGCGGAGGGCATGGCCGCCGCTTCAGGCACCGGCGTGCTCAGCACCACGCCGCCTGCCAGGCCAAGATCCCACTTGGCGCGGATAAAGCGCGCCTGCTGCGACGGCTCGTCGAGCCGGTAGTCCGCGCGGAAGCCGCTGTCGCGCTTGTAGAACGCCGCCACGTTGTCCTGCCCGCAGCTGAGCACCGGCACGCCATGCGTCTCCAGGTATTCCAGCGTCAGGCCGATATCCAGCACCGATTTCGCGCCGGCGCAGACCACCGCCACCGAGGTCCTGGCCAGTTCCTGCAGGTCGGCCGAAATGTCGAAGGTTTCCTGCGCGCCGCGGTGCACGCCGCCGATGCCGCCGGTGACGAACACCTCGATGCCCGCCAGCGCGGCACAGATCATCGTCCCCGCCACGGTGGTGGCGCCCAGCTCGCCGCTGGCCAGCACCGCCGGCAGGTCGCGCCGGCTGACCTTGTGGGCCTGCCCGGAGCGGCCCAGCAGTTCCAGTTCGTCGTCGGACAGGCCGATGCGGATGCGCCCGCCGATCACCGCGATCGTCGCCGGCTCGGCGCCGAGGCGACGGATCAGCGCCTCCACCTCGCGGGCGGTGCGCACGTTATCGGGGTACGGCATGCCGTGCGCGATGATGGTCGATTCGAGCGCGACCACGGGGCGGCCCGCGGCCCGGGCGGCGGCCACAGGCGCACTGAAGCTCAGCCAGGCCTGGGCAGGCCCGGCATTGATGTCCGGCCGTTGGCGAGTGGGCTGCACTGGCTAGTCGTTGCCCTTGACTGCATTTTTCGTCGCATGCCAGCCCTGCTTCGTCGCAGCGCCGACGGCATGGCCGGCTTCCTTGGCGCCGCGGCCGACGGCATGCGCCGCATCGCGCACCGCGTGGCCGCCTTGCTTGCCCGCCGCCTTGACGCTGTGCTTGAACGCGCGCGCGTCCGACGCCAGGCTCGCGTAGGCCGGGACACTGCATGCGGCCAGCAGCAGCACCATCGTGATCGTTCTGGAGTTCATGCGCATTCGGGGGCCTTTTTCGACGCGGCAACCAACCGTGCCGCGTGCCTGATTTTAGCCGGGTCGCCTAAGCTATAAGCGCAATCTGCCTCCGGAGCCGACATCAATGTGTCGCATGTTGCCCTCTCATGGCTTTCTGGGCACCCGAAAAACGGGCCGGCGCATACACCGAATACGCCGTTCCGGCAAGTCAACAGTCCCTTCCTTGCGACTGCAAGGTGCTGCGACGCACCAATGGCTGTACAATACCGGACCCCGATTCGAAGGCCATGGCGCGCCCCTAGTTGCGGCCCCTCGCCATAGCGAACCCCCTCATTAGCCTCGACAGCAGGACCCGAAGCACGCGAAGCGTGCGCGCTGCCGTCGAATTGCCATTCACGAAGGAAAAAGCAGTCAATGACAAGCGGCGCACAACGTACGGCAGCCAAATCACGAGATGCAGGAGCGATCAAGGGCCTAGGCCAGACCCCCGGCGGGTCTGCGGCACAGCTCGATCCCTCGGCCGAGGCTGCCGCGCGTAGCCAGCAATTGCGCGCCCTGATCCAGCTGGGCAAGCAGCGCGGGTACCTGACCCACGCCGACATCAGCGACCACCTGCCGGAGAATTTCGCCGATACGGCGGCGATGGAAAGCATCGTCAACACGTTCGCCGAAATGGGCGTGAAGATCTACGAGCAGACCCCGGACGCCGAAACGCTGCTGCTGAGCGACGGCCCGGTGGTCGCCTCCGACGACCAGGCCGAGGAAGAGGCCGAGGTGGCGCTGTCCACCGTCGACTCCGAATTCGGCCGCACCACCGACCCGGTGCGCATGTACATGCGCGAGATGAGCTCGGCCACGCTGCTGACGCGCAAGCAGGAAGTGGAGCTGGCCAAGCGCATCGAGGACGGCCTGAACAACATGATCCACGCGGTCTCGGCGTGCCCGTCGACGATCGCCACGATCCTGGAGCTGTCCGAGCGCGTGTCCGCCAACGAGATGGCGATCGACGACCTGGTCGACGGCCTGAGCGACGAGAGCAGCGCGGAAGCCGCCGCGGCCCCCGCCGCCGACGATGAGGTCGAAGACACCAGCGTCAGCGCCGACGACGAAGACGGCGACGAAGACGATGCCGACGAAGGCTCGTCCCAGCAGGGCGGTGCCGATACCGACTCGGCGCAGCTGCGCGAGGAATGCCTGAAGCGGTTCGCGCGCGTGGCCGCGCAATTCGAAGTCATGCGCAGCGAAGAGGCGACGGACGGCACCCAGTCGCAGGCCTTCCTGGCCGCACGGGACACGGTGCGCGAAGAACTGCGCACGATCCGCTTCACCGCCAAGACCATCGAGCGCCTGTGCGCCGACGTGCAGTCGATGGTCGATGCCGTGCGCGCCGTCGAGCGCCAGGTGCTGCAGTTGCTGGTCGAGCGCTGCGGCATGCCGCGCGAGGACGTCGTGGCCCGTTTCCCGGGCAACGAAACCAACCTCGCCTGGGGCCAGGAACTGGCGGCGGAAAACCGCCCGTACAGCGCCGCGGTGGCGCGCGCCCTGCCCGACCTGGAATCGCACCAGCAGAAGCTGATCGACATCCAGGCCCGCGCCACGCTGTCGCTGGCCGAGCTGAAGTCGGTCAACCGCAAGATGCTGGCCGCCGAGCGCCAGATGCGCCAGGCCAAGCACGAGATGACGCAGGCCAACCTGCGCCTGGTGATCTCGATCGCCAAGAAGTACACCAACCGCGGCCTGCTGTTCCTGGACCTGATCCAGGAAGGCAATATCGGCCTGATGAAGGCGGTGGACAAGTTCGAGTACCGCCGCGGCTGGAAATTCTCCACCTACGCGACGTGGTGGGTGCGCCAGGCCGTCACGCGCGCCATCGCCGACCAGGCCCGGACCATCCGCGTGCCGGTGCACATGATCGAGCAGATCAACAAGCTCAACCGCCTGTCGCGCGAGATCATGCAGCAGACCGGCAAGGAGCCGGATC
Organism: Cupriavidus sp. L7L; assembly: GCF_004353535.1. Classification (NCBI taxonomy): domain Bacteria; kingdom Pseudomonadati; phylum Pseudomonadota; class Betaproteobacteria; order Burkholderiales; family Burkholderiaceae; genus Cupriavidus; species Cupriavidus sp. L7L. Next base: position 20,821 of record NZ_SMNY01000038.1, read on the forward strand.
CGGCCGTGCTGGCCGAGCGCATGGACATGCCGGAAGAGAAGATCCGCTCGATCATGAAGATCGCCAAGGAGCCGGTGTCGATGGAAACGCCGGTGGGCGAGGACGGCGACACCAGCCTGGGCGACATGATCGCCGACTCGGACAACGCCACGCCGGCCGATGCCGCGCTGCAGGCGGGCCTGCGCGCGGTCGTGCGCGAGATGCTGGACGAGCTGACCCCGCGCGAAGCCAAGGTGCTGCGCATGCGCTTCGGCATCGACATGGCCAGCGACCATACGCTCGAAGAAGTCGGCAAGCAGTTCGACGTCACGCGCGAACGGATCCGCCAGATCGAAAGCAAGGCCATGAAGAAGCTCAAGCACCCGAGCCGCGCCGACCGGCTGATGACCTATCTGCGGGACGCCTGATCTCCGGCCGGCCGGCGTGCTCCGGGCGGCGCATGGGAAGCAACCGTGGCCGTTTCGCCGCAAACTGGCCGGCTGACACACTTGTTAGGGCAAAATCCCGGTCTGGGTGGCCCCGACGGGCCACGGGAGCTTTTTCATGACTGACTCGAACCTATCTTTCTTCGGCAGGGTTTCGCTTGCCGTGGGCACCTTCTTCGCCATCCTCGGCGACGGCCAGCTCGCGGCCGGCATCAAGCGGCTGCGCAACGGCGAGAGCGCCGCGCCGGCAGCGCCGGCCCCCGTCGCCGCACCGGTCCCGGCAGCGGCACCCGAGGCCCCCACGCTGAAGGAAGCCAGCCCGGTGGCGGCACTGCAGCTGCTGGGCCTGCTGCAGCGCGACGCCCGCTTCGTCGACTTCGTCGAGGAAGACATCGCCCGCTATTCCGACACCGAAATCGGCGCCGCCGCCCGCCTGGTGCACGACGGCTGCCGCGCGGTGCTGCGCGAGCACTTCACCATCCGCCCGGTGCGCGAGGAAGCCGAAGGCAGCCGCGTGACGGTGGCCGACGGCTTTGACGCCACCGCCATCCGCCTGACCGGCAACGTGGTCGGCAGCGCGCCGTTCCACGGCAGCATCAGCCACCGCGGCTGGAAGGTCGACGAAGTGCGCCTGCCGCGCGTGGCCGAGCGCCATGACGCCACCGTGATCGCCCCGGCCGAGGTCGAGCTATGAGCGAAGCCCGCTACGCCATCGGCATCGACCTGGGCACCACCCACAGCGCGCTGTCCTACGTCGACCTGGCCGCCAGCGATGGCGAGAAGACCAGCCAGGAAGTCCAGGCCATCACGCAGCTGACCGCGCCGGGCGCCGTCGAAGACCTGGACCTGCTGCCCTCCTTCCTGTACCTGCCGCACGCGAGCGAGTTGTCGCCCGGCGACCTGGCGCTGCCGTGGACCGCCGAGCGCGACTTCGCCGTGGGCGAAATGGCGCGCACCCGCGGCGCGGCCACGCCGATCCGCCTGGTGTCGAGCGCGAAAAGCTGGCTGTGCCACCCCGGCGTAGACCGCCGCGCGCAGATCCTGCCGGCGGACGCGCCGCCGGAAGTGTCGCGCGTGTCGCCGCTGGAGGCGTCGGTGCGCTACCTGAACCACCTGCGCGAGGCCTGGGACCAGGCCCATCCCGACGCGCCGTTCGGCGAGCAGGACATCACCGTCACGATCCCCGCATCGTTCGACCCCGCCGCGCGCGAACTGACCGCAGAAGCGGCAGCCGCGGCCGGCTATGCGCGCATGACCCTGCTGGAAGAACCGCAGGCCGCGCTGTACAGCTGGATCCAGAAAAGCGGCGGCCAGTGGCGCAAGCAGGTCAAGGTCGGCGACATCATCCTGGTGGTCGACGTCGGCGGCGGCACCACCGACCTGTCGCTGATCGCGGTGGTCGAGCGCGACGGCAACCTTGAGCTGCACCGCGTTGCCGTGGGCGACCATATCCTGCTCGGCGGCGATAACATGGACCTGGCGCTGGCCCACGTGGTGGCGCGCAAGCTGGCCGCGCAAGGCACGCAGGCCGACCCGTGGCAGCTGCGCGCGCTGACCTACGCCTGCCGCGCGGCCAAGGAAACGCTGCTGACCGACCCCACCACCGATACCGTGCCGCTGGTCGTGCCGAGCCGCGGCTCGAAGCTGATCGGCGGCTCGATCCGCACCGACCTGACCCGCGCGGAACTGACGCAGACCATCCTGGAAGGCTTCTTCCCGCAGGTCGACGCCTCGGCCCGCCCGGTCAGCCGCGCCCGCGCCGGCCTGACGCAGCTTGGCCTGCCTTACGCGCAGGATGCGGCCATCACGCGCCACCTGGCCGCGTTCCTGGGCCGCCAGGTGGCGGCGCTGGCCGAACTGGAAGGCTTCCAGGGCGCGCAGCCCGAAGGCGCGACCTTTTTGCATCCGACCGCGGTGCTGTTCAACGGCGGCGTGTTCAAGTCGGAACTGCTGGTCGAGCGCATCCTGCAGACCCTCAACGGCTGGCTCGCCGGCGAAGGCGCCGCACCCGCGCGGCTGCTGGGCGGCGCCGAGCTGGACCTGGCCGTGGCACGCGGCGCGGCCTACTACGGCTACGTGCGGCGCGGCAAGGGCGTGCGCATCCGTGGCGGCACCGCGCGTTCCTACTATGTCGCGGTGGAATCGTCGATGCCGGCCGTGCCCGGCTTCGAGCCGCCGATCCAGGCGCTGTGCGTGGCACCGTTCGGCATGGAAGAAGGCACCGATGCCGCGCTGCCGCCGCAGGAATTCGGCCTGGTGGTGGGCGAGCCGGTGCATTTCCGCTTCTTCGGCTCATCGGTGCGCCGCCAGGACCAGGTCGGCACCCTGCTCGACTTCTGGGGTCCGGAAGAACTGCAGGAACTGGAGGAAATCCAGGCGACCCTGCCCGCCGAAGGCCGCACCGCCGGTGAAGTGGTGCCGGTCAGGCTGCATGCGCGCGTGACGGAGGCCGGCACGCTGGAGCTGGAAGCCGTGCCACGCGGCAACGGCGAGCGCTGGAAGGTCGAGTTCGACGTGCGCGGCAGCGCCGATGCCTGAGGCAGTGCCCGCGCCGGCGCAGCAGTACGTCGTCGGCATCGACCTGGGCACCAGCAACACGGTTGTCGCCTACGCGAAGGCCGGGTCGGACGATATCCGCGTCTTCGATATCGACCAGCTGGTCAGCCCCGGCGAAGTCGCGGCGCGCCCGCTGCTGCCGTCGGTGCGCTACCACGCGGCGCCGGGCGAGCTCAGCGGCGATGACCTGCAACTGCCCTGGCAGACCGCCGCCAGCGCCGCCGCGCGCCGGACCGTGTTCGGGCGGCTGGCGACAACGCTGGGGGCACAGGTACCCGGCCGGCTCGTCGCCAGCGCCAAGAGCTGGCTGTCGCATGCGTCGGTCGACCGCACCGCGCCCATCCTGCCGTGGGGCGGGCCCGACGATGCCGACAAGATCTCGCCGGTGGTCGCCAGCGCGAGCTACCTGGGCTACGTCGCCGCGGCCTGGAACCACCGTTTTCCCGACGCGCCGCTCGAGCAGCAGGACGTGGTGCTTACCGTGCCCGCCTCGTTCGACGAAGGCGCGCGCGCGCTGACGCTCGAGGCCGCGCGCCTGGCCGGGCTGCCCGCACTGCGGCTGCTTGAAGAGCCGCAGGCCGCGTTGTACGACTGGCTCTTCCATCATCGCCAGACGCTGGATACCGACCTCGCGCAGACACGCCTGGTGCTGATCTGCGACGTCGGTGGCGGCACCACCGACCTTACGCTGATCCGGGTGGAAATGCAGGACGGGCAGCCGCAGTTGACGCGTATTGGCGTGGGCAACCACCTGATGCTCGGCGGCGACAACATGGACCTGGCGCTGGCGCACCTGGTCGAAGCACGCCTCGGCGCGGACCAGAGGCTGTCGGCCTCCAGCCTGTCGCAGCTGGTGGCCCGCAGCCGCGCGGCCAAGGAACAGTTGCTCAGCGCGCAGGCGCCGGACGCCACCACGGTCACGCTGCTCGGTGCCGGCTCGAAGCTGGTCGGCGGCGCACGGTCGGTTGAGGTGACGCGGCAGGAAGTCGAGCAACTCGTTGTCGACGGTTTCTTTCCCGAGGTTGCCTCCTCTGAGAGGCCCGGTCGCGCGCGGGGCGCCATCGTCGAGTTCGGCCTGCCTTATGCGTCCGACCCGGCCGTGACGCGGCACGTCGCCGGCTTCCTGTCGCAGCACGCCGCGCAGTCGCGCATGGCGCTGGAAGCGCCGCCCGCGCAGGCCGATGCCCTGCCCGTTCCCGACACGCTGCTGCTGAACGGCGGCGTGTTCCGCGCCGAAGCGCTGGCGGGCCGCATCGCCGAGACGCTGGGCGCGTGGCGCGGTACGCCGCTGCACGTGCTGCACAACGCCGATCCCGACATCGCGGTGGCACGCGGCGCGGTCGCCTATGCAAGGGCCCGCAGCGGCCAGGCACCGCGCATCGGCGGCGGCTCGCCGCGCAGCTACTTCCTTGTGCTCGACGACAGCGCGACCGGCCAGCAAGGCATCTGCCTGCTGCCCAAGGGCACCGAGGAAGGCCATGAGGTGCACCTCAGCGACCGTACCTTTGCGCTGCGGGTCGGGCACCCGGTGCAATTCCACCTGGTTTCGTCGGTCGCCGACACCGTCTACCAGCCAGGCGAGCTGGTCGACCTGTCCGCGGGCGACTTCGTGCGCCTGCCGCCGATCGCCACCGTCGTTCCTGCACGCGGCGCCCGCGGTCCGCGCGAGACGCCGGTGCAGATCCGCACATCGCTGACCGAGGTGGGCACGCTCGAAGTCCACTGCATCGACATCGCCAACGACTCGCAACGCTGGCGGCTGGAATTCCAGCTGCGCGGCAACGATGCCCCGGCGGAAGCGCCCGCGGCCGCAACGGCACATCCGGCGCTGCCGCAAGCCATCGAGGCAATCGACCGCACCTTCGGCGCCCGTTCGCAGGACGTCGGCCCCAAGGAGGTCAAGCGGCTGCGCGCGCAGCTGGAGCAGGTGCTGGGCGCGCGCGAGCAATGGGACAGCGCCCTGCTGCGCGAGCTGTTCGGCGCGTTCTGGGAGCGCGCCAAACGCCGCCGCCGCACCGCCGACCATGAGCGCCTGTGGCTGAACCTGGCCGGCTATTGCGTGCGGCCGGGCTTCGGCTATCCGCTGGACGAATGGCGCGTCGAGCAGCTCTGGTCGCAGTACGACCAGGGCATCCAGTACGTCAACGAGACCCAGAACTGGTCGGAATGGTGGACGCTGTGGCGGCGCGCGGCCGGTGGCCTCGATGAAAGCGCGCAGCTGCGCTTGTTCGAGGACATGGCGTTCTACCTGCAGCCGCCGGGCAGCGGACACTACAAGAAGCCTGCCGGTCCCACGCGCGGCGGTTATCCCGACATGGTCCGCCTCGCCGGATCGCTGGAACGCCTGTCGGCCGACACCAAGATCGAGCTGGCCGGCTGGCTGCTGACGCGGCTGCGCAAGCCATCGGAAAACAACCTGGCCTGGTGGGCGGTGGGCCGCATCGGCGCGCGCATGCCGTTCTATGGCAGCGCGCACAGCGTGGTGCCGGCAGAGATCGCCACGCAATGGATCGACAACATCCTCGCGCTCGACTGGAAGAAGGTCGAGCCCGCCGCGTTCGCCGCGGTGCAGATCGCGCGCATGACCGGCGATCGCACCCGCGACCTGCCTGACGAGACCCGGGCCAATGTGGTGCGCCGGCTCGAAGCCGCCAACGCGCCGCAAAGCTGGATCGCCATGGTCCGCGAAGTCGTCGAGCTCAATGCCGCGGATGAGGGACGGGTATTCGGCGAAGCGCTGCCCGCGGGCCTCAAGCTGATCGCGCGGTGATGTGGGGGCCTTCCCATGGGCCCCTGGCGTCATTTGAAGGTGGTGTGAATTTCACCTATGCTGACTTGCTCCTGCTGCCGGTGTGGCGGCGCCCAGCCCTTCAAGGAGGAAGACAATGCGCGTCATGGTGATCGTCAAGGCAACGAGCGATTCCGAAGCCGGCAAGATGCCGGGCACAGAATTGCTGGCAGCAATGGGCAACTTCAACGAAGAGTTGGTCAAGGCTGGCATCATGCTCGCCGGCGAGGGCCTGCATCCGAGCGCCAGGGGCAAGCGTGTGCGCTTCTCCGGCAAGGAGCGGACCGTGACCGACGGCCCGTTCGCGCAGACCAATGAACTCATCGCGGGATTCTGGCTGTGGCAGGTCAAGTCCATGGACGAGGCCATCGCATGGGTCAAGCGCTGCCCCAATCCCATGGAGGGCGAGTCCGAGATCGAGATTCGCCAGGTGTTCGAAGCCGATGATTTCGGGGCGGAGTTCACCCCCGAACTGCGCGAGCAGGAAGAGCGGCTGCGCGCGCAGGTCGACCAGCAGGCCAGCAAGCCGCGCTGATGAAGACTACACGCGTGCGGCGTACGGAAATCCATATTGCCTGCTGAGCCGGTCAAGCCTGGCACGCAGGCTGGCCAGCTCGCCGGCCAGCTGCCGCGCCATGATCGGCAGCGGGCCTGGCTCCGCTTCCACCACGGCGGCTCGCGGCGATGGCATCGCCAATGGCGCCTTGCCGGTCTCCAGTGCGTCCGCCAGGGCCAGCAAGGTAGCATCGATGCCGGGATCGTCGCCCTCGCGCAAGCCGCCCTCATGCTCGATGGTGGCCATCAGTTCCAGCGCGCTGATACAGACGCGCGCGCCATGCTGGATTTCCTCGAACTCGGCGGCAGGCACGCCGGTCTCCTTGGCCACCGAGGGGATCAGCCCGCGCAGCGGAATCAGCTTCGCGCCCAGTTCGATCATTGCGGTGCGCAGCTCGGCGGCATCGGCAAAGCCATGCTGCATCCGCGTATGAACCGCCATGCTGGCGCGCAACAGCCCGGCCAGCCTGATGCGCCATGAATATGAGGCATAGGCGGGCAACGCGAAGGAAAACACGAGTGCGATCGCGGTACCGATAAACACATCGGCGGTGCGCCAGAACGCGTCGGCGATATTCTGTTCGCCATGGCCGGCGGTAATCACCACGGTAATCGCCGCCAGCAGCGCGATATAGCCGCCCTGGCCGATGGCATGGTAGGCGCAATAACCGCAGATCAGCGCCAGCAGCGCATAGGTCAGCAACGGCCAGCCGAAGAACGATTGCTGCACGATCAGCGCCAGGCCGATAAGTGCCCCGATCAAGGTGCCGATCCCGCGTTCCGCGGCGCGACGGCGGATATTACCGTGGTGCTGGAGCCCGCCGATGACAACCAGTACGGTGATGGTGGCCCACTCACCGTGGGGGATGTCGATGCCGGTGGTCAGGGCAATTGACGCCAGCAGTGCCAGCGCGACGCGCGTGGCGTGGAACAGCCTGGCTTGCCGAAAGCGACGGTTTGTATCGAACAGTGCGTCGGTGGTTTTGCGCAGGGTTGCTAGCATGGTTTTGGTTGGCGCGGCGGGGAATGCCAAGTTTATGGCATGGGTTGTGCCAATGTGGTTGCTGTTAGTGACATTGCCCGCGATAGCAATAAACTCGAAGCCGCCAAAGCAAAAACCCCTCGCAGCACACGCTGTCGAGGGGTTTTGCACAATAAGAGCCTGGCGATGACCTACTTTCACACGGGTAATCCGCACTATCATCGGCGCGGAGCTGTTTCACGGTCCTGTTCGGGATGGGAAGGGGTGGTTCCAGCTCGCTATGGTCACCAGGCATGAGGGGTTGTGGCGCTGGGGTTCAAGCCAGCGTCACGAATCG
>NZ_SMNY01000039.1:0-51416 GCF_004353535.1 Cupriavidus sp. L7L
TGCGGTCGAGTGCGCTCAGGCCGTCGCTGCGCAGCGGTGCGCGCGCCGTGCCGCGCGGCTGCGCGGCGCCGGGCTGGCTGGCGCCGCCGGCCCCGGGCCGTGCCGCCAGGGTCTGGCCGCCCTGCGCCGCCAGCAGGCTGCCCCCCACCAGCAAGCCCATCAGGCCCAGCATCTCGTTGAGTACCTGTCTGCGGCTGCGGGCGGCGGGGCGCGTCATGGCGGGAACCTCTCGGCTCAGACGGTTTCGCGAGGCCGGGCCGGCAAGGGCGGGACGTCGTCCGTGCGGGTGCCGGCCGTGCCAGCCTGGGCGGCGGCGCTTTCAGCGTCGGCGGCATCGTCCGCCTGGAGCTGGCGCCACAGCCGCCCCAGATAGGGGTCATCGACGCCGTTGGTGGCCAGCCCCAGCAGGGTTTGCTGCAGGTATTCGCGCGCCGGGCCGTACAGTCCGGCGGCGTGGCGTAGCCGCTCGACCACGCTGGTGTCCGGCAGCCGGCCGGCGTAGGACTCGTGCGTGCGGTTCATGACGAAGGCCAGGGCGCGTTGCCCGGGGCCCTGATCGCCATCGGCGCCGGTGCGGATGCGCAGCCAGCGCGGGTGGTACGCGCCGGTCAGCATCTCGCGGCGCCACAGCACGCGGAATTCCTGCTCGACCACGTGGCTGGGGATGCGGAACACCATGCCGTGGCAGCAGCCACCGCGATCCAGGCCCAGTACCAGCCCCGGATTGTCCCAGGTGCCGCGGTTGATGCGGGAGTAGAGGTAGAAGCCGCGGTGGTAGCCATGCACGGTCGCGCGCCGGCGCTCGGTGTGCACCACCATCGGGTTCCAGATCAGGGAGCCATAGCCGAACACCCAGACATCGCCGCCGAGCGCGGGATCTTCGGGCTTGCATGCCAGCGCGTCGCAGAGGGACTGCTCCAGCACGTGCTCGGGCAACAGCGAGGACGCGACCGGGGTACTGCACAGCGAGGTGCGCAGCCGGTCGGATTCGAGGTCCTGTCGCGTAATGGCCATGCTGCAAGCATAAATCAAAGCTGCGTCCCGGGCAGGTGGGGAAAATGACATAACTGCCAGTTTTTCCCGGAAATGCCTGAGCCGGCGGCAGCGGTGTGGGCGCTGGACAACGGTCGCGGCCGCGTGGCGGCCTTGCTACCCGGCGTGATGCCGGATCGATGCATGCACGCGCACGCTTGTCCGCCGTCAGCCCGGAGCGTTTTACTGGCCCGCGGTGGCGGCCAGTCTTTACAATGGGAGCCTCAATCCGACCAGGAGGAACCTGCGATGGCGCGTACGCTTACGGTGGTGTTCGGCAGCGGCAAGGAGTATGACTTCACGATCGGCGCGGACGAGCTGGCCGCGGTCGGCGAGGATGCGGCGTGGCGCTGGTTCGACCGGGAGTACACCGAACTCGATTGCCAGGCGTCGAGCCCGGTCGGCAAGGTGCTGGTGATCGACAAGATCCTGAACGTCGCCAAGTTTTCCGGAGAAGCGCGCTTCTCCGGCGATCCTGCCTGGGCGCAGGACTATGCGCGCCATGCGGCGCGTCTGCTGGACCGCGACAAGGTCCGCGTCGATGTCGGCAACGCCGCCATCGGTTTCTGAGTCCGCTAACGAGGCGCGCGGCGCGCGCGCCCGTTTTGCCGCTCCCGCCCGCGCGGGAGCGACGTGGCGGCGATCAGACCGCCAGCAGTTCCACTTCAAACAGCAGCGTCGCGTTAGGCGGGATCACGCCGCCGGCGCCGCGCGCACCGTAGCCGAGGTCCGCCGGGATCACCAGGCGGCGCACGCCGCCGACCTTCATGCCCTGCACGCCTTCGTCCCAGCCGCGGATCACATGGCCGGCGCCCAGCGGGAACACGAACGGGTCATTGCGGTCCTTGCTCGAATCGAACTTGCGGCCGGCCTGGCCGTTCTCGTACAGCCAGCCGGTGTAGTGCACGGTGACGTGCTTGCCGGCGGTGGCTTCGGCGCCGGAGCCGACGGTGGTGTCTTCGTATTGCAGGCCAGAGGGCGTGGTTTGCATGGTGATTTCCTTCCGATGAAAACTGGCAGGGACCAGTCGAGGTGAATCGGGAGCGCGGCGGTGGCCGCCTCGTTCAATCCTGGGCGCGCTGCAGCACGTCCAGTTGCAGTTGCACGTTGCGGTCGTCGTCGGCGACCCAGATATCGCCGTCCTGGATCGTCACCGACAGGCGCATCGCGCGCTGCGCCAGGGCGGCGAGCGCGTCGACCGCTTCTGTCGGGACATTGTAGACGGTGACGTTGCGCAGCTTGCCGGCCTTGCCCGCCATGCCCTTCCACCACTCGCGCGCGCTGGCGCCGCTGTAGGTGTACACGGTCACGCGCTCGGCGCGGGCGGCGGCGCGCTTCAGGCGCGCTTCGTCGGGCTGGCCCAGCTCGACCCAGTGGGCGATATCGCCGGTCAGGCGCTTGTCCCACAGGTCGGGCTCGTCGGGCTCATCCAGGCCGCGGGTGAAGGCCAGCGTCTCGGTGGCTTCGCAGGCGAAGGCGAGCACGCGCACCATCATGCGTGCGTCATTCTCGGACGGATGCTGGGCGATGGTGAGGCTGTGGCTGCCGTAGTAGGGCCGGTCCATGTCGGAGACGGCCAGCTCGGCTTTGAAGATGGTGGACTTGAGCGCCATGAAGTGAGGTGTGCGGCTGCGTCCGGGCGCGGTGGCGCGGTACGCGAAAGGCCGCATCATACGCGATTCGGCGGCGCCGCCGTATGCGCGTGGGCAGGGCAAGGTGGGCCAGCCGGCACAAATGGCCGGCCAGGGACGCGGCTGGGGAACGACCTCAGCGCTTGCGGTATTCCTTCAGGTAGAAGCGCAGCAGCGCCGACAGCAGCAGCGTGGCCAGGAAGCCGGCTGCCACCACCAGCGCCTGGCCGGCATCGGTATCGAGCTGGCCGGCCACGCCGAGGCGGAACAGCCAGGTGCCGACCATCATCGCCAGGAACGGCATCAGCAGGGCGCCGCGGCCGTAGGTGCGCACCGCCCACAGCGGGAAGCGGCGCAGGAATTCGCCCGGAATGCTGCACAGCAGGCAGGCGCCAGCGGCGGCCAGGGCGGCTGCGACGATGTCGCCGGAATGGATCTCGAACATGGTCTCTGTCTCGCGTTGCCGCACACGCGGCGGCGTGGCAGGGATTGAGCAAAGCGCTGATTCTACAAGAGAAAACTGCGCCGGAGGTGACGCGTTGGGCTAGCGCGCGGGGCTGGCCGCCGGCGATGCCTCTATCGCCACCTGAAGCGTCACGATGTCGCCCGCATCGGGCAGGAAGCGGGTCATGCCGAAGGCACTGCGCGGCACTTCGGCGCGGAAGTCGCCGCCGCACACCTGCCGCGCCACGCCGAACATCGTGACCTCGCCGCAGCGAAAGCGCTCGGCCTGCAGCCGCACCGGTTGGGTGACGCCGTGCAGGCTCAACTCGCCCTCTACCGCCACAAGCCGGCCGCCGTCGCTGATAAAGCGATCGGCACGCAGCCGCGCCACGGGAAACTGCGCGATATCGAAGAACTGTGCCGAGCGCAGCACGCCGTCGAGCGTGCGGTTGCCGGTGTCGACCGAGGCCAGGTCGACGGTCACGTCGACCGCGCCTGCACCGCTGTCGGCATCGTAGACGATGCGGCCGTCGATCTTGCCGAAGCGCCCGCGCACCGAGCTGCGCTCGAAATGGCTGGCGCCGAAATAGACGGTGGTGTGGACCGGGTCGAGCGTGTATTCCACCGGCGCGGCGCCGGCGCCGGCGCTGCCCAGCATGGTGATCGCAACGGCTGCCAGCAGGCGAACGGCTGCCGACATGGCTAGTGCACGAACACCGGCAGCAGGAAAATCCCCACCACCGACAGGTACCCGATGGTCCAGCACAGCGTGCGCAGCGTGGCCCGGTCGGTCAGGTAGCACACGGTATAGAGGATGCGGGTGAGGATGAAGACCATCGACAGTTCGTCGATGCGCGCCTGCGGCGCTTGCAGGAAGCTGGCGGTGAGCACCGCCGCGGCAAAGAAGGGGAAGGCCTCGAAATGGTTGCGGTGCGCCAGGTCGGCGCGCCGCGCGCGCCCGGTCTGCTTGTCGAGCCAGCCGCGCGGGTCATGGTTGTCGAAGCCGGGCGCGCTGGCCTTGGCGATGGCTACCGTGGCGAGCGGCAGCACGCCGGCCAGCAAGACGCACCAGAACGCGATCGGCATGGTTTCGGTCCTTTCCGTTGCAGTGCCGCAGCCGCAGCAGCCGGGGCGGCCGCTGCGGCCGGTAGCGCGGTCAGGCGGCGACCACGCGGATCTCGATGCCCGCCAGGCCCACCACCTGCCCGGCGCGAATCTTCGCAGTCTTGCGCGATTCGGGCGCGCCGTCCACCGAGACTTCGCCGGAGGCGACCAGCGCCTTGCCGGCGCCGCCGCTGTCGCACACGCCAGCCAGCTTGAGCAGGTCGTTAAGGGCGATGAACTCGCCCTCGAGCGGGAAGGTGATGGTCCGCACCGGAGTTGCCTTGCCCATCACTTGCCCCAGCTGTCCTTCAACCCGACGATGCGGTTGAAGACCGGCTTGCCCGGCTGAGAATCATTGCGGTCGGCAACGAAGTAGCCGTGGCGCTCGAACTGGAACCGGTCTTCCGGCTGCGCCTCGCGCAGGCCCGGCTCCAGGTAGGCTGTGACCACCTTCTTGGAATCGGGATTGAGCGCGTCCAGGAAGTTCTTGCCGCCGGCGTCCGGGTTGGGGTCGTTGAACAGGCGGTCATACAGGCGCACCTCGGCCTCGTAGCCGTGCGCGGCGCTGACCCAGTGGATCACGCCCTTGACCTTGACGCTGTCGGCGCCCGGCGTGCCGCTCTTGGTATCGGGCAGGTAGTTGGCATGCACGGCGACGACGTTGCCGTCGGCGTCCTTGTCCACGCCGGTGCACTCGACCACGTAACCGTATTTCAGGCGCACCTTGTTGCCCGGGAACAGGCGGAAATAGCCCTTGGGCGGGGTCTCGTTGAAGTCCTCGCGCTCGATCCACAGTTCGCGCGACAGCGGGAACACGCGCTTGCCCAGTTCCGGCTTCTTCGGATGGACCGGGGCCGAGCATTCCTCGCTCTGGCCTTCGGGGTAGTTGTCGATGACCAGCTTGAGCGGGTCCAGCACGGCCACGCCGCGCGCGGCCCGGCCGTCCAGGTCGTCGCGCACCGCGCCTTCGAGCGTGCTCATGTCGATCCAGCTGTCGGCCTTGGCCACGCCGACGCGGTCGCAGAACAGCTGGATCGATTCCGGCGTATAGCCGCGGCGGCGCACGCCGACCAGCGTGGGCATGCGCGGATCGTCCCAGCCGTCGACACGGTTCTCGTCGACCAGCTGCTTGAGCCTGCGCTTGCTGGTGATGGCGTAGGTCAGGTTCAGGCGCGCGAACTCATACTGGTGCGGCAGCGGGTCGCGGAACACGCCGGCGTCACGCAGGTGCTCCAGCACCCAGTCATACAGCGGGCGGTTGTTCTCGAACTCCAGCGTGCACAGCGAGTGCGAGATATTCTCCAGCGCGTCCGAGATGCAGTGGGTGAAGTCGTACATCGGATAGATGCACCACTTGTCGCCCGTGCGGTGGTGATGCGCGTGGCGGATGCGGTAGAGCACCGGGTCGCGCATCACGATGTTGGGCGCGGTCATGTCGATCTTGGCGCGCAGCACGTGCTCGCCGTCGCCGTACTTGTCGGCGCGCATGTCGCGGAACAGCTGCAGGTTTTCCTCGACGGTGCGGTCGCGGTAGGGCGAGGGCTTGCCCGGCTCGGAGAAGTTGCCGCGGCTGGCGGCGATCTGTTCGGCCGACTGGCTGTCCACGTAGGCGGCGCCGCGCTCGATCAGCGTCTCGGCAAAGGCGTAGAGCTGGTCGAAGTAGTCGCTGGCGTAGTACAGGTGCGGCTGCTTCTGGCCGTCCTTGCATTCGCTGTCCCAGGAGAAGCCGAGCCAGTGCACGGCGTCGATGATCGAATCGACGTATTCGGTGTCTTCCTTGACCGGGTTGGTGTCGTCGAAGCGCAGGTGGCAGCGGCCGCCATAGTCGCGCGCCAGCCCGAAGTTCAGGCAGATGCTCTTGGCATGGCCGATATGCAGATAGCCGTTGGGCTCCGGCGGGAAGCGGGTGATGACGGTCGGCAGCGGCTCGCCTTGCTTGTCCTGGCGGCCGGCATAGGTGCCGGCGGCGAGGTCCTGGTCGATGATGCTCCGCAGGAAGTTGGAGGCGGCTGGGGTGCTGTCGGTAGGCTTGTTGTCGTGGCTCATGGTGGCGCCGGTTGGCCGGCCGGATGGATCGACGGGTTGGATCGATACGGTGGCCGGTCGGGTCGTCAGATTGCGTGGCGGAATGCCAATACCGGGATTTTACCGTGCCGGCGGCGCCGCACGCGGTGAGCATCGGCTCATTTATGGTTTGTCGGTTGCCGGCGCCGGTTGGCCGCACCGAAAGTGACGCGTCGGAGTAGCATGGAGACCCGTGCCGGCCGGCCACGGCCGCCAGTCCTTCACCGCAGCAGGAACGCCCATGAACGCCCACACCGATGCGGCACAAGTGCCGCCCATGCCCCACGATGTCGTTGCCGCGCTGTGGCGCGATGCCGGCCTGCCCGCGGAGGCGCTGGCCCATCTGCGTCTGGACGGCGCCGAGCCGGTGCTGCCTTCAAGCTTTGCAGTAGGGACCGCGGCGCAGGCCAGCCTGGCCGCGTCGGCGCTGGCCGCCGCCACGCTGTGGCAGGGCCGCAGCGGCCGCTGGCAGGACGTCAGCGTCGACATGCGCCACGCGATCACCGAGTTCCGCAGCGAGCGCTACCTGCGCGTCGACGGCGGTCCCGCGCCGGAGCTGTGGGACAAGATTGCCGGCACCTACCGCTGCGGCGACGGCCGCTGGGTCCGGCTGCACACCAATTTCCCGCATCACCGCGATGGCGTGCTGCGCCTGCTGGGCTGCGCCTATGACAAGGCGGCGGTGCAGGCGGCGCTGGAAAAGTGGGAAGCCGAAACGTTCGAAACCGCCGCGTCCGACGCCGGCCTGGTGGTCGCTGCGCTGCGCAGCTTCGACGAATGGGACCGCCATCCGCAGGCCGCGGCGCTGCGCGGCCTGCCGCCGATGACGCTCGAACGCATCGGCGATGCGCCGCCACAGCCATGGCCGGCGCCAACGTCTGCCGATGCGCGGCCGCTGTCGGGCGTGCGCGTGCTCGACTTCACCCGCATCATCGCCGGCCCGGTCGCCGGGCGCACGCTGGCCGCGCATGGCGCGGACGTGCTGCTGGTAACCTCCGCGCACCTGCCGTCGATCGCGCCGCTGGTGATCGACACCGGCCGCGGCAAGCGCAGCTGCCAGCTCGACCTGCGCGACCCTGATGACAAGCGCACGCTGCACAAGCTGCTCCACGGTGCCGACGTGATGGTGCAGGGCTACCGGCCCGGCGGCCTGGCCGAGCTGGGCGTGGGCGCGGAAGCCGCGGCGCGGGCGCGGCCGGGCATCGTCTACGTGTCGCTGAGCGCGTATGGCCACGTCGGGCCGTGGGCGCACAAGCGCGGCTTCGATTCGCTGGTGCAGACCGCCACCGGCTTCAACCACGCCGAGGCCGAAGCGGCCGGCAGCGACACGCCGCGGCCATTGCCAGCGCAGGTGCTGGATCATGCCGCGGGCTACCTGCTGGCATTCGGCGCGATGGCCGCGCTGCACCGGCGCGCGCTGGAAGGCGGCAGCTGGCACGTGCGCGTGTCGCTGGCCCAGGTGGGGCAGTGGCTGCGCGGGCTGGGGCGGGTGCCGCAGGGGCTGAAGGCGCCCGAGCAGAAGATCGACGATGTCGCCGACCTGCTCGAAGCGGTGCCGTCCGGCTTCGGCATGCTGACCGTGGTGCGCCACGCGGCGCTGCTGTCCGGGACGCCGGCGCGCTGGACGCTGCCGTCCGAGCCGCTCGGCACGCACGCGCCGGAGTGGCTGCCGCGCTAGTACAGAGTATTACGCTGCCGTTCGGGCAGCTCGCGGTCATAGGCGGCCCCGTCGATGGCGTTCTCGCTCAGCGTGGCCAGGATCTCGCCGTTGCTCGGCAGCGTCTGCCGTGCGACCTGCGCGTCCGCGGACCACAGGCGCGAGCGGATCAGCGCGCGGGCGCACTGGAAGAACACCGACTGCACCTTGACCACCAGCACTGTGGTCGGCGCCTTGCCGTCGACCACGCACCGCGCGATCAGCGCCGGGTCGACGCTGATCTGCGCGGTGCCGTTGACACGGATGGTCTCGTTGACGCCGGGGATTACGAACAGCAGGCCGACGCGCGGATCGGCCACGATATTGCGCAGGCTGTCGATGCGGTTGTTGCCGCGCCGGTCGGGCAGCAGCAGCGTGCGCTCGTCCAGCACCTGCACGAAACCGGGCATGTCGCCGCGCGGCGAGCATTCGGCCCAGTCGTCGGCGACGGTCGACAGCAGGCAGAACGGTGCGGCCTCGATAAAGGCGCGGTAATGCGGGTGCAGGTAGTCGACTTCCTTGGACAGCGAAGGTGCCGCGGGCTGGGCGTAGAGCGCTTCCAGTTCGGCCAGGGAGGTGATGGCGTGCGAGGTCATGGCGGGGCGGGGCGGTTGGCGGGGCAAGCGACAATGTAGCGCAGCCGGCGGCGCTGCGCAGGGCGCTCAGAGTGTCACGGTGCCGCGGCCAATCTCCAGCACGCGGCCGCCCACGCGGATCGCGCCGTCCGGGCCGACCGACAAGCGCAGCCGGCACGGGCGGCCGACGGCCTCGCCCTGGTCGATGATGTATTCCGCCGGCAGCGCGCGGCTGGTGGCGAGCAGCCAGCCACCGAGGTTGGCGCAGGCCGAGCCCGTGCCCGGATCCTCGGCCACGCCGCCGCCCTGCTGGGCGAAGAAATAGCGCGACAGCACGCGGCCAGGCTGTTCGGGATCGAAGGCGAACACGTACGCGGTCTTGCGGCCCAGGCTGCTCTGCGGCCAGATGTCGAGCCGCGCGCTGTCGGGATTGGCGCGCCGCACGGCATCGGTGCTGTTCACGGCCACCAGCAACTGGTCGGCGCCGGTGTCGACCCACATCGGCGACCCCAGCAGGTCGCTCTCCTGCAGGCCGAGCAGGCTTGCCATCCCGGCATCGGGCAGGCCGGCCGGGGCGGTCTTCGGCATGCCGCTGTGCGGTGCGGTGAAAGTCCACACATCGCCCTGCGCCGTCACCGGGACCACGCCGGCGAGGAATTCGAGCGTCAGCGTGTCGCCGGTGCCGGCCAGTTCGCGCACCACGTGCGCGGTGCCCAGCGTGGGGTGGCCGGCGAAACGCATCTCATGGCCGGGCGTGAAGATGCGCACGCGCGCGCTGGCATTGTCCGACGGCAGGATAAAGGTGGTTTCCGACAGGTTGAACTGCAGCGCGAGCGCCTGCATGGTGGCCTCGTCCAGGCCGCGCGCGTGTTCGAACACGCACAGGGGATTGCCGCCGAAGGTGGATTCGGCGAAGACGTTGAGCAGGCGGAAGGCGTAGGTGGGCATGGTGCGGGCTCCGGAAGCATCCGTGCAGTGTACGGAGGCGGAGTCGGTGCGCCATGCACAGTTGGCGGGGTTGTGGGCGGGCCAGTTGCGGGGTTTGCTCCCTCTCCCGCGTGCGGGAGAGGGAGAACACCTTGCTTAGGCTAGCTCGGGCGGCTTGGGTGCACCCAAAACCGTTGGCTTCGTTTGGTGGCTCGGCTTCGTTTGGTGGCTCAGAACCCCACCGCCTGCCCGTCGCGCCGGCTGTCGCTGGCGGCCACGTACCCTTGCTCCGGATCGTCCGACAGGCGCCAGATAAACTGGCCCGAGCCAAAGTCCATGTACGGGTCTTCCACCGACTTCAACTGGTGCCCGCGCGCCTTCAGCCCTGCGACCGTGGCCGGGTCCATGGTGCCTTCCACGTCCAGTGTGAAATCGCGGTTGACCTTCCAGCGGGGCGCGCAGCATGCGGCCTGCGGCTGCTGGTTGTAGTCCAGCATGCGCACCACCGTCTGCAGGTGGCCCTGCGGCTGCATGTCGCCGCCCATCACGCCGAAGCTCATCACCGGATGGCCGTTTTTCGTCAGGAAGGCCGGGATGATGGTGTGGAACGGGCGCTTGCCGCCGGCCACGGCGTTGGCGGACCTGGGATCCATCGAGAAGCCCACGCCGCGATTCTGCAGGCTGATGCCGGTGCCCGGCACCACCACGCCAGAGCCGAAGCCCATGTAGTTCGACTGGATGAACGAGACCATCATGCCGCTCTCGTCGGCGGCGGTCAGGTAGATGGTGCCGCCCACCTTGGGCATGCCGAAGTTGAAATGCGTGGCGCGCTGCATGTCGATCAGCCTGGCGCGCGATTTCAGGTACGCGTCATCCAGCATCTGTTCCGGCGTGACCTCCATGCTGCGCGGGTCGGCCACGTAGCGGTACAGGTCGGCGAAGGCCAGCTTCATCGCTTCGATCTGCAGGTGCTGCGAATCGACGGAGTCGACCGGGATCGAGGCCATGTCGAACTGGCTGAGGATGCCCAGCGCCACCAGCGCGGCAATGCCCTGGCCGTTGGGCGGGATCTCGTGCAGCTCGTAGCCGCGGTAGGCCTTGCTGATCGGCTTGACCCAGTCGGGGCGATAGTTGCGCAGGTCGTCAAGCGTCATCGCGCCGCCGCACTGCTTGCTGAAGGCGGCGATCTTCTCGGCGATCTCGCCTTCGTAGTAGGCGCGGCCGCGGGTCTCGCCGATCTTGCGCAGCGTCTCGGCGGCAGCCTTCATGGTGAACTTCTCGCCGACCAGCGGCGCGCGGCCATTGGGCATGAAGGTCTCGGCGTAGCCCGGCTGGTCCTTCAGCTCGGGCACAGCGGCGGCCCACTTGTGCGCCACCACGGGCGGCACGGCGTAGCCGCGCTCGGCGATCTCGATCGCCGGCTCCATCAGGTCGGCGAACGGCAGCTTGCCGAAGCGCTCGTGCATCGCCGCCCAGCCGGCGATCACGCCGGGCACGGTGACCGAGTCCCAGCCGCGGATCGGGCGGTTGGCCAGGCCGTTGGCGTCAGTGCCGTACTTGTTCCTGAAGTACTCCGGGTTCCAGGCGGCCGGGGCCACGCCGGAGGAGTTCAGGCCATGCAGCTCCTTGCCGTCCCACAGGATGGCGAAGGCATCGCTGCCCAGGCCGCACGATACCGGCTCGACGATGGTGATCGCGGCCGCCGCGGCGATGGCCGCATCGACGGCATTGCCGCCCTTGAGCAGCATGCGCAGGCCGGCCTGCGCAGCCAGCGGGTGCGAGGTGGACACCACGTTGCGCGCAAACAGCGGGATGCGCACGGAGGGGTAGGGGTTGGTCCAGTTGAAGTTCTGCATGGCTTTGTCTGTCGTTTCAGTAAGCGGCCGGGCCGTCGTGGGCGCCGGCAGCGTTGGCACTCGCGGTGCCGTTATTCTGCCGTGATCTTGCGATCCTTGATCAGCTTGCCCCAGCGGGCGCTGTCCTTCTTCACCATGGCGGCAAACTGCGCCGGCGTGCCGCCGACCGGCTCGGCGCCCAGCTTGCCCAGGCGCTCCTTGACCTCGGGCGACTGGATGGCCTTGTTGAACTCGGCATTCAGGCGATTGACGATGTCCGCCGGCATCCCCTTGGGCCCGTAGATGCCGAACCACGTATCCGACTCAAAGCCGGGCAGCCCCGACTCGCTGGCCGTGGGGATCTCCGGTGCCAGCGGCGAGCGCCTGGCGCTGGTCACCGCCAGCGCCTTGAGCTTGCCGTCCTTCACATGCGGCAGCCCCGAGACGATGCTGTCGAACAGCACCTGCACCTTGCCCGAGATCAGGTCGGGCACGGCCAGCGCGGTGCCGCGGTAGGGGATATGGGTGATGAACACGCCGGCCTGCGCCTTGAACGCCTCGGCGGTCAGGTGCACCACGGTGCCATTGCCGCTGGAGGCGTAGTTGAGTTCGCCGGGATGCTTCTTGGCGTAGTCGACCAGCTCGCGCACGTTCTTCACCGGCAGGCTGTTCGGCACCACCAGCACGTTGGTGGCGATCGCCACCTGGCCGATCGGGGTGAAGTCGGTCTCGGTGTTGTACGGCAGGCGGGTGTTGATGTACGGGCCGATCGAGTGCGTGCTGGTGGTCGCGATCAGCAGCGTGTAGCCGTCCGGCGCGGCCTTGGCCGCCATGTCGGAACCGATCGCGCCGCCGGCGCCCGGGCGGTTGTCCACCACGATCTGCTGGCCGATGTCGGTGCCTACCTTCTGGGCGATGGCGCGCGCCAGCAGGTCGGTCGCGCCGCTTGCCGGGAAGGGCACGATCAGGCGGATCGGCTTGCCGGGATAGTTGTCGGCCAGTGCGGGCGTGGTGGCCAGGCACATGCCACAGGCAGCGGCGATGCCGGCGAGGCGCAGCCAGGATTTCATGCTTGTCTCCGGAGTCAGGCTTGGGGCGGGCATAAAGCGGGCAAGGATTGATGAGCCCGCTTAATTATTCCGTGCCGCCGGTCACAAAGAAAGCTAATATTTCTTTCCAATGTCACAAGAAAAATTTAAGTATCGACGCTGCTTTGCAGCATTGCGCACGGGCACCGATGAGCACGATCCGATTCCTTCGTACCTTCGTTTCCGTAGCCGACCAGGGCTCCTTTGCCGCAGCCGCCGGACAGGTGGCCCTGACCCAGGCCGCTGTCAGCCTGCAGATGCGCGCGCTCGAAAGCGAACTGCGGCGTGAACTGTTCGACCGCAACGGCCGCGTCGCGGTGCTCAATGCCGATGGCCGCGCGCTGTTGCCGCAGGCGCGGCGCCTGCTCGCCCTGTACGACGAGATGCGGCTGCCGCTGGCATCGGACCAGGCCATGGCCGGTGCCGTGGCCGTGGGCGCGGTGGTGTCGGTGATGGGCGGCCTGTCGCACGCGGTGGCCCGCATGAAGCGCACCTACCCGGCGCTCGACGTGCGCCTGGTCGGCGCCAAGTCGATCGAGCTGGCGGCACAGGTCGAGGCCGGCGAGCTCGACGCGGCGATCCTGGTGGAAGGCGCCACGCGGATCCCCGGCACGCTGCGCTGGACGCCGCTGTACCAGGAGCCGCTGGTGGCGATCGCCGCACGCGGCAGCCCCGGCCGCGATGCGCGCGAGGCGCTTGCCGGGAATCCTTACCTGCGCTTCGACCGCAGCCAGCGCACCGGTGTGCTGGTCGAGCGCGCGCTGCGCCGCGCGCACCTGAAGGTCAACGAGTTCCTCGAGCTGAACGCCATCGAGGCGCTGGTCGAGCTGGTGCGCCAGGAGGTGGGCGTGACCGTGGTGCCGCTGCTGCGGCGCGCGCGCTGGCACGACGACGAGGCGCTGCGCATCCTGCCGCTGCTGGTCAACGGCGAGCCGGTCATGCGCCACATCGGCATGCTCGAGCGGCGCGACCACGGGCGCGGGCAGGTAACGGCGGCGGTGCGGGCGGCGTGCAGCGAACTATTTGGCGCCTGAGTGGCACCAGAAGCCGGTCGCCATGGCGCCATAAGCGCGGTCTATCGGCCAGATAGACAGAATCGCATTCTCCTCGGGCCGAGCTGTGCATATATTTTGGTTGCGGACAGCCGCTGCGGAAGTCAGACAGCGCGGCTTCGCCCTGCGCGCGCCCCGATCGTCACGCCGGTGCTCGCCCGCGCGCGTCCGCGCACCGGCGGCAACCAGCCGGCTTGCGTTGCAAGAACGTCCGGCGAGTCGTGCCGGAGCGGGAATCTTCGAAGTCAGACAGCTATTCGGGCAATAACAGCAATCGAGCGACCGCTGACGCCATCGCGGCAGGCGTATGCAGTACGTCCCCCTAAGGAGAGAACGTATGTCTAACGAAGCAAAGTGTCCCTTCACGCATACCGCCGGCGGCGGTACGACCAATCGCGAGTGGTGGCCAAAGCAATTGCGGCTGGACCTGCTCAGCCAGCATTCCGGCAAGTCCAACCCGCTGGGCCCGGACTTCAACTACCGTAAAGCGTTCAAGGACCTGGACCTGGCCGCGGTGAAGAAGGACCTGGCGGCGCTGATGACCGACTCGCAGGACTGGTGGCCGGCGGACTTCGGCCACTATGGCCCGCTGTTCATCCGCATGGCCTGGCACGCCGCCGGCACCTATCGCATCGGCGACGGCCGCGGCGGCGCAGGGCGCGGCCAGCAGCGTTTCGCGCCGCTCAACAGCTGGCCGGACAACGTCAGCCTGGACAAGGCGCGCCGGCTGCTATGGCCGATCAAGCAA
The DNA here is from genome assembly GCF_004353535.1 of Cupriavidus sp. L7L. Taxonomy (NCBI): domain Bacteria; kingdom Pseudomonadati; phylum Pseudomonadota; class Betaproteobacteria; order Burkholderiales; family Burkholderiaceae; genus Cupriavidus; species Cupriavidus sp. L7L. The sequence continues at coordinate 14,197 of NZ_SMNY01000039.1, forward strand.
AAGTACGGCCAGAACATCTCGTGGGCCGACCTGCTGGTGCTGACCGGCAATGTCGCGCTGGAAACCATGGGCTTCAAGACCTTTGGCTTCGGTGGTGGCCGCGAAGACACCTGGGAACCTGACGGCGATGTGTACTGGGGCGATGAAAAGACCTGGCTCGGCGGTGACGTGCGCTACGGCAAGGGTGCCGCGGGCAAGTATGACGACGCCGGCGTGCTGGTTGCCGACGAGGACATGCATGGCGCCGAGGCCAGCCGCACCGACGACGGCCGCCACCTGGAAAACCCGCTGGCCGCCGTGCAGATGGGCCTGATCTACGTGAACCCGGAAGGCCCGGAAGGCAACCCGGATCCGCTTGCCGCGGCGCACGACATCCGCGAGACATTCGCGCGCATGGCCATGAACGACGAGGAAACCGTCGCGCTGATCGCCGGCGGGCATGCCTTCGGCAAGACGCACGGTGCCGGACCGGCGGACAACGTCGGCGCTGAACCGGAAGGCGCGGATCTCGAGCTCCAGGGCCTGGGCTGGTCGAGTAGCTTCCGCACCGGCAGGGGCGCCGATACCATCACCAGCGGGCTGGAGGTGACCTGGAGCAAGACGCCGACGCAATGGGGCAACAGCTACCTGGAAAACCTGTTCGGCCATGACTGGGAACTGACCAAGAGCCCTGCCGGCGCCAACCAGTGGGTGGCCAAGAATGGCGGCGAGACCATCCCGCATGCGTACGATCCGTCCAAGAAGCTGCGGCCGACGATGCTGACCACCGACCTGTCGCTGCGCTTCGACCCCGAGTACGAGAAGATCTCGCGGCGCTTCCTGGAGCATCCCGACCAGCTTGCCGACGCCTTCGCCCGCGCGTGGTTCAAGCTGACCCATCGCGACATGGGTCCGCGCGCGCGTTACCTGGGCCCGGAAGTCCCGCAGGAAGATCTGCTCTGGCAGGACCCGGTGCCGAAGGTTGACCATCCGCTGGTCAACGACCAGGATGTCGCCGCGCTCAAGCAGAAGGTGCTGGCTTCGGGCCTGCCGCTGTCGCAACTGGTGCAGACCGCGTGGGCGTCGGCATCGAGCTTCCGCGGTTCGGACAAGCGGGGCGGCGCCAATGGTGCGCGCATCCGGCTGGCGCCGCAGAAGGACTGGGCCGTGAATGAGCCCGGACAACTGGGCAAGGTGCTCAAGGTCCTCGAAGGGATCCAGGCCGAATTCAATGGCGCGCAATCCGGCGGCAAGAAGATCTCGCTGGCCGACCTGATCGTGCTGGCCGGCGGCGCGGCCATCGAGCAGGCGGCGCAGAAGGCGGGGCACAAGGTCACCGTGCCGTTCTCGCCGGGCCGCACCGATGCGTCGCAGGAACAGACCGACGTGGACGTAATGGCCGCGCTCGAGCCGAAGGCGGACGGGTTCCGCAACTTCGTCAAGGCGAAATACAGCATCCCGCCGGAGCACCTGCTGGTCGACAAGGCGCAGCTGCTGACGCTGACCGTGCCCGAGATGACGGTGCTGATCGGCGGCCTGCGCGTGCTGAACGTGCATACCGGATCCGATGCGCATGGCGTCCTGACTGACCGCCCGGAAACGCTGACCAACGACTTCTTCCGCAACCTGCTCGACATGCGTCTGGAATGGAAGCCGCTGTCGGACGAGCGCGAGTTGTTCGAAGGGCGCGACCGCAAGACCGGCGACAAGAAGTGGACCGGCACGCGTGTCGACCTGGTGTTCGGCTCGAACTCGCAGTTGCGCGCGCTCAGCGAGGTCTATGCCAGCGAGGATGCGCAGGAAAAATTCGTCAGGGATTTCGTCGCGGCCTGGGCCAAGGTGATGAACCTCGACCGCTTCGACCTGCTGGATTGACGCCTGCCGTTTGAGCGGCAGCTCGGCCCCCGTCACGGTGTCATGCCGTGGCGGGGGCCGGGCATGCGCGTCGTCATCAAGAGCAGCGCGCAAAAAAACGGCCGGCATGCGCCGGCCGCCAGATTGCTGACGTATGGCTTTGCCCTACATCATCCTGTGCGCGAAGTGCCCGCGCTTTGCATCGGCCATCAGTTCCAGGAACTGGTCGGTGCTCATGTGCACCAGTTCCTGGTGGTCGCCCGCTTCGAAATAGACGTCGGCGTGCGTCAGCAGGCTGTCGTCCAGCCAGGTCTGCGTGCCATACGCCATGCCGACCGGCGGGATCGCGCCGTGGTCGCAGTCCCTGAAGACTTCGCGCACGCCATCCTCGTGCGCCAGCGACAGGTTGCGTCCGGTCTGCTCGCGGATCTCGGCAAGTTTCAAATGGTGCGTGGAAGGAATCACCGCGGCGACATAGCCGCTGTCGTCTTCCAGCAGGACTGTCTTGGCCAGGCGGTCTCCGGGAATGTGTGCAGCGTGTGCAGTGGCCATGCTGCTCAGGCTGTAGGGGTGCCGAACGGTGTCGAACTGGCTGTGCTTGGTGCTCAGGCATTTCGCCAGCGTATTAGCCATGGTCATGATCTCAAACCTCCGACGCGCTCATCGCGACAGTTGTCCGGGTGCTAATACTATAGGTCGCTGCGGGCCCGGTGGAGGCGTGTCACCGCGTCAATTCCCGGCAACAAAAAAAGGGCACCTCGCGGTGCCCCCAGTGTTGCATTGCGAGCCGGCCCGCAGGCCGGCGGCAAGTCCTGCTTATTCTTCCTGGAACGCTTCTTCGCGCTTGGCCTTGATCGACGGCAGCGCCACGATCACCACCAGCACCGCCGCGGCGATCAGCAGGCCCATCGACAGCGGACGCGTCACGAACACGCTGAAGTCACCACGCGACAGCAGCAGCGAGCGGCGGAAGTTTTCTTCCATCATCGGCCCCAGCACGAAGCCGAGCAGCAGCGGAGCGGGTTCGCAGCGCAGCTTGATGAACAGGTAGCCGATCACGCCGAAGGCAGCGGTCTGGAACACGTCGAAGGTGGTGTTCTGGACCGAATACACGCCGATGCAGCAGAACGTCAGGATCGCCGGGTACAGGTAGCGGTAGGGCACCTTCAGCAGCTTCACCCAGATGCCGATCAGCGGCAGGTTCAGCACGATCAGCATCAGGTTGCCGATCCACATCGAGGCGATCAGGCCCCAGAACAGCGCCGGGTTGCTGGTCATCACCTGCGGGCCGGGCTGGATATTGTGGATGGTCATCGCGCCCACCATCAGCGCCATCACCGCGTTGGGCGGAATGCCCAGCGTCAGCAGCGGGATGAAGGAGGTCTGCGAAGCCGCGTTGTTGGCCGATTCCGGACCCGCCACGCCTTCGATCGCGCCCTTGCCGAATTCCTGCGGGTACTTGGAGGTCTTCTTCTCCAGCGAGTACGCCGCGAACGAAGCCAGCGAGGCGCCGCCGCCCGGCAGGATGCCCAGCGCCGAACCCAGTGCGGTGCCGCGCAGCACGGCCGGGAACATGCGCTTGAAGTCTTCCTTGGTCGGGAACAGGTTGGTGATGTGGTCGGTGAAGGTCTCGCGCTGCTCCTTCTGCTCCAGGTTGGCGATGATTTCAGCAAAGCCGAAGATACCCATTGCCACCGAGACGAAGTTCAGGCCGTCGGTCAGTTCCGGCACGTCGAACGAGAAGCGCGCGGCGCCCGAGTTCACGTCGGTACCCACCAGGCCCAGCAGCAGGCCCAGCACGATCATGGCGATCGCCTTGACCAGCGAGCCCGAGGCCAGCACCACGGCGCCGATCAGGCCCAGCACCATCAGCGAGAAATACTCGGCGGGGCCGAACTTGAAGGCCAGTTCCGACAGCGGCGCGGCGAACGCGGCCAGGATCATGGTGGCCACGCAGCCGGCGAAGAACGAGCCCAGGCCGGCGGTGGCAAGCGCCACCCCCGCTCGCCCTCGTCTTGCCATCTGGTAGCCGTCGATGGTTGTCACCACCGAGGACGATTCACCCGGCAGGTTCACCAGGATGGCCGTGGTCGAGCCGCCGTACTGGGCGCCGTAGTAGATGCCGGCCAGCATGATCAGCGCGGCCACCGGCGGCAGCGTGTAGGTCACCGGCAGCAGCATGGCGATGGTGGCCAGCGGCCCCAGGCCCGGCAGCACGCCGATCAGGGTGCCCAGCACGCAGCCCAGGAAGGCGTACGCCAGGTTCTGGAAGGTCAGGGCGGTGGAGAAGCCCAGGCCCAGGTTAGTGAGTAGTTCCATGTTGGCGGCCTCCTTAGCTTGCCAGGAAAGCCGGCCACACCGGCATCTGCAGGTTGATGCCGTACACGAACGCGCCCAGGCTGATCAGCACCAGGATGATGGCGTTCAGGATGGCACCCTTCCAGCTGAATTCGTGGCTGGCCATCGACGACACCAGCACCAGCACCAGCACCGACAGCACCATGCCCAGCGGCTTGAGCAGCAGGCCGAACAGCACCACCGAGCCCAGAATCCACAGCAGCGTCTTGATATCCCAGCGGGCCAGCTGGTCTTCCTCAGCCTTGGAAGACAGCGAGCCCCACAGCACCAGCACGCCCAGCAGGGCAAGCACGATGCCGAGCCAGAACGGGAAGTATCCGGGTCCCATTTTTGCGGCGGTTCCCATGGAATAGCCGCGTGCGACCCAGGAAAAGCCGAATCCGACCAGGATGAACATCAGGCCGGAGGCGAAGTCCTTTTGGCTACGTATGCGCAAAGTGAATCTCCTCGAAAAGACGCTTGAAATCTGCGGTTGACCCTTTGTTGCCCTGCATCAATGCGGTCTGCAACGAAGGGCCCTCCTGCGGGCAGGGTGGAAGTTAAGGGGGCGACCTTTCAGCTACCTTTCAGATGTCTGCAAACAGGGTCATGGTTCGGGTATCCCCTAGTGAGATGGCGCTTAAAAGGCGCCTGGCCGATCCGCAAAGCCAGTCTGGAGGCGGGCTGGCGGGTGGGGCGGCGAGAGGCGCTGCGCTATCATCCCGGGCATCTGTACTGCAGTCTCCGGGGGCGCCGGCCTGAAAGCCCTGTAAGGTTTGAAAGGTTCCGGCAAGGACCCATACGTGACGCAAGGAGCAGCTTGGAGAGCATCGACCACGTCATCCTGATCGGTGGCATCGTGATGTCGCTGGGCATCGTGCTGGGGGCGTTCTCGGCACGCTTCGGCGTGCCGTTCCTGCTGGTGTTCCTGGCAGTCGGCATGCTGGCCGGCGTGGACGGACCCGGCGGCATCCGCTTCAACGACACCTGGCTCAGCTTCCTGGTCGGCAACCTGGCGCTGGCGGTGATCCTGCTCGACGGCGGCCTGCGCACGCGCTTCGCCACCTTCCGGGTTGCGCTCAAGCCGTCGCTGTCGCTGGCGACCGTGGGCGTGCTGGTGACGGCCGGGCTGGTGGGCGTGTTCGCGGCGTGGCTGCTCGGTATCGACTGGCGGCTCGGGTTGCTGCTCGGCGCCATCGTCGGCTCGACCGATGCGGCGGCGGTTTTCTCGATGCTGCACAGCAGCGGCATCCGCCTCAAGGACCGGGTCGCGAGCGTGCTGGAGATCGAGTCGGGCATCAACGACCCGATGGCGATTTTCCTGACCCTGACGCTGATCGAATGGGTCACCGCACCCGGCGGGCTGACGCCGCTGGGGTTGGTGATGAGCCTGCTGGTGCAGTTCGGCGTGGGCGGTGTGCTTGGGCTGGCGCTGGGATACTGCCTGGCCCGTGTGCTGGAGCGCATCCACGTGGCCGAAGGCCTGCAGGCGATCCTGCTGTGCGCAGGCGGGGCCATGGTGTTCGCGCTGGTGCAGACCGCCGGCGGCAGCGGCTTCCTGGCGGTGTACCTGACCGGCATGCTGATCGGCAACCGCGAGCGCGCGGTCACCGCCGACGTCATGCGCGCGATGGACGGCATGGCCTGGCTGGCGCAGTCGGCAATGTTCCTGCTGCTGGGCCTGCTGGTGGCGCCGCATCGGATCCTGGAAGTGGCCGGGCCCGCGGTGGCGGTCGCCGCGTTCCTGATGCTGGTGGCGCGCCCTGTGGCGGTGTGGGTGGCGCTGCTGCCGTTCCGCTTCAATGCGCGCGAGAAGGGCTTTATCGCGTGGATGGGCCTGCGCGGCGCGGTGCCGATCGTGCTGGCGCTGTTCCCGCTGCTGCGCCAGGCGCCCGAGGCCGGCTTGCTGTTCCGCATCGCCTTTGCCGTGGTGCTGGCCAGCCTGCTGTTCCAGGGCACCACCGTATCGGTCGCGGCGCGGCTGGCGCGCGTGCGCCGGCCCGGCTATCCGGAGCCGGTGGCGCGTTCGCGGCTGCGCGGCACGCGCGCGCCGATCCTGGAGGTGATGCAGTTCTGCGTGGGGCCCAACGCGCCGGTGGAAAACGTGCGCGCCGACCAGCTCGAACTGCCGCCGCGCAGCCGCCTGCTGACGGTGGCGCGCGACGACGCGCTGGCCGAACCGAATCAGACCGTACTGCGCGCTGGCGATGCGGTTAGCGTGCTGGCACCGGCGACAACGCTGCCGAGGCTCTCGCTGTTGTTCCAGAGCCCTGGGCGCGCGCCCACCTGGGAGGAGGTCTCGCACGATTTCCTGCTGTCCGGCGATGCGCCGTTGGGCGACGTGGCGGCCATTTACGGCACGCGCGCGCTGACGCCGGAGGAAGAATCGTTATCGCTGGAAGCGGCGATGCTGCGGGTGTTCACCTCGCCGCCGGTGGAGGGCGACAGCGTCGAGATCGCGGGGGTGCCACTGACGGTGACGCGGATGGAGGGGGCGAAGATCCTGCAGGTGGGATTGCTGCTGCCGCGGCTGGAGGGGGATTCCGGCGGGAAGCTGTGGGTGAGGCGGCGCAGGGAGGAAGCGGGCCGCGAGCGCGCTTGATTTGCGTTGGTTTGCTTCCCCCACCCGCCTGCGGGAGAGGGGGAACACCTTGCTTTGGCTAGCTCGCGCGGCTTGGGAGCACCCAAAACCGTTGGTCCTGCGATGGTTTGGACTTCAGTCCACCTTCGCCCCCGACACCTTCACGATCTGCGCATACTTCTTCAGTTCCTTCTGCACCAACGCCCCAAACTGCTCGGGCGTGGTCGGCGCCGGCTGTGCGCCGATCCGGGCCAGGCGTGCCTTCATGTCGTCCGTCTTCAGGATCGCAACGATCTCGTGGTTCAGCTTGTCCACGATTTCTCGCGGCGTATTGGCCGGAGCGAACACGCCGAACCACGTCGAGATATCGAAGCCTTCCAGCCCCAGCCCCCTGCCGGCCTCGGCAATGGTCGGCAGTTCGGGGAACGCCGCGGCGCGGCTGGCGGTGGTCACGGCGAAGGCCTTGAGCTTGCCCGCCTTGATATTGGCGGATGCCGAAGCCAGGTTGTCGAAGATCAGGTCGGTCTGGCCCGACAGCACCGACAGCTGCGCGGGCGACGCACCGTTGTAGGGGATATGGACCATGCTGATCTTCGCCATGCTCTTGAACAGCTCGCCCGACAGGTGCCCGGCGCTGCCGTTGCCACCCGAGGCGTAGTCCAGCTTGCCCGGGTTCTTGCGCGCGTAGGCGACCAGGTCGCGTACGTTGTTGATGTGCAGGTCGGCGGCCTTGCCGGGGTGCATCACCAGCACGTTGGGCACGTCGGCAACCAGCGTGATCGGCGCGAAGTCCTTGACCGGGTCGTACGGCATCTTGCTGAACAGCGTCGGGTTGATGGCATGCGTGGCCACCGCGCCCATGACGATGGTGTAGCCGTCGGCCGGCTGCTTGGCGACGTAGTCCGCGCCCAGGTTGCCGCCGGCGCCCGGCTTGTTCTCCACCACCACGGGCTGGCCCAGGCTGTCGCGCAGCTTGTCGCCGATGGCGCGCGCCACGGTGTCGAGCGGGCCGCCGGCGGGATAGGGCACCACGAAGCGGACGGGCTTGGCGGGGTAGGCGTTGGTGGCCGCGGCGGCGGCGGCGGGCATCAGCGCCGCGGTCAGCGCGGCGGCAAGCAGTTTCTTCAGCATGTTGCGGATGACAGAGGGATTGGGATTCTTAGCGGGCCCCGATGCCGCGCGCCATCATCACGGCGCACAGCGGCAGCAGGATCACCAGGTGCGATTCGATCATGACCCAGCGCCGCGCCGCCTTGATCTCGGACGGAGGCGGCACGTAATCGGGCAACCTGCGCGCCTGCTTGCGCCAGCGCGCGATGGCAAAGGTCGGCGGCAGCGAGCACAGCGCGATCAGTACGAACACGCCCATCTTGGCGTGGAACCACGGATTGTGCAGGTAGAAGTCGACGCCCTTGGCGCCGTAGAACAGGCGCAGCAGGCCGGTCCCCAGCGCCAGCATCGCCGACAGGAAATAGAACAGGTCATACAGCGACAGGCGCCGAACGGTGGCCGGGGTCAGGTCCGGGCGCAGTGCCACGGCCTCGGCGGCCATCAGCGTGATCAGGACAAAGATCGCAAGGAAATGCAGGAAGGCCAGGATGGCGTCGGTCAGCATGGGTTCTCCTTTGCTTTGCGCAGGCCCGCGCGGGGGGCGCGGGCCCGTGGAAAGTACTTCAGTGGGAACTGAACTTCCGGAAAGCACCTGCGGCAGGGCAGGCCTGGCCTGCCGCGGTCAGGAGGAGAATCTTACAGCACACCTTTTGCGCGAAGTGCGGCGATCTGCCCGGCGCTGTAGCCCAGGGTCTCGCCCAGCACCGTGTCAGTGTGCTCGCCCAGCAGCGGCGGGTGGCGCAGCGCCTGCGGTGGCGTCGCGCTCATCTTGATCGGGCTGCCGACCAGCTTGACCTCGCCCGCGCTCGGGTGGGGCAGGTCCACGCGCAGGCCGCGCGCCTTGACCTGGTCGTCCTCGAACACGTCGTCGAGCGTGTTGATCGGGCCGCACGGCACGCCCGCGGCTTCCAGGTCGCGGATCCACTGCGCGCGGGTGCGCGGGCGCACCATCTCGGCCAGGATCGGCACCAGCACGTCGCGGTTGGCCACGCGCTGCGGGTTTTTGGCAAAGCGCGGATCGTCGGCCAGCTCTGGCCGGCCGCCGTCGGTGACGAACTTGCGGAACTGCCCGTCGTTGCCCACCGCGACGATGATCCAGCCGTCGGCGGCCTGGAAGGTCTGGTAGGGGACGATGTTGGGGTGCGCATTGCCCCAGCGGCGCGGCGCCTCGCCGCTGGCCAGGTAGTTGGTGTTCATGTTGGCGAGCATGGCCACCTGCACGTCGAGCAGCGCCATGTCGATGTACTGGCCCTCGCCGGTGCGGTCGCGGTGGGCGAGTGCCGCCAGTACCGCGATGGTGGCGTACTGGCCCGTCATCAGGTCGGAAATCGCCACGCCGGCCTTCTGCGGGCCGCCGCCGGGCAGGTCGTCGCGCTCGCCGGTCAGGCTCATGAAGCCGCCCATGCCCTGGATGATGAAGTCATAGCCGGGGCGCGCGGCGTACGGGCCGGTCTGGCCGAAGCCGGTGACAGAGCAGTAGATCAGGTCGGGCTTGACCTGCTTCAGGGAGTCGTAGTCCAGGCCATATTTCTTCAACTGGCCGACCTTGTAGTTCTCCAGCACCACGTCGCTCTGCGCGGCGAGGTCGCGCACGATCTGCTGGCCCTCGGGCGTGCTGATGTCGCAGGTGACCGAGCGCTTGTTGCGGTTGGCGGCCAGGTAGTAGGCGGCCTCGGCGGTGTCGCGGCCGTCTTCGTCCTTGAGCCAGGGCGGGCCCCAGGTGCGGGTGTCGTCGCCGGCGCCGGGGCGCTCTATCTTGATCACATCGGCGCCGAAGTCGGCAAGGTTCTGGGCGCACCAGGGACCGGCGAGGACGCGGGTCAGGTCGAGGACGCGGAGATGGCTTAAGGCTCCCATGGCTGTAGAAGAAATTCTTAGGTGATGCGGGGGGAAGGATCGGAAAACCGGCTGCCGGCGCCGTGGCGCGCAATGGCCGGCGCGGGGTGCCTGCACTGTATCACCCGGGCCCGGCGAGGCAAGCCATAAAGTGATGCAAACATCTCTCCGTGGTATTTGATTTGGGCGATAGCCGGCCGGTGCCGGGGCGCGTTGCCTGGTCTGCCTGCCATGCCACCGCCATGCCCCCGCCATGCCCTTTTGGGGCTGGCTTGCCCGTATAATCAACGGTTTGCAAATCCAAAACTGACTCGTCGCGCCCGGCCCAGCCGCAGCAGCGTCCGCCATCCCATGAAAGTCTCAGACATTCGCAGCAAGTTCCTGCAGTTCTTCGAATCGAAGGGCCATACCGTGGTCCGCTCGTCCAGCCTGGTGCCGGCGAACGACCCGACGCTGCTGTTCACCAACTCCGGCATGGTGCAGTTCAAGGACGTGTTCCTGGGCACCGACAAGCGGCCGTACACCCGCGCGACCTCGTCGCAGCGTTCGGTGCGCGCCGGCGGCAAGCACAACGACCTGGAGAACGTGGGCTACACCGCCCGCCACCATACGTTCTTCGAGATGCTGGGCAACTTCTCGTTTGGCGACTACTTCAAGCGCGATGCCATCCTGTACGCGTGGGAACTGCTGACCAGGACCTACCAGCTGCCGGCCGAAAAGCTGTGGGTGACAGTCTACGCGGAAGACGACGAGGCTTACGACATCTGGGCCAAGGAAGTGGGCGTGCCGACCGAGCGCATCGTGCGCATCGGCGACAACAAGGGCGCGCGCTACGCCTCGGACAACTTCTGGCAGATGGCCGACACCGGCCCGTGCGGCCCGTGCTCGGAAATCTTCTACGACCACGGCCCGGAGGTGTGGGGCGGCCCGCCGGGATCGCCGGAGGAAGACGGCGACCGCTACATCGAGATCTGGAACCTGGTGTTCATGCAGTTCAACCGCGACGAGCAGGGCAACATGACGCCGCTGCCCAAGCCGTGCGTGGATACCGGCATGGGCCTGGAGCGCATCGCCGCGGTGCTGCAGCACGTGCACAGCAACTATGAGATCGACCTGTTCCAGGCACTGATCAAGGCCGCCGCGCGCGAGACCCATATCGACAACCTGAACCAGAACTCGCTGAAGGTCATCGCCGACCATATCCGCGCGTGCTCGTTCCTGATCGTCGACGGCGTGATCCCGGGTAACGAAGGCCGCGGCTACGTGCTGCGCCGCATCGTGCGCCGCGCCATCCGCCACGGCTACAAGCTGGGCCGGAAGACCCCGTTCTTCCACAAGCTGGTGCCGGACCTGGTCGCGCAGATGGGCGAGGCCTATCCGGAACTGGCCGAAGCCCAGTCGCGCGTGACCGAAGTGCTGAAGGCCGAGGAAGAGCGCTTCTTCGAGACCATCGAGAACGGCATGTCGATCCTGGACGCCGCGCTGGCCGAGCTGAAGCTCAAGGGCGGCAAGACGCTGGACGGCGAACTGGCCTTCAAGCTGCACGACACCTTCGGCTTTCCGCTGGACCTGACGCAGGACGTGTGCCGCGAGCAGGAAATCGCCGTGGACGAGGCCGCGTTCGATGCCGCGATGAGCCGCCAGCGCGAGCAGGCGCGCGCCGCCGGCAAGTTCAAGATGGCTGCCGGCCTGGAGTACACGGGCGACAAGACCGTGTTCCATGGCTACGAAAAGCTGGAACTGCCGCGGGCGTTGGTCACCGCGCTGTATGTGGATGGCGCCTCGGTCGACACCATGCAGCCGGGCCAGACCGGCGTGGTGGTGCTCGACAACACCCCGTTCTACGCCGAGTCCGGCGGCCAGGCCGGCGACCAGGGCGTGCTGAAGGCTGGCAACGCTGTATTCGCGGTCGCCGACACCACCAAGGTCCAGGCCGACGTGTTCGGCCACCAGGGCACGCTGGCAGGCGGCGCGCTGAAGGTGGGCGACGCCGTCTCGGCGCAGGTCGACGCGCTGCGCCGCGCGCGCACCGTGCGCAACCACTCGGCCACCCACCTGATGCACAAGGCCCTGCGCGAAGTGCTGGGCAGCCACGTGCAGCAGAAGGGCTCGCTGGTGGATGCGGACAAGACCCGCTTCGACTTCTCGCACAACGCCGCGCTGACCGAAGAGCAGATCCGCAAGGTGGAAGAGATCGTCAACGCCGAGATCCTGCGCAACGACGATACGCACGCCGAGATCATGCCGTTCGACGATGCCGTCAAGAGCGGCGCGATGGCGCTGTTCGGCGAGAAGTACGCCGACGACGTGCGCGTGCTGTCGATCGGCACCTCGAAGGAACTGTGCGGCGGCACCCACGTGCATCGCACCGGCGATATCGGCCTGTTCAAGATCGTGGTGGAAGGCGGCGTCGCTGCCGGCATCCGCCGCGTGGAAGCGATCACCGGCGACAACGCGCTGCACTACCTGCAGAACCTGGATGCCAGGCTCAACGAAGCCGCTGCCGTGCTGAAGGCGCAGCCGTCGGAACTCGTGCCGCGCATTGGCCAGGTGCAGGACCAGGTGCGCGCGCTGGAGAAGGAGCTGGAGCGCCTGAAGAGCAAGCTGGCGGCTTCGCAGGGCGACGAGCTGGCGGCGCAGGCCGTCGACGTGAAGGGCCTGAAGGTGCTGGCTGCCCAGCTCGACGGCGCCGACGTGAAGACGCTGCGCGAGACCATGGACAAGCTCAAGGACAAGCTGCAGAGCGCGGCAATCGTGCTGGCGGCCGTGGCCGACGGCAAGGTCAGCCTGATCGCCGGCGTCACCGCCGATGCCACCGGCAAGGTCAAGGCCGGCGAGCTGGTCAACTTTGTCGCCCAGCAGGTGGGTGGCAAGGGCGGCGGCCGTCCGGACATGGCGCAGGCTGGTGGCACCGAGCCGGCCAAGCTGCCGCAGGCGCTGGCGGGTGTCAGCGAGTGGGTGGCGGCCAAGGTCTGATGGCCTGACCATTCCGCAAGCCGATTCGCAAGCCGATTCGCAAGCAGATGAAGAAGGGGCGCCAGTGGCGCCCCTTCTGCTTTCCTACTTCTCGGTGTTGCCCATGGCACTCCGCAGCGTCGTCAATAAATCCATCGGCAACGGAAACACGATCGTCGAACTCTTGTCCCCGGCGATCTGCGTCAGCGTCTGCATATAGCGCAGCTGCATCGCCTGCGGCTGCCGCGCCAGCATCTGCGCCGCTTCCAGCAGCTTCTCGGATGCCTGCAGCTCGCCCTCGGCGTGGATCACCTTGGCGCGCCGCTCGCGCTCGGCCTCGGCCTGCCGCGCAATCGCGCGCACCATCGACTCGTTCAGGTCGACGTGCTTGATCTCGACGTTCGAGACCTTGATCCCCCACGCATCGGTCTGCGCGTCCAGCACCTTCTGGATATCGAGGTTGAGCTTTTCCCGTTCGGCCAGCATCTCGTCCAGTTCATGCTTGCCGAGCACCGCTCGCAGCGTGGTCTGCGCGAGCTGGCTGGTGGCCTCGAGGAAGTTCGCTACCTGGATAATCGCCAGCTCAGGATCGACCACGCGGAAATACACCACCGCGTTCACCTTGACCGACACGTTGTCGTGCGAGATCACGTCCTGCGGCGGCACGTCCATCACCACCGTGCGCAGGTCCACCCGCACCATCTGCTGCACGGCGGGAATGATCAGCACCAGGCCCGGACCCTTCACCTTCCAGAAGCGCCCAAGCATGAAGACCACGCCGCGCTCGTACTCGCGCAGCACGCGGAACGACGTGATGATGAGCAGCGCCACCAGGAAGATCAATCCGCCGAAGCTGAATCCGAATGCCATGTTCACGCTCCCTTTTTTGGAGTCGGTTGAGCAGCAGAGGGCGCGGCGACCACTTCGAGCACCAGCCCGTGCCGCGCGGTCACCACCACCGGCGTGCCGCGCGCCAGCGGACTCGCGCTGCGCACGCGCCAGCGTTCGCCGCGCACCGAGGCCCAGCCTTCCTGGCCGGGTGCGTCAGGCACGTCGTCGAGCAGTTCGCCACGGCTGCCGACCAGCGTGTCGGCGCCGCTGACCACCGGCCGCCTGCGCGAGCGCAGCAGCAGCGCCGACATGCCGAATACAAAGAACGCCGACATCGCCGACAGCGCCGCCACCATCGGCAGCGGCACGCCGAAACCCGGCACGTCGGTGTCGATCAGCATCACTGCGCCGAAGGCAAAGGCAATGATGCCGCCCACGCCCAGCGCGCCGAAGGTCGGCAGGAACAGCTCGGCGACCATGCAGCCGATGCCGAGCACCACCAGCGCCAGCCCGGCATAGTTGACCGGCAGCATATGCAGCGCGAACAGCGCCAGCAGCAGGCAGATCGCGCCAACGATGCCGGGCACCACCATGCCTGGCGTGGAGAACTCGAAAATCAGCGCGTAGATGCCGATCATCATCAGCATCAGCGCCACGCTGGGCTCGGTGATGACGGCCAGGAAGCGGTTGCGCCAGTCAGGTTCCAGCGTCACCACCGGGGCATCGCGCGTGCGCAGTTCGCTGGTTTTGCCGCCGGCGGTGACCAGCTTGCGGCCTTCGACCTGGCGCAGCAGTGCGGGCAGGTCGGGCGCGACCACGTCGATCACCTTCTGCGCCAGGGCTTCGTCGGCCGACAGGCTGACGGCTTCGCGCACGGCGCGCTCGGCCCATTCGACATTGCGCCCGCGCAGCTGGGCCAGGCCGCGGATATAAGCCGAGGCATCGTGCATCTGCTTGCGCGCCATGGTGTCTGCCGCGGCAGGTTCGCTTGAGGGCGCCGAGGCCGGCGTTGCGCCCGGCAGGGCGTCCGGCTTCTGCGGCCCGCCGATGCCGATCTGCACCGGGCTGGCCGCCCCCAGGTTGGTGCCCGGCGCCATGGCCGCGACATGGCTGGCGTAGAGGATGTAGGTGCCCGCGCTGGCCGCGCGTGCGCCGCCCGGATAGACATAGCTGGCCACCGGCACCGGTGACGCCAGGATTGCCTGGATGATCTCGCGCATCGAGGCATCGAGCCCGCCCGGCGTGTCCATTTCCAGCACCACCAGCTGCGCACCGCCTTCGCGGGCGCGCGCAATGCCGCGCAGGATAAAGCTGGCGCTCGCCGGGCTGACCGCGCCTTTGAGCGGGATCACGTAGACCGGCGGGGTGGCCGTGGCGGCAGGCGCGGAGGCGGGTGCGGCGCGCGCATGCAGGTTGGCGAAGCTGACGGCCAGTGCAGCGCTGCATGCCAGCACCAGGCAGGCCAGCAGCCGAATCGCCCGCATAAACGCGGTGGCAGGTTTCATCGCAAGGGCGGGGCACGCAGGGTGCCGGGGTGGCGCCACTTTCAGTGTAGGCCACCGGGCACATCTTGCATGGCGGCGATGTGCCGACAGCCGGTCGCCGCGGGGGCGCTCAGGCGGCGACGAGCTCGGCCTCGCCTTGCGGTCCGGGTGCGTGCTTGCGCAGCATATCGACCAGCGCATGCAGCGCGGCGCCCGCCATGGCCGGATGCCAGGCCAGCATGGTGCGCACGCGGCCCGCAGGCCCCAGGCCGTGCTGGCTGATGGCGGGCAGGTCCCGGTACAGGCCCAGCACCGATCGCGGCACGATCGCGGCGCCGATGCCGGCCGCCGCGCAGGCGACGATGGCATGGTAGGAGCCCAGCTCCAGTACGCGTGGCGGCGGGGCCGAGTCGCCGCCGGCATACCAGGCCTCGACGCGCGCGCGGTAGTTGCACCCGGACTCGAACGCCAGCAGCGTCGGCACTTCCAGGTCGGCGGAGGAGCGGATCGGGCGATGCCCGGCACGCGCGATCACCACCAGCTCCTCCTCGAAGGCGGGAACGGCCGCCAGCCCCGGCTCGGAAAGCGGCTCGGCGACAAAGGCGCAATCGACCTCGAAGCGCGCCAGCGCATCAAGCGCCTGCCGCGTCGCCAGCGTCACCAGTTCCAGCT
The DNA here is from genome assembly GCF_004353535.1 of Cupriavidus sp. L7L. Classification (NCBI taxonomy): domain Bacteria; kingdom Pseudomonadati; phylum Pseudomonadota; class Betaproteobacteria; order Burkholderiales; family Burkholderiaceae; genus Cupriavidus; species Cupriavidus sp. L7L. The sequence goes on from NZ_SMNY01000039.1 coordinate 29,836, forward strand.
GGACCTCGGGCCACGCCTGGTGGTACGCCGCCAGCACATTGGGCAAGCGGCTGGCCGCGGTGCTTTCCATCGAGGCGATGCGCAGGCGGCCGCTGGGACGTGCCGGCAGCACCGCCTGGCGCGCTTCCTCGGTCAGCTGCAGGATGCGGCAGGCGTAGTCGAACAGGGTCTGTCCCGCCGGCGTCAGCACCATGCGCCGGCCATCGCGCACGAACAGCTCGACCCCAAGCGACTGCTCCAGCTGGCGGATGCGAGTGGTCACGTTGGATTGCACCCGGTGCAGCCGCTCGGCCGCACGGGTGATGCCGCCGGCTTCGACGACGGCACGGAAGATTTCAAGCTCGGCAAGGTCCATGGCCATGGTCTCCGGAACGGGAATCCGAAATCCATCTCAACTAATGATGCATTACATCTTGATAATTCATTTTTCGGGATGGAATTCACAGCGTAGCATACAGGGACTGCAATGCAACCGCTGCGCCCACAGCCAGAGCCATGTCCAAGCTCCACAGCCTCGATCCCGACCAGGTCGCCGCCGCCAGCCCCGCCACTTCGATACCGGCCGCGCCGTTGCGTCACGCCGGTCCGGTGGCGGTGGCGATGGCCGGCCTGGTGTCGCTGGCGGTGGTGATGGGAATCGGCCGTTTCGCCTTTACGCCCTTGCTGCCGATGATGCTGCACGACCGCATCGTCGACCTGCATCAGGGCGGCTGGCTGGCGACGGTCAACTACATCGGTTATTTCCTCGGTGCCGCGCTGTGCATGTTTATCCGCCCCGACGCCCTGCGCATGGTGCGCTGGGGCCTGGTGGCGACGGTGCTGCTGACGCTGGGCATGGCGCTGCCGGGTGGCATGCCGGCGTGGTCGCTGTGGCGCTTCGCCGCCGGCGTGGCCAGCGCGGTGGTGCTGGTCTATACCGCCGGCTGGTGCCTGCAGCGGCTGGCCGAACTGGGCAAGCCGCAACTGGGCGGGCTGATCTTCTGTGGGCCGGGGCTTGGCATCGTCGCCACGGGCCTGGGCGCCTCCGGCATGGTCGGCGCGGGCTGGCAGGCCGACCATGGCTGGCTGGCCTTCACCGTCTTGGCTGCGGTGCTTGTGGCTCTGGTGTGGCGCATATTCGTGGCGCCGCCGATCGCCGCGGACGCCGGCCAGGCGCGCGCCACTGGCGCCGCGCAGCCGGCCGGCGCCGCCGCGCGGCTCGACGCCCAGACCTGGACCCTGACGCTGGCCTACGGCCTGGCCGGCTTCGGCTACATCATCACCGCCACCTTCCTGCCTGTGATCGCGCGCGAGGCGCTGCCGGGCACGGTCTGGGCCGACCTGTTCTGGCCGATCTTCGGCGCCGGCGTAGCGGTCGGCGCCGTGCTGGCGACGCGGGTGAGCATGGCGCACGACAGCCGCAAGCTGCTGACGATTTCCTACGGCATGCAGGCGCTGGGCGTCGCGATTGCGGTGCTGTGGCCGACGGTGGCGGGGTTTGCGCTGAGCAGCCTGCTGGCCGGCCTGCCGTTCACCGCGCTGGTCGCCTTCGCCATGCGCGAGGCCCGGCGCCTGTGGGGCCCGCACGCGCCGCGGCTGATGGGGTTGATGACCGCGTCGTACGGCCTCGGCCAGATCGCCGGACCGCCACTGGCAACCGCGCTGGTGGCGCGCACTGGCGGCTTCGCCAGCTCGCTGGCCTGCGCGGCGGCGTCGCTGCTGGTGGGTGCGCTGGTGTTCGCCTGGATGCGCCGCGCCTGGCCGCTGGCGCCCGCACGGAGCGGAGCGTGAAGGTGCGCTACAGTATCGCCTTTGCCGCCTGACGCGCCACGCATCGCGGCTGGCGCGCCTGCGCCGCAGCCCGTGGCGCAGCACAAGGCCGGGGCCGACCCCGGCACGCGAGACCGGGCGGCGCAGGAGCGAGCCCCATGTCTTTTGCCTTGCAGCCCGCGCGTGCCGCGGGCGCCTCCCCGCAGCCTGTCTCCGCCGAAGAGCAGCGCGTGCGCGTCGACCTTGCCGCCGCCTACCGGCTGGCCGCGCGCGAGGGCTGGGATGACCTGATCTACACCCATATCTCGGCCACCGTGCCCGGCGAGCCGGACCATTTCCTGATCAACCCGTTCGGCTTTGCCTTCGACGAGATCCGCGCCAGCGACCTGGTCAAGATCAATGGCCGCGGCGAGGTCGTCGGCGAGACTGTCCACCCGGTCAACGTCACCGGCTTCGCGCTGCACGCCGCCGTGCACGCGGCCCGGCCCGACGCGATGTGCGTGATGCACCTGCATAACACCGCGGGCATCGCGGTGTCGGCGCAGGCAGCCGGCCTGCTGCCGCTGTCGCAGCACGCGATGCGCTTTTACGGCCGCATCGCTTATCACGACTACGAAGGGCTGGCCTTCAGCCCGGCCGAAGGCGGGCGGCTGACCGCTTCGTTGGGCGAGCACCCCGCCATGCTGCTGCGCAACCACGGCACGCTGACCGTGGGCCGCACCGTGGCCGAGGCCTATGTGCTGATGGCGACGCTGATCAAGGCCTGCGAGATCCAGATCGCTGCGCAGGCGGGCGGCGCGCTGGTGCAGCCGGATCACGGCGTCGCCCACAAGACCTCCGGGCAACTGTTCGACAACGGCGCCATCGAGGGTGTGATGGAGTGGCCCGCGCTGCTGCGCAAACTCGATAGAATCGATCCTTCCTACCGGGACTGATTGCCACGTCCCGTGGCGACTACCTAGAACACCAATCATCACAAGGAGCATTGCATGCCGACTTTCCACGTCGAAATGTTTGAAGGCCGTACCATCGATCAGAAGCGCAAGTTCGTCGAGGAAGTGACGCGCGTCACCTGCGAGACGCTGGGCTGCTCGGCCTCGGCCGTCGACATCATCATCACCGACGTCAAGCGCGAGAACTGGGCCACCGGCGGCGAGCTGTGGGCCGACAAGAAGTAAGGCACTGAACGGCCTGGACACCATGCAGCACTTCGCCTCCGACAACTATGCCGGCTTCTGCCCGGAATCGCTCAAGTATTTCCTGGAAGCCAATGCCAGCGGCCACGAGCAGGCCTATGGCGACGACAGCTGGACGCAGAAGGTCTGCGACCGCATCCGCGACCTGTTCCAGACCGATTGCGAAGTGTTCTTCGTGTTCAACGGCACGGCGGCCAACTCGCTGGCGCTGTCGGCGCTGTGCCAGTCGTACCACTCGGTGATCTGCCACGAACTGGCGCATATCGAGACCGATGAGTGCGGCGGCCCGGAGTTTTTCTCCAACGGCTCCAAGCTGCTGACCGCGCCGGGCGAGAACGGCAAGCTCACGCCCGATGCGATCGAGGCGCTGGTCACGCGCCGCTCGGACATCCACTACCCCAAGCCCAAGGTGGTGTCGCTGACGCAGTCGACCGAGGTCGGCACGGTGTACAGCGTGGAAGAGGTGCGCGCGATCGCGGCCATCGCCAAGCGCCGGCAGCTGCGCGTGCATATGGACGGCGCGCGCTTTGCCAATGCGGTGGCGTCGCTGGGCGTGCATCCGTCCGAGATCACCTGGCGCGCCGGCGTCGACGTGCTGTGCTTCGGCGGCACCAAGAACGGCTTGCCGGTGGGCGAGGCGGTGGTGTTCTTCGACCGCCGCCTGGCCGAGGATTTTGCCTATCGCGTCAAGCAGGCCGGGCAGCTGGCGTCGAAGATGCGGTTTATCTCGGCGCCATGGCTGGGCCTGCTCGAGAACGATGTGTGGCTGGCCAACGCGCGCCATGCCAACGCCATGGCGCGACTGCTGCAGCAGCGCATTGCCGACATCCCCGGCGTGCGCATCATGTTCCCGACGCAGTCCAACGCCGTCTTCGCCGAGCTGCCGCTGCCGGCGATCGAGGCGCTGCGCGCCAGGGGCTGGCGCTTCTATACCTTCATCGGCGCCGGCGGCTGCCGCTTCATGTGTTCGTGGGACCTGCAGCCGCAGACGGTGGAGGCGCTCGCCGCCGACATGCGCGCGGCATGTGGCGCCTCAAGGGGTGCCTGAGCAGGTGCTTGAACGAGGCGGCGCGATCATTCTGATAACGAGACACCTACAGGAGCCCCCCAATGCAATACCGATTCTGCCCGCAGTGCGGCGCGCCGCTCGAGGTGCTGCCGCTGTCCGGGCGCGAACGCCATGCCTGCGTGCAGCATGAATGCGGCTTCGTGCACTGGAACAACCCGCTGCCGGTGCTGGCGGCGGTGGTGGAGTACCAGGACAAGCTGCTGCTGGCGCGCAACGCCGCCTGGCCGGAGAAGATGTTTGCGCTGGTGACGGGGTTCCTGGAGCGCGACGAGCCGCCCGAGCTGGGCGTGGCGCGCGAGCTGAAGGAAGAGACCAACCTCGATACCGAGTCGGTCTCGCTGATCGGCGTCTACGAGTTCATGCGCAAGAACGAGCTGATCATCGCCTACCACGTCAAGGCGACCGGCACCGTCCAGCTGTCCGAGGAACTGGCCGAATACAAGCTGGTAGCGCCCGAGGACGTGCGCGTGTGGTCGGCAGGCACCGGCTTCGCCGTGGCCGACTGGCTGGCCGCGCGCGGCTACCCGGTGCGCTTCTTCGACCGGCAGACCGGCGCGGACATTCCGGACCCGCGCCGCCCGCATGACTTCAGCCAGGTCGGGGCTTCGCTACAATATCGCTGGTGAGAGTCCCCCGAATAGCCTCAGAACCCGAAGGAAGAGACGAATGGAGTTCCAGAAAGAAGTGGATGCGCGCGGCCTGAACTGCCCGCTGCCGATCCTGCGCACCAAGAAGGCGCTGGCCGACATGGCCAGCGGCGAAGTGCTGAAAGTGCTGGCCACCGATCCCGGCGCGACGCGCGATTTCCAGGCCTTCGCCAAGCAGACCGGCAACGAGCTGCTGTCGCATTCGGAAGTCGACAAGGTGTTCGTGTTCTACATGCGCCGCCGCTGATCGATCTCGACGAGAGACAAAGAAAAAGCCGCTTCAAGCGGCTTTTTCATTTGGTGAACGAGGCGAACGTTCAGCTGTTCGGCCGCGTCAGGTGCTCGCGCGATTCCAGATAGGCGCTGAATTCGGCGCCGACTTCCGGGTGCTTCAGCGCAAACTCGACCGTCGCCTTCAGGTAGCCCAGCTTGCTGCCGCAGTCATAGCGGCGCCCCTGGTATCGGTAGGCCAGCACCTGCTCCTGGCCCAGCAGCGACTGGATCGCGTCGGTCAGCTGGAACTCGCCGCCGGCGCCAGGCTTCAGCTCGCGCAGGTGGTCGAAGATGCGCGGCGTCAGGATGTAGCGGCCGACCACGCCCAGGTTCGACGGGGCGTCTTCCGGGGCAGGCTTTTCCACGATGCCCGATACCTTGATCACGCCTTCATCCCACTCGCGGCCATCGATCACGCCGTAGGAGCGGCTCTGCTCCGGCGAGATTTCCTCGACGCCCAGCACCGAGCAGTTGTAGTGGTTGAAGGTATCCACCATCTGCTTCATCACCGGCGGGTTGCCGTCGATCAGGTCGTCGGCCAGCATGATCGCGAACGGGGTGTCGCCGACCAGCTTGGCGGCGCACAGCACCGCGTGGCCCAGGCCCAGCGCCTCGGGCTGGCGCACGTAGTAGCACTCCACGTTGGCGGGCTTGATCGAGCGCACCACGTCCAGCAGCGCCTGCTTGTTCTTGGCTTCCAGCTCGACTTCCAGCTCGAAGGCCTTGTCGAAATGGTCCTCGATGGCGCGCTTGGAGCGGCCGGTGACGAAAATCATCTCGGTAATGCCGGCGGCCATGGCTTCTTCCACGGCGTACTGGATCAGCGGCTTGTCCACTACCGGAAGCATTTCCTTCGGGCTGGCCTTGGTGGCTGGCAGGAAGCGGGTGCCCAGGCCTGCGACCGGGAAGACGGCCTTGGTGACGCGATTTTCCATATCAGGTGTACCTCTCAGATGCTGGTTCATAACCCTGCCAGCCATTACCGGCGCCGTCTGTCCGGTTCCGTCCGACGCCGCTGGACGGAAACCAGACTGGCAGGGGCGTCATCGGCTGCCGGTCAGGCCGGCAGCCGTTGCAGCTGACCCTGCAGCTTGGCCAGCGTTTGCTCGAAATCAGCGAGTCGTTGCGTCTCTTGCGCCACCACGGCGGGCGGCGCCTTGGCGACAAAGCTCTCATTAGAGAGCTTGCCGCGGCACTTGCCGATCTCTGCAGCGATGCGTTCGACCTCTTTCGACAGGCGCGCGCGCTCGGCGGCGACGTCGATTTCGATCTTCAGCAGCAGGTGGTTGCCGCCGGCAATAGCTACCGGCGCACCTGCGCCTTCGGCCTGCAGGGTGCTCTCGTCTTCGAAGACGCGTACCTCGGAAAGTTTCGCCAGCGCCTGAATATGTGCGCTGGCCGCCTTCAGGAATTCGCTGTCGCCTTCGGCATAGAGCGGGATGCGCTGCGCCGGCGAGATGCTCATTTCGCCACGCAGGTTGCGGCAGGCATCGACCACTTCCTTCAGGCGCGCCACCCATTGCTCGGCGTCCTCGTCGATCTTGGCGACAGCCGGCAGCGGATAGGACTGCAGCGAGATGGTCTCGCTGCCGTCGCCCTTGGCGCGGCCGGCCAGCGGGGCCACCTTCTGCCACAGCTCTTCGGTGATGAAGGGAATGATGGGGTGCGCCAGGCGCAGCACGGTCTCGAGCACGCGCAGCAGCGTGCGGCGGGTGGCGCGCTGCTGGGCTTCGGTGCCGGTCTGGATCTGCACCTTGGCCAGTTCCAGGTACCAGTCGCAGTACTCGTCCCAGACGAACTTGTAGATCGCGTTGGCGATATTGTCGAAGCGGTACTCGGCAAAGCCCTTCTCGACCTCGGCTTCCACGCGCTGCAGCAGCGACACGATCCAGCGGTCGGCCTGCGAGAAGTGCAGGTAGCCGTCCGGGCCGCAGTCATTGTTGCACGGGCCCATGCCGCAGTCATGGCCTTCGGTGTTCATCAGCACGAAGCGGGTCGCGTTCCACAGCTTGTTGCAGAAGTTGCGGTAGCCCTCGCAGCGGCCGGTGTCGAAATTGATGTTGCGGCCCAGCGTCGCCAGCGAGGCGAAGGTAAAGCGCAGCGCATCGGCGCCGAAGGCGGGAATGCCCTCGGGGAATTCCTTCTTCGTCTTCTTCTCGATCTTGGGCGCGTCCTTGGGGCGGCGCAGGCCGGTGGTGCGCTTCTTCAGCAGCGTGTCCAGGTCGATGCCGTCGATCAGGTCCACCGGGTCGAGCGTGTTGCCCTCGGACTTGCTCATCTTCTTGCCTTCCGAATCGCGCACCAGGCCGTGCACGTAGACGGTATGGAAGGGCACCTTGCCGACGAAGTGCTTGGTCATCATGACCATGCGCGCCACCCAGAAGAAGATGATGTCGTAGCCGGTGACCAGCACCGACGACGGCAGGAAGTGCTTCATCTCCGGGGTTTCCGCCGGCCAGCCCAGCGAGGAGAAGGGCACCAGCGCCGACGAGAACCAGGTGTCGAGCACGTCTTCCTCGCGGCGCAGCGCGCCGGTGCTGCCGGCGGCGCGGGCCTTGGCGAGCGCTTCCTCTTCGGTGCGGCCGACGAAGCAGTTGCCGGCATCGTCGTACCACGCCGGGATCTGGTGGCCCCACCACAGCTGGCGCGAAATGCACCAGTCCTGGATGTTGCCCAGCCACTGGTTGTAGGTGCTGATCCAGTTTTCCGGCACCAGCTTGATCTCGCCGCTCTGTACGGCTTCGAGCGCCACCTCGGCGATCGAGCGGCCCGGGTTGAAGGTGCCTTCCGGCGCCGGCTTGCTCATGGCGACGAACCACTGGTCGGTCAGCATCGGCTCGATCGCGCTGCCGGTGCGCTCGCTGCGCGGGGTCATCAGCTTGTGCTTCTTGACCTCTTCCAGCAGGCCTCGCTTGTCGAGGTCCTCGACGATAGCCTTGCGCGCGTCGAAGCGGTCCAGGCCGGCGTAGGCGGCCGGCGCGTCGGCAACGACCTTTGCTTCCAGCGTCAGGATCGACAGCTGCGGCAGGTTGTGGCGCTGGCCGACGGCATAGTCATTGAAGTCGTGGCCCGGGGTCACCTTGACCACGCCGGTGCCGAACTCGCGGTCGACGTATTCGTCGGCGATCACCGGAATCTGGCGGCCGGTCAGCGGCAGGTGCACCGATTTGCCGATCAGGTGCGCGTAGCGCTCGTCTTCCGGGTGGACCATCACGGCCACGTCGCCCAGCATGGTTTCCGGACGCGTGGTGGCCACGGTCAGGTGGGTCAGGCCGCGCTTGGCGTCAGCCTCGACCAGCGGATAGCGGATATGCCACAGCGAGCCTTCTTCCTCGACGCTGTCGACTTCCAGGTCCGACACGGCGGTGCCCAGCACCGGATCCCAGTTGACCAGGCGCTTGCCGCGGTAGATCAGGCCCTGCTCGTACAGGCGCACGAACGCTTCGGTCACCGCCTTCGACATCTCCGGCGACATGGTGAAGTACTCGCGGCTCCAGTCGATCGACGCACCCATGCGGCGCACCTGGCGGGTGATGGTCGAGCCCGACTCTTCCTTCCAGGCCCACACCTTCTCGGTGAACTTCTCGCGGCCGAGGTCATGGCGCGACACGCCCTCGCCCTCGAGCTGGCGTTCCACCACGATCTGGGTGGCAATGCCGGCGTGGTCGGTGCCCGGCACCCACAGCGTGTTGGCGCCCAGCATGCGCGCGTGGCGCGCCAGGCCGTCCATGATGGTCTGGTTGAAGGCATGGCCCATGTGCAGCGTGCCGGTCACATTCGGCGGCGGCAGTTGGATCGCGAAGTCCGGGCGGGCAGGGTCGAAGGTCGGCTTGGCGATGCCGCGGCTCTCCCACTCGGGGGCCCATTTCGCCTCGATGGCGGCGGGTTCGAAGCTCTTGGCAAGCGATTGGTCTTGGGCGGTCATGCTGGGATGTCGAGGTTGGCGTCTGGATGCGTCGCAGGGCTGTAGCGGGGTGCGGCGGCCTGCGCCTGGCGGCCTTGCGCCAGTGAAACCCCAAATTATACGGGGGCGGGCCGGTCGCTGCCTATTTTGCGGACAGCGGCCCCGGGCGGGAAAGGCTGGCTAAGGCAGGTGCGCGCCTGCATGCAGGGCAGTTTTCGCCGCTCGGATGTGACGGCTCGGACATGGGCCGACCGGTATAATTGGCGCCATTCCACAAGGCCCCTCCGATGTCCGACCTGCTCGCCAACCTGAACGCCGAACAACTTGCCGCCGTCACCCTGCCCGACGAGCCGGCGCTGATCCTGGCGGGCGCGGGCAGCGGCAAGACCCGCGTGCTGACCACGCGCATCGCCTGGCTGCTGCAGAACGGCCGGGTCTCGCCGGCGGGCATCCTGGCGGTGACCTTCACCAACAAGGCCTCGAAGGAAATGCAGACGCGGCTGCAGTCGATGCTGCCGATCAACACCCGCGGCATGTGGATCGGCACCTTCCACGGCCTGTGCAACCGCATGCTGCGCGCGCATTTCCGCGACGCCGGCTTGCCGCAGACCTTTGCCATCCTGGACAGCCAGGACCAGCTTTCGGCGCTCAAGCGGCTGCTCAAGTCGCTCAACGTCGACGACGAGAAGTACCCGGCCAAGAACCTGCAGTACTTCATCAACAACGCCAAGGAGCAGGGCCTGCGCCCGGCCGACGTCGAGGCCAACGACGACTTCAACAAGCGCTTCGTCGACCTCTACGCCGCCTACGACATGCAGTGCCAGCGCGAGGGCGTGGTCGACTTTGCCGAGCTGCTGCTGCGCTGCTACGAACTGCTGCGCTATAACGACGCGATCCGCCAGCACTACCAGCACCGCTTCCGCCATGTGCTGGTCGACGAGTTCCAGGACACCAACGTGCTGCAGTACCAGTGGCTCAAGCTGCTGGCCGGCCACGGCACGCAGAACCCGGCCGCGGTCTTTGCCGTGGGCGACGACGACCAGAGCATCTACGCCTTCCGCGGTGCCAACGTCGGCAATATGCGCGACTTCGAGCATGAGTTCCGCGTGCGCCGGCTGATCAAGCTGGAGCAGAACTACCGCTCGCACGGGCATATCCTGGATTCTGCCAACCACCTGATCTCGCACAACGCGCGCCGCCTGGGCAAGAACCTGCGCACCGACGCCGGCCATGGCGAGCCGGTGCGCGTGTACCAGGCCGGCACCGACGGCCAGGAAGCGGGCTGGATCATCGAGGAAATCCGCGACCAGATCGCGCAGGGCACCAGCCGCGCCGAGATTGCCATCCTGTACCGCAGCAACGCCCAGTCGCGCGTGATCGAACACGCGCTGTTCTCCGCCGGCATCCCGTACCGCGTCTATGGCGGCCTGCGCTTCTTCGAGCGCGCCGAAATCAAGCACGCGCTGGCGTATATGCAGCTGCTGGAAAATCCGCGCAACGATGCCGCCTTCGGCCGCGTGGTCAACTTCCCGGCGCGCGGCATCGGCGCGCGTTCGCTCGAGGTGCTGCAGGACATGGCGCGGCAGTACGATTGCGCGCTGTCCGAGGCCGTGGCCTACGTGCCCGGCGCGGCCGGCAGCAAGCTTGCCGCGTTCACGCGCCTGATCGACAAAATGCGCGACGACACCCGCCGCATGACGCTGGCCGAGACCGTCGAGTACATGATCAACACCAGCGGCCTGATCACCCACTACCAGGGCGAGAAGGAAGGCCAGGACCGCATCGAGAACTTGCAGGAACTGGTGACTGCCGCGCAGGCCTTCGTGGTGGAAGAGGGCTACGGGCTGGATGCGCTTGCTGCGGTGATTCCCGCGGATCGTGCGCCCGCCATGCCGGTGCTGGCCGACGGCGACCAGTCCCAGCAGGTGCTCGACCCCGAGGCGCTGCCGGTGGTGATGACGCCGCTGGTCGCGTTCCTGACGCATGCCTCGCTGGAAGCCGGCGACAACCAGGCCCAGGCCGGCCAGGACGCGGTGCAGATGATGACCGTGCACGCGGCCAAGGGGCTGGAGTTCGATGTGGTCTTCATCACCGGGCTGGAAGAAGGCCTGTTCCCGCACGAGAACAGCATGATGGACCCCGACGGGCTGGAAGAAGAACGCCGCCTGATGTACGTGGCGATCACGCGCGCGCGCGAGCGCCTGTTCCTGTCGTTCGCGCAGAGCCGCGTGCTGCATGGCCAGACCAAGTACCACGTGCGCTCGCGCTTCTTCGAGGAACTGCCCGAGGAAGCGCTCAAGTGGCTGACGCCCGCGGTGCAGGGCTACGGCGGCGTACGCCGCCAGGAACGCGACAATGCCTGGGGCCGCGACTGGTTCCGCAAGCCGGAGGATGTTCCCTACACCGGCACGCGCCCGACCGGCGGCATGGACAAGGGCAACGGCTATGCCGACGCCAAGCGCGAGGCGGGCACCGGCTTGCGCGTGGGCCAGTCGGTGTTCCACAACAAGTTTGGCGAAGGCGTGATCACCGCGCTGGAGGGCGAAGGCAACGACGCCCGCGCCAATATCAAGTTCAAGCGCCACGGCGCCAAGTGGCTGGCGCTGTCGGTGGCGAAGCTGGACGCGATCGACTGAGCGGCGCCAGCCTTCCCGCCGCCGCTCACCGGGCTCAGGACAGGGCGTGCCGCACTTCGCCGGCCTTCGGGTCGGGAGTGTCCACGGTCAGCAACGGATTGATGAACAGCGACGCCACCGCGCCAACGCCCAGCAACGCCCCCGAGATCATGAACGGCAGGTCATAGCTGCCGGTCCGCTCGATCAGGTAGCCGAACACCACCGGCGACACCATGCCGGCCAGCCCGAAGCCGGTGTTCATCATGCCGCCCGCGGTGCCGGCGTACTTGCCGGCAATGTCCAGCGGCAGGCTCCACAGCACGGCATTGGTCAGCTCCAGGAAGAAGAACGACAGCGACAGCAGGATCACCGCGTTGACGGCATCGGCCGTGAAGGTCATCGGCGCGATGAACATCAGCGAGCCGGCCAGCCCGACGAACAGGATCGCGCCGCGCGCCAGGCGCAGGTTGCCGGTGCGCCGGTAGATGCGGTCCGACAGCACGCCGCCGAGGGTGTCGCCGACCACCCCCGCCATCAGCGGCAGCGCGGTGAACAGCGCCAGCTGCTTCAGGTCGAAGCCGCGCGCTTCCTTCAGGTACGACGGCAGCCAGGTCAGGTAGACCCACAGCGACCAGCCGTAGCAGAAGTCGACGAAGGTCACCAGCCACATGCGGCGGAACAGCCGGCGCCACGGCGTGGGTGCCTTGGCCGCCTGCTGCGAATCGCCGCACCGGTAGCCGATCTCCTGCAGTTCTTCCGGCGTGACCCGCTTGTGCTTGTCGGGCGAGTCCTTGAACGTCAGCGCGTACAGCACGGTCCAGCCCAGGCTCACCGCACCCAGCACGACGAAGGCCTCGCGCCATCCCGCCGCGGCGACGATGGCCAGCACGATCGGCGGCGTGATCGCACCGCCCAGCCGGGCGAAGCTGTGGGTAATGCCCTGCGCGAAGCCGCGTTCGGCCACCGGCATCCAGTAGGTGAAGGCGCGCGTGGCGGTCGGGAACGCGCCGCCTTCGCCGATGCCCAGCACGAAGCGCAGCACCACCAGCATCATCACGCTGCCGGCAAAGCCGGTCAGCACCGTGGCCACGCCCCAGATCAGCGACAGCACGATCAGCACCTTCTTGGGCCCGAACTTGTCGGACATCCAGCCGCCCAGGATCTGCATGGCGGCATAGGGATAGGCAAAGGCCGAGAACACCAGCCCCAGCTGCGAGGACGTCAGCCCCATCTCCTCGCGGATCAGCGGGGCGGCAACCGAGATGTTGACGCGGTCGATATAGGCGATGAAGTACATCAAACACATGACGCCGAGGATCATGTGCCGGGTCTTGATGCGTTGCTGCATAACCACCTCCTATGCGCGGCGGGCGCGCGTGGCGTTGACGGGGCGGCGGCCGGCGCGTGGTCCATTGCCATGCGCTTGCGGCTCGCCGGAGCGCGCCAGCGATAAGTCCTGGCTGCGCTGCCCCGTCCTTGAGCAAACAGCTGTGTGTCTCTGTGCGTGTCTCCGGATGTCGTGGTAGCGGGGTGAGCGGGCTCCTTGGCGAAAGTTGGGGGAAGGGATGGGGTGTCAGCTCATGCAGCGTCCAGCAGCTTCAGCCGCTGCACCTTGCCGGAGGGCCCGCGAGGCAATTCCGCGATGAAGCGGAATTCCCGGGGCGTCTTGTAGCGGCCCAGCTCGCGCAGGCAGTGCGCGCGCAGCGCGGCGTCGTCGCAGGCCACGGCTTCGCGCCTGACGACGAAGGCGACGATCTCCTGCCCGTAGGCCGGGTCGGGCACGCCCACCGCCGCCGCTTCCAGCACGCCCGGATGGCGCAGCAGCGCTTCGTCGATCTCGCGCGGGGCGATGTTCTCGCCGCCCTTGATGATCAGTTCCTTGGCGCGGCCGGTGATGTAGAAGTAGCCCTCCGCATCGCGGTAGCCGAGGTCGCCGGTGCGCAGCCAGCCGTCGGGCGTGAAGGCTTCGCGCGTGACCTCGGGCGCCTTGTAGTAGCCCGCCATCACGCTCTCGCCTTGCAGCACGATCTCGCCGACCTCGCCGTCGGGCAGCGGTTGCCCGTCGCGCCCGAGCACGCGAGCCTGCGTGCCGGAGGGCCGGCCGATGCTGCCGATGCGCCGCTGCTGCGGATCGAGCGGATTGCTGAACGCCGGCGCCGCGGTCTCGGTCATGCCCATGGTCTCGATCACGCCGATGCCGAAGCGCTGCTCGAACGCGCGGTGGTGCTCCGGCGGCAACGCGGCGGAAGCGGAGCGGCAGAAGCGCACGCCGGCCGGCGCACGGCCATCGGGATCGTTGAGCAGGTAGGCGATGATGGTCGGCACCACGTTGAGCCAGGTGCAGCCGTGGCGGGCAATGTCGTGCCAGAACGCACTGGCCGAGAAGCGCATCGGCATCACCACTGAGCCGCCATGTACCAGCGGCGCGATCGCGGTCACCACCAGCCCATTGATGTGGTACAGCGGCAGCGTGGCCAGCACGCGATCGCCCGCGCCGAGCGCATGCTCGCGGCTGACGCTGGCGCCGTTGGCGGCGAGGTTGCGGTGGGTCAGCAACACGCCCTTGGGTGTGCCCGTGGTGCCGGAGGTGTACATCAGCAGCGCCGGATGATGCGGCTGCGGTGGCGGAAGCGGAGCGGCACCGGCCTGCACTACCGGCAGCGCGGGCAGGGCGGTGTCGTCGGGCGCGGTGACCACCACTGGCACTTCCACGCCGCCTTCGGCCAGCGCCGTGCGGATCGCGGCTTCGCCTTCGGGGGAAGTGAAGACCAGCCGCGTGTCCGCGTGCCCGAGGATGTAGCGCAGCTGCGCGGGCTGGCACAGCAGGTTGATCGGATTGGCCACCAGCCCGCAGGCCATGGTGCCGAGCAGCAGCCGCGCGGTCTGCTCGCCGTTGGGCAGGTACACCGACACCGTCTGGCCGCTGCCGAGGCCGGCCTCGGCGTAGCGGCGGCCGAGCGCATCCGCATCGGCGGCCAGGTCGCCGAAGCTGAGCGCGCGGCCGCTGTCGGGAGACAGCAGATAGGCCTTGTCGGAAGCTTGCGCGGCACGGGCGGCCAGCAGCGTGGCCACAGTGTCGAGCACTTCAGGTCGGATGCGCGCGTTCATTGGCCGACCCTCGCAAAATAGTCGCCCAGCAGCTCGCGCTCGTCCGGCACGCACTCGGCGATGGGTTCGGCGATGCGGGTGATGTTGAGGTATTGCCGCCAGCCTAGGTTGTCCGAGAAATTGTTGCCGCCCCAGGTGCCGCAGCCCATCGACAGCGAAAACGGCAGGCCATTGTCGAAATTGCCGCCGGTGGCGAAGCAGTGCGCCTGGTTCACGATCACGCGCGCCACCGGCAGTTCCTGCCCGAGTTGCAGCGCCTGCCGCGGATCGGCCGTATGCAGCCCGACCGAGTGGCCCGCGCCCATGTAGTCGTAGAGGCTCGCCACGCGCGCCACGGCGGCGTTGTAATCGGCGGCGCGATAGAGCGTGAGCACCGGCGAGAGCTTTTCGCCGGAGAAGGGATAGTCGCTGCCGACGCCGGTCTCAGGCACCAGCAGCATGGTCGGCTGCAGCGCACGCACGCGCGCCAGGCCCGCCAGCTCGGCAATGCGCGGCGCGCTCTGGCCGGTCATGTCGCCGGCGAGCTTGCCGTGCCGCCACATCAGCGCCTGCAGCCGCGCCTTTTCCTCGGCGGTGAGCAGCACGCCGCCGACGGCGGCAAGCGCTTCGAGCATGGGCTGGTAGACCGCGTCGAGGATCACCAGGCTGTTCTCCGACGAGCAGCTGGTGGCGTTGTCGAAGGTCTTGGAGCGGACGATCTTTGCGGCCGCATCGCCCAACGCCGCGCTGGCATCGACGATGGCGGCCACGTTGCCCGCGCCGACGCCGAACGCCGGCGTGCCGCAGGTGTAGGCCATGCGCACGTTCGCCTGCGAGCCGGTGGCCACCACCAGGTCGGCCTGGCGCATCAGTTCGGCGGTCGAGGCCTTCGACACCGGCGCGGGCAGCATCTGCACCAGGTCGGCGGGCAGGCCGGCGCGCGCGAACTCGGCGTGGATGAACGACAGCAGCAGCTCGCATGTGCCCTGTCCCTTGGGAGAGGGCGCGACCACCACGCTGTTGCCGCACTTGAGCGCGTTGATGATCTTGTTGGCCGGCGTCGCCCCGGGGTTGGTCGACGGCGTGATCGCGGCGACCACGCCGACCGGCCGCGCGATCTCGGTGATGCCGGTGGCGGCGTCACGCGCGATCACGCCGACGGTCTTGCGTCCGTGCAGGTCGCGCAGCAGGCCCAGCGTCTTGCGATGGTTCTTGCGGATCTTGTCGTCGACGTTGCCAAGGCCGGTGTCGGCCACGGCCCGCTCGGCCAGTTGGCGGTTGCGCGCGGGCTCCATGATGGCCCACGCGGCGGCGGCCGCGGCGGTGTCGACGATGGCCTGGCCGGCACGCGCGAACGCGCGCTGCGCCTGCCGGGCGCGCGCCATGATCGCATCGACCTGGTCTTCCGGCATGGGCACATCGGTGGAATGGGACTGCTGGCGCTGCAGTATCTGCACACTCATGGATCGGCTCCGGGGTTGGGTCAGGTAGGTCCGCCGCGGCGGCCCCGAGTCGAATCTAGTGAACCCAAACCGGCATGCCGTCCCAATTTGTGCGCTTTCGCGAGCACGGCTGCGGGTTGCATCCGGTAGTGCAGATTTCGGGACGCCAGGGCGTCCCGGAATCCGCTAAATTGCATCCATGAGTAATCACTCGAACGCCGCCGCGGTGCGCGCCTTCCGCATCCTGGAGATCCTGTCCGCCGCCGACGGGCCCATGCCGCTGTGCGCCATCGTTGAGGAAATCGGACTGCCCAAGCAGACCGTGCACCGCATCCTCAAGCAGCTGGAAAGCACCTGGCTGGTGTCGCGCACGGCGGGCAGCCCCGGCTATGAATGTTCGTCACGCGTGCGCCAGCTCGCGGTCAATGTGCTGATGCAGGCGGGGCCGGCCGCGGCGCGGCACGCGATCCTGCAGCAACTGGTCGACAAGGTCGGCGAGACCTGCAACCTGACCATGCTGTCGGGCGACGACGTGGTTTATCTGGACCGGGTCGAAACGCAATGGCCGCTGCGCATGCACCTGCAGCCGGGCTCGCGTGTGCCGCTGCATTGCTCCGCCAGCGGGAAGCTGCTGCTGGCCTTTCTGCCGAGCGCGCAGCGCGAACGCCTGGTGGCCAACCTGCCGCTGCGCGCGCATTCGGCGCGTACCATCACCGACGCCGCGGCACTGCACGCAGAGCTGGCCGAGACGCGGCGGCGGCGCCTGGGCATCAACAACCAGGAAAACCTAGAGGGGATGATTGCGGTGGCGGTGCCGGTGATGCGCAACCGCAGCCGCGCCTGCGCGGCGATCGCGGTGCAGGCGCCGCTGGCGCGGATGACGATGGACCGGCTGATGGGATTCGTGCCCGACCTGCGCATGGCGGCAGACGCGATGGTGAAGACGTTTGGGGAGTAGACCGCGCTGCGGTGGTTTGCTCCCCTCTCACGCTTGCGGGAGAGGGAGAACACCTTGCTCAGGCTTGCTCGGGCTGCTTGGGAGCAACCAAAACCGCTCGCTCTTGCTTGGGTTTCAAACCGCCGGCGCCGTCGGTTCGACGCCCGGCGGCGTCACGTTGAAGCAACCGCGGTACGTCGCATAGAACGAGCAATACAAGATCGCCAGCATCAGCAGCGAATACGGCGTCACCAGGAACGACAGCACCGTCTCCGCCCCGAACGCGCTGAATACCGCCTCCAGGATAAACGGGATCGCCACCAGCAGCATCGCGAACAGCACGATATAGGTGAAGAACGCCCCGCGATTGCGCCAGCACGCGGTCCAGCTGAAGAACAGCGCCTTGACCGGTGGTACCCCGTGCCAGGCCGCCAGCAGCGGCGCGAACCAGAACATCATCGCGATCGGCGTGTACAGCAGCGCGCCGATCATCATCGCGTAGTAGAGCTGCCGCACCGCTTCGGCCGAGGGCGCTTCTTCCTTCAGCACGATCGGCACCAGCGCGCTCATGTCGACCACCGCGCCGGCGATCAGCCCCAGCATGAACACCAGCCCGGCGTAGATGCCGCCCAGCACCAGCAGGTTGCGCGTGGCTTCCTTGCCGTTGGCGCGAAAGCCCGCCAGCAGCACGGTGGGCAGCACGCGCTTGTTCTGGATCACGTCGCGGCACGCGGTCATTACGCCGACCGACAGGCCCGGCGTGACCACCAGCAGCGCGATGATGCCGATCAGCGGCACCACGATGGCCAGCTGCGCGGCGATCAGGTAGACGAACAGCAGCATCAGGAAAGTCAGCGGATTCTTGCGGAACAGCCAGATACCCTGGCGGAACCAGACGTAGCCTTCCTTGGCAGGAACTTCCAGTAGTTGCATGACGGATCAGATCCAGGGGAGCGGGCGCGCGGGACTGGTGTCCAGGCGCCGGCGCAGGATGCGTTCGAAATGAGTGGGATCGTGCGGCTGCAGCATGTCGGCCTCGCGCGGCAGGTAGAAGTCCCACAGCCGCGACACCCAGAAGCGCAGCGCACCCGCGCGCAGCATGTCCTGCCAGTGCGCGGCCTCGGTGTCGCTCAGCGGCCTGACCGCATGATAAGCGCGCAGCATTGCCTGCGCCCGCGCGTGGTCGAGTTCGCCGCTGGCCAGGTCGATGCACCAGTCGTTGACGGTGACCGCCAGGTCGAACAGCCACTTGTCGTTGCCGGCGAAATAGAAATCGAAGAAACCGCCCAGACGGTGGCGTCCGCTGCCGTCTTCCTCGAACAGCACGTTGTCGCGGAACAGGTCGCAATGGCACGGGCCTTCGCCCAGGCTGGCGTAGTCGGCGCTGGCGAAGAACGCCGCCTGGTGCGCGATTTCCTGTTGCAGCAGGGTACGCTGGCCGGCGTCGAGGAAAGGCAGGATCTCGGGCTCGGTCTGCTGCCACCAGGCCAGGCTGCGCAGGTTGGGCTGGCGGCGCGGGTAGTCCTGGCCGGCCAGGTGCATGCGCGCCAGCATGTCGCCGACTTCGGCGCAGTGCTGCGCGTCCGGCGCCAGCTGCGAGGCGCCGGGCAGGCGCGTGACGATGGTGGCGGGCTTGCCCTTGAGCGGGCGCAGGATCTCGCCGTCGCGCGCCGGGATCGGCGCCGGCACGCGGATGCCGCGCTCGGCCAGGTGCGCCATCAGGTGCAGGTAATAGGGCAGCTGCGCGAACGACAGGCGCTCGAAGATGGTCAGCACGTACTGGCGTGCCTGGCCATCCTGCTCCATGGTAAGGAAGAAATTGCTGTTCTCGATGCCCGAGGCGATGCCGCGCAGTTCGCGCACTTCGCCAAGGTCGAAATCAAGCAGCCAGCTGGCGATCTCGTCCTGCGAGACCGTGGTGAATACGGCCATACTCGTTGTGTGAAGCGAATCGGAAAGCGGCGGCAAAACCAGGGCCGCCGCCGCGGCATGACTGCCGGAGGGCCGGCGCGGCCCGCTTACGCCGGGCCGTGGGTCAGCGTCCCGCCGCCGCTGCGGCAGGGCGCTTGCGTGGTCAGAATTTCAGGTTGACCGATGGTACGCGGTTGACATCGTGCTCGCGGATGCGCGGCGAGCTGTCTTCCGGCTTGCTCATCTCGTACTTGGTGCCGAAGCCGGACTTGACCTGGATATCGGTGG
Source organism: Cupriavidus sp. L7L (assembly GCF_004353535.1). Lineage (NCBI taxonomy): Bacteria > Pseudomonadati > Pseudomonadota > Betaproteobacteria > Burkholderiales > Burkholderiaceae > Cupriavidus > Cupriavidus sp. L7L. Next base: position 48,954 of record NZ_SMNY01000039.1, read on the forward strand.
CGCGGCCCTTGTCGCGGTACTCGCGCACCTGCGTGCCGTCGCGCTCGTTGAGCTGGAAGCTCGGCTGGCGCGGCTGGTTCAGCTGCGTCTTGGCTGCCGGCGCGATCGGCTGGTTGTTGATCTGGTTCAGTTCCTGCTGCGACAGTGCGCTGCTTTCCTGGTTGCCCTGGGCCAGCACGGGCGCCGCCAGCGCAAATGTGGCGGCAGCCGCGGCCAGCAGGCGCAGGCCCGCGGGCAGGGGGTCGTCGGACCGGGCAGAACGGCACGACCGGGTGGAACGGGAGGTCATCAGGGGCTCCTGTGCGGCGTCGCGGCGCCCCAAGGGCAATAAGGGGCGGCGGGCGACGCCGCGGCATGCGGCGGTTGGCTGCAACCCGGCGGCGCCGGGCTTGGCAGAACGGACAGGTTCCATTCTAGCAATTCTGCCGTGCCCGGAGGCCGGGCCGTGCCCCGCGGCGCACCCGCGCAACGGCAGGAGTGCCTGACGCGTGGCTTGCGGCGCAAGCCGGCCGGGCCCGGGCCCGGCGGCGCGCTTACAGGTAGAACATCTCTTCCTTGGGCGGGATCGGCTTGTCGCCGCCACGGCGCTCGTAGTAGTCGTAGACCGCTTCGAGTACTTCATGCGGCTCGTCGACGATCTTCATCAGGTCGAGGTCGTGCTCGGCGATCAGGCCCATCGGCAGCAGCGTGAAGCGGAACCAGTCGAGCAGGCCCTTCCAGAAGCGGCTGCCGAACATGACCACCGGCACCGAGCGCGACTTGCCGGTCTGCACCAGCGTCAGCACCTCGGCCAGCTCGTCCAGCGTGCCGAAGCCGCCCGGCATCACGATAAAGGCGTCGGAGTTCTTGACGAAGGTGACCTTGCGCGTGAAGAAGTGGCGGAAGCGCATGGCAATGTCCTGGTACGGATTGCCCTGCTGCTCGTGCGGCAGTTCGATGTTCAGGCCCACGCTGGCAGACTTGCCGGCGTGCGCGCCCTTGTTGGCCGCTTCCATGATGCCGGGGCCGCCGCCCGAGATGACGGCGAAGCCGGCATCGGAGAACAGCCGCGCGATCTCGATGGTGCGCTGGTAGTAGGGCGAATCCTCGCGCAGGCGCGCGCTGCCGTAGATCGACACGGCCGGGCGGATCTCCGAGAGGTACTCGGTCGCCTCGATGAACTCTGCCATAATCGTGAACATTTGCCACGATGCGCGCGCCTTCTTCGCGGTCGCGCGGTCTTCGTCGGCCAGCGCACGCAGGCTGGGGATCATCTTGCGCGGATTGGCACGCGCCGCGGCGGCGGCGGCTTTTTCTGCGGCCACTTCAGGCGGATGGCCAGCGGCGGCGGCATCGGCCGCGGCGGCTACGGCTGCGGCGTGTTCGGACGCTGCCTCCGGCGGGGGTTGTACGGTATCGCCGGAGATATCGGAAACATCCGGATCAGCAAGGGGGGCGGTCGAAGCACCGCCCGCAGCGGCACCAGTCAATTTTGAGTCCATGGGAATGTCGGATAGTCCAAAAACACTCTTGCTCGTCGACGGATCGAGCTATCTGTATCGCGCTTATCACGCTCTGCCGGACCTGAGGAATGGAGAGGGCCTGCCCACAGGGGCAATCTACGGCATGATCAACATGCTGCGCAAGCTGCGCAACGATTACCCGGCAGAGTATAGCGCCTGCGTGTTCGACGCAAAGGGCAAGACCTTCCGCGACGACATGTATCCGGCCTACAAGGAACACCGCCCGTCCATGCCGGAAGACCTGGCCCGCCAGATCGAGCCGATCCACGAGGCCGTGCGCGCGCTGGGTTGGCCGATCGTGGTGGTCGACGGCGTCGAGGCCGACGACGTGATCGGCACGCTGTCGCGCCAGGCCACCGAGCAGGGCGTGCGTACGGTTGTATCCACCGGCGACAAGGACCTGGCGCAGCTGGTCAACGACCAGGTCACGCTGGTCAACACCATGAGCGGCGAAGTGCTCGATCCCCCGGGCGTGGCGGCCAAGTTCGGCGTGCCGCCCGAGCGCATCATCGACTACCTGTCGCTGATCGGCGATGCGGTCGACAACGTCCCCGGCGTGCCCAAGGTGGGTCCCAAGACCGCGGTCAAATGGCTGGCCGAGCATGGCTCGCTCGACGGCGTGATGGCCGCCGCGCCGGGCATGAAGGGCGTGGTCGGCGAAAACCTGCGCAATACGCTCGACTGGCTGCCAATGGCGCGCAAGCTGGTCACGGTCAAGACCGACTGCGACCTGAGCAAGGCGGTGGCGGATTTCCACGCGCTGCGCGAGACCGGCGAGGACAAGGACAAGCTGGTCGAATTCTTCCAGCGCTACGGTTTCAAGACCTGGCTGCGCGAAGCCACGGGAGAACGCTTACCTGACGCGCGCGCGCAGGCCCGCGCCCGCGCGGCCGCGGCGCCGGCGCCGGCGCAGGGCGGCCTGTTCGATGCGCCGGCGGCGGCCACCGGCAATGTGGTCGAG
>NZ_SMNY01000004.1:0-112211 GCF_004353535.1 Cupriavidus sp. L7L
TGCAGATAACCCCAGATCAGGGCCAGCACAACCAGCTTGACAAAGCCGCCGGACAACAGGGCCGAGAACTTTGCGAAGCTCAGTTCGGAGGTAATGCTCTGCTCGAACAGGTACAGGACGAAGGGAAGGAGGAGGAACATCAAGGCACCGCTCACGCGATGCAGGATGGATACCTTGCCGGCCCAGGGCAACCGGTATTTCGCGATCTGCGAGATACCGATATTCCGGAACTCCGGCCTGGCTTGTTTGACGGCTTCAGCCATGCGAGACCCCAATTAGCGGTAAACAAAGAAACGAGACTGCCATTGCCTGCATGCAACGGGATGCATTGAGGCAAATCCACGAGATTTTAGCGCCTTTGTTGCGCGCTGCACCAATAATTTTCAGCTATCGCGCCCAACAGGCGCCGCCCGACAATCGCACACCATACACATGACACGGCGATTGCCAAGCAATATTCACCGGCGCTGCGCAACAACCCGCACCACCATCACAAAACCCGCAATAATCGCAGCCAACGCAGGGACCGCGCCGGCCCCATGACTCAGCTCAGGTCGTTCTGATAATAGTGTTTCGTCGTCACATACAACCCGCGGCGCACCTCGACAGGGCGATCCCCGTAGGTATATGAAACGCGCTCGACCGACAACAGCGGCGAACCCACCGGCACGGACAGCAGCTCGGCCGCCGTCTCGTCGGCGGCCACGGCGCGGATCTTTTCCGAGGCGCGGATCATGCGCGTACCGAACTCGGCCTCGAACAAGGCATACATGGGCCCCTTCCACTCGGTCAGCTTTTCCGCGGTGAGGCCTTTGAAGTTGGCGCCCAGCAGCCAGATCTCGTCGAGCACGGTCGACTCGCCGGAGAAATTCAGCACGCGGCGGATCTGCACTACGCTGTCGCCGGTGCGGATATCGAGCAGCCGCGCGATTTCGGCGGGCGCGCGCAGGCGCTTGCACTCCAGCACGTGGCTGGCGCCGTAGTGGGGCTCGCCTTCGTCGGGGACGAGGCGCAGGAAACGGAACTTGACCACGTCCTCATGGTGCGTGGTCACGAAGGTGCCCTTGCCCTGCCGCCGCGCCACCAGGTTCTCGGCGGCGAGTTCGTCGATGGCCTTGCGCACTGTGCCCTGGCTTACCTTGTAGCGCGCCGCCAGCTCCATTTCGCTGGGGATCATCTCGCCCGGCTTCCACTCGCCGGACTGCAGGCTGCGCATGATGAGCGCCTTGATCTGCTGGTACAGCGGACTGAAGGTGGGCGACGGGGCGGTCTGCGGGCCCGGCTGCTGGGCGGCGGCCTGGGGCGCAGTAGATGACGACGGCGCGGGAGAGTTCGACGGCGGGGTCGACGACGGAGTCGATGACGAGGCCGACGAAGACGGGGTCGACGAAGGCGGGGTCGACGAAGGCGCCTGCGTCCCGGCGCCAGGCGTGGCCGCGCCGGAGTCCTGCGCACCGTGGGCGGCAGCGCCGGAGAGGGACGTAGACAGGGAGGACATAGGCGGGATTTCACCATAAAAGGGCGGCGGGCGCCAGCCTGACGTTAATTGTCTTATGTCTTATATAAGACATATGAATTGACAGCCAGTGAGGCCGGGCCTACACTCGCGCTGGTCCACGCCCGCGAATGTCGTGAATGCCGTGCTCGTGCCGCCGGCGGATGCCGTCCCCGGCACCCTCCCCCGCGGCCCGGACTGGAAATCGGTCTGGAAATGGCGGCTCGCTTCGCAGTAGACTTACGCTTCGTTGCATCACCATGACCCGTTGTGGCTCATCCTCACCGGTTCCGCCCCGTGGCCCCGCCACCTGGTTCCGGCGGACGGCCGCTCCCCGCTGTGGCGACAACCAGCATCCGGCGTGCACGCCGCCTTGAGTTGGCGACTGCGTGCCGCCGACCGGTTACCCCCTTCTATCGTTTGGAGATTTACTCATGGCTAAAGCCCCAATGCGCGTCGCAGTGACCGGCGCCGCTGGCCAGATCGGCTATTCCCTGCTGTTCCGCATCGCCAACGGCGACATGCTGGGCAAAGACCAGCCGGTCATCCTCCAACTGCTCGACCTGCCGCAAGCCCAGGCCGCCGTCAAGGGCGTGGTGATGGAACTGGAAGATTGCGCGTTCCCGCTGCTGGCCGGCGTGGTCATCACCGATGACCCCAAGGTCGCCTTCAAGGATGCCGACGTGGCCCTGCTGGTTGGCGCCCGTCCGCGCAGCAAGGGCATGGAGCGCAAGGACCTGCTCGAGGCCAACGCCCAGATCTTCACGGTGCAGGGCAAGGCGCTGGACGAAGTCGCCAGCCGCAATGTCAAGGTGCTGGTGGTCGGCAACCCGGCCAACACCAATGCCTACATCGCCATGAAGTCGGCACCGAACCTGCCGCGCGAGAACTTCACCGCCATGCTGCGCCTGGACCACAACCGTGCCCTGTCGCAGATCGCCGCCAAGACCGGCAAGCCGGTGTCGTCGATCGAGAAGATGTTCGTGTGGGGCAACCACAGCCCGACCATGTACGCCGACTACCGCTATGCCACCGTTGACGGCAAGAGCGTCAAGGACATGATCAACGACCCGGTGTGGAACAACGACGTGTTCCTGCCGACCGTCGGCAAGCGCGGCGCCGCCATCATCGAGGCCCGTGGCCTGTCGTCGGCTGCCTCGGCCGCCAACGCCGCCATCGACCACGTGCATGACTGGGTGCTGGGCACCAACGGCAAGGTCGTCACCATGGGCATCCCGTCGAACGGCGAGTACGGCATCCCCGCCGACACCATGTTCGGCTACCCGGTGACCTGCGCCAACGGCAAGTACGAGATCGTCAAGGGTCTGGAGATCGACGCCTACAGCCAGGAAAAGATCAACATCACCCTGAACGAACTGGAAGAAGAAAAGGCCGGCGTGCAGCACCTGCTGGGCTGATCTTCAGCGCGTTCCGGGAAAGACCGGGGTTCCGCAACGATTCAAGAATCGGCGCGGACCCCGGTTTTTTCATATTGGGGCGCTATGATGTGCCTTCCCGTCCAACCCCAACCCACCTGAATTCCCGTGCATCCATCCGAGGTCTTGTTCCAGGGCGAAGCCATCCCGGTCCAGTTGCCGGTGTGTGACCACTATGCGGGCAGCGAAAAGCTGATGCGCAAGTCGCTTGCCCTGCAGCAAGAGCTTGGGCCGGTCTTCGACATCACCTTCGATTGCGAGGACGGCGCCGCCGTCGGCCACGAGCGCGAGCACGCCGAGCTGTGCGCGCAACTGGTCAACAGCCCGCTGAACGCGCACAACCGCGTCGGCGTGCGCATTCATGACCCTGCCCACCCGAGCTGGCGCCAGGATGTCGACGTGCTGGTGCGCACCGCCGGCGCGCGGCTGGCCTACGTGGTCGTGCCCAAGGTGACCGACGTGGTCGAGGTCGCGCGCGTGACCGACCATGTCAACCAGGTGGCGCGCAATGCCGGCATCGCCCGCCATATCCCGATCCATGTGCTGATCGAGACACACGCCGCGCTCGAACAGGCTTTCGACATCGCCGCGCTGGTGCAGGTGGAGTGCCTGAGCTTCGGCCTGATGGACTTCGTCTCGGCGCACCACGGCGCGATTCCCGGCGAGGCCATGCGCTCGCCGCAGCAGTTCGAGCACCCGCTGATCCGCCGCGCCATGCTGGAAATCTCCGCCGCCTGCCACCGCCATGGCAAGGTTCCGTCGCACAACGTCAGCACCGATGTGCAGGCACCCCAGCGGGCGGGCGATGACGCGCTGCGCGCGCGCGCCGAGTTCGGCTACCTGCGCAAGTGGAGCATCCATCCGGGCCAGATAGCGCCGATCGTCGCCGCCTTCCGCCCGGGCGCGGATGAAATCGGCGCCGCCAGCCAGATCCTGCTGGCGGCCCACGAGAACAACTGGGCACCGATCCGCCACGACGGCCAGCTGCACGACCGCGCCAGCTACCGCTATTACTGGTCGCTGCTGCAGCGCGCCCAGGCCACCGGCACGCCGCTGCCGGACAACGTGGAAGCGCTGTTCTTCGCCTGACCCGCCACAACAACAAAGCACGGACGCGACCGAAGGAGACCCGGATGTCCGCTTCGAAGACCGCAGCACCGGCCGCCGCGGCAGAGCCCGCGGCGCCGAAAGCCAAGAAATCCGTCGCGCTGTCCGGCGTTGCCGCCGGCAATACCGCGCTGTGCACCGTTGGCCGTACCGGCAACGACCTGCACTACCGCGGCTATGACATCCTCGATATCGCCGACACCTGCGAGTTCGAGGAAATCGCCCATCTGCTGGTGCACGGCAAGCTGCCGACCAGATCCGAACTGGCCGCCTACAAGGCCAGGCTGAAGTCACTGCGCGGCCTGCCGGCCAACGTCAAGCTGGCGCTGGAATGGATCCCGGCCAGCGCGCACCCGATGGACGTGATGCGCACCGGCGTGTCGGTGCTTGGCACCGTGCTGCCGGAAAAGGACGACCACAACGGCCCGGGCGCGCGCGACATTGCCGACCGCCTGATGGCCAGCCTGGGTTCGATGCTGCTGTACTGGTACCACTACAGCCACAACGGCCGCCGCATCGAGGTGGAGACCGACGATGACTCCATCGGCGCCCACTTCCTGCACCTGCTGCACGGCGAGCAGCCGTCGGCGCTGTGGGAGCGTGCCATGCATACCTCGCTGATCCTGTACGCGGAACACGAGTTCAACGCCTCGACCTTCACCGCGCGCGTGATCGCCGGCACGGGTTCGGACATGTATTCGTCGATCGCCGGCGCGATCGGCGCGCTGCGCGGCCCCAAGCACGGCGGCGCCAACGAAGTCGCGTTCGAGATCCAGAAGCGCTACGACAACCCGGATGAGGCGCAGGCCGACATCACCCGCCGCGTCGGGAACAAGGAAGTCGTGATCGGCTTCGGCCACCCGGTGTACACCACGGGCGACCCGCGCAACCAGGTCATCAAGGAAGTGGCGAAGACGCTATCGAAGGACGCCGGCTCGACGAAGATGTTCGACATTGCCGAGCGCCTGGAAACGGTCATGCGGGACGTCAAGAAGATGTTCCCGAACCTGGACTGGTTCAGCGCGGTGAGCTACCACATGATGGGCGTGCCGACGGCAATGTTCACGCCGCTGTTCGTGATCGCACGCACTTCCGGCTGGGCCGCGCACATCATCGAGCAACGCATCGATAACAAGATCATCCGCCCCAGCGCCAACTACGTGGGCCCCGAAAACCTCAAATTCGTGCCGATCGGCAAGCGTAAGTGAACCCGGACTAACCGGACACCCCGATTATGTAACCAAAGGCCAGCGCACTTCGCGGGCTCCGGCAAATCGTAGAGAATAGCGGCGGACTTTCCTTCCAGGCGCCGCCTGATGTGACGGCGGCGAACGACAAACAGACCAGATTTCAAAATCCGAGAGGCACTCACAAAATGAAACATCTCGTACTTGCCGCCTGCATCGGCGCGTTCAGCCTGACCACCGCCACCGCCGTGATGGCGCAAGAGCCGGCCAAGCAGACCACCAAGAAGAAGTCCTCGACCAAGAAGAAGGCCGCAGCCGGCACCGCCGCCGCTGCCGGCGCCGCCGCCGCAGTCACCCCGACCGGTGAAAAGTGGCAGTGCGAACTGGGCAACAGCATCTATATCTCCGGCGACATGCTGCGTGACGAAGTGCTGACCGTGCACTGGCAAGGCCGTGACTACAAGCTGCCGCGTCAGTCCACCGTGACCGGCGCCGACCGCTACTACGACGCCCGCACCGGCCTGGACCTGGTGGTGATCCCGAGCAAGGCCATGCTGTTCAACAAGAACCTGGGCCAGCGCCTGGCCGACGACTGCCAGAGCGCCGCCATGCAGGCAGGCGCCGCGGCGCCGACCCAGGCCGGCGGCCTGCGCGCCCCGGTCAGCGCCCCGCTGCTGGCCACGCCCCCGGGCGGCCCGACGGTCCAGCCGCAGCAGGCGCAGCAGCCTGACGCGACCCAGCAAAGCGCGGCACCGAAGCAGTAAATCCGTACAGGGTGCCGGCGGCCGCCTGAATTCCGGCCGCCGGCACCCTTTTGCCTTGCGGGCGGGCCAACCCGCCGCGGGCACGCTGTCGCGCCGCGGGAAGGCATGGCCGGGGCCCGGCCGATCGAGACCGGGTGGCGGCAAGGCCGCGCGGCGGTTAGAGTATGCAGTTGCAGTGCGCTGCCGACCTCGGACCGCGGTCATACGCCGCGGCAGCGCACCGGGGTCTGAATCCGGTTTCAGAGGTCCGAGCCAAATGCCATCGCATCATCCTTCGATCGGAGTACGGCAATGCCCCATAACCTCAAGAACACGCTAAAAGAATTCAAGATCGGCGCTTCCGGCAAGGGCCAGTTCTATTCCCTGCCGCAACTCGCGCAGGAACTGGACCTCGATCTCGGGCGCCTGCCGGTATCGATCCGCGTCGTGCTGGAAGCCGTGCTGCGCAACTGCGACGGCAAGAAAGTTACCGAAGAACACGTCAGGCAACTCGCCGGCTGGAAGCCGAATGCCGAGCGTGTGGACGAGATCCCGTTCGTCGTGGCCCGCGTGGTGCTGCAGGACTTCACCGGCGTGCCGCTGCTGGCCGACCTGGCCGCAATGCGCAACGTGGCCGAGAAGATGGGCCAGGACCCCAAGAAGATCGAGCCGCTGGTGCCGGTCGACCTGGTGGTCGACCACTCGGTGCAGGTTGACCATTTCCGCGAAAAGAGGGCGCTGGACCTGAACATGCAGCTGGAATTCCAGCGCAACAACGAGCGCTACCAGTTCATGAAGTGGGGCATGCAGGCGTTCGACACCTTTGGCGTGGTGCAGCCGGGCTTCGGCATCGTGCACCAGGTCAACCTGGAATACCTGGCGCGCGGCGTTCATAAGAAGGATGGGGTCTACTACCCTGACACGCTGGTCGGCACCGATTCGCACACCACCATGATCAACGGCATCGGCGTGGTCGGCTGGGGCGTCGGCGGCATCGAGGCCGAGGCCGGCATGCTGGGCCAGCCGGTGTACTTCCTGACGCCGGACGTGGTCGGCGTGGAGCTGACCGGCCGCCTGCGCGAAGGCGTCACCGCCACCGACCTGGTGCTGACCATCACCGAGATGCTGCGCAAGGAGAAGGTGGTCGGCAAGTTCGTCGAGTTCTTCGGCGAAGGCACGGCCAGCCTGTCAGTGCCGGATCGCGCCACCATCGGCAACATGGCGCCGGAGTACGGTGCCACCATGGGCTTCTTCCCGGTCGACGAAAAGACCATCGATTACTTCCGCGGCACCGGCCGCACCGACGCGGAGATCGACGCGTTCGAAGGCTATTTCCGCGCCCAGCAGATGTTCGGCATTCCGCAGGCAGGCGACATCGACTTCAGCAAGACGCTGAAGCTGGACCTGTCCACGGTCGCGCCGTCGCTGGCCGGGCCGAAGCGCCCGCAGGACCGCATCGAGATCGGCAACGTCAAGAGCACGTTCGCGTCGCTGTTCAGCAAGCCGGTGGCCGAGAACGGCTTCAACAAGGATGCGGCCGAGCTGGATCGGCCCTACCGCACCAGCAACGGCATTGAAGTGAAGAACGGCGACGTGCTGATCGCCGCGATCACCTCGTGCACCAACACCTCCAACCCCAGCGTGCTGCTGGCGGCTGGCCTGCTGGCCAGGAAGGCGGTGGAAGCCGGACTGGAAGTGGCGCCGCACATCAAGACCTCGCTGGCGCCGGGCAGCCGCGTGGTCACCGAATACCTGAAGGCCGCCGGCCTGCTGCCGTACCTGGAGCAGCTGGGCTTCGGCGTGACCGCCTACGGCTGCACCACCTGTATCGGCAATGCCGGCGACCTGACGCCCGAGCTGAACGAGGCCATCGTCAAGAACGACCTGGTCGCGGCCGCGGTGCTGTCGGGCAACCGCAATTTCGAGGCCCGCATCCACCCGAACATCCGCGCCAACTTCCTGGCTTCGCCGCCGCTGGTGGTGGCCTATGCCATCGCCGGCAATGTCACGCGCGACCTGATGACCGAGCCGGTCGGCAAGGGCAAGGGCGGGCGTGACGTCTGGCTGGGCGATATCTGGCCGACTTCTGAGGAAATCCACGCGCTGATGAAGTTCGCGATGGACGCCAAGACCTTCAAGGGCAACTACGAGCAGGTCAAGAAGCCGAGCAAGCTGTGGGGCGCGATCCAGGGCACCAAGGGCCAGGTGTACGACTGGCCCAAGTCGACCTACATCGCCGAGCCGCCCTTCTTCCAGGACTTCAGCCTGGAGCCGTCGGGCGCCTCGGCCAGCGTGCGCGACGCGCGCGCGCTGGGCATCTTCGGCGACTCGGTGACCACCGACCATATCTCGCCGGCCGGCTCGATCAAGGACACCTCGCCCGCGGGCAAGTACCTGCAGGCGCATGGCGTGCTCAAGGCCGACTTCAACAGCTACGGCTCGCGCCGCGGCAACCATGAGGTGATGATGCGCGGCACCTTCGCCAACGTGCGCATCAAGAACCTGATGATCCCGCCCAAGCCGGACGGCGCGCGCGTGGAAGGCGGCATCACCATCCACCAGCCCACCGGCGAGCAGATGTCGATCTACGACGCGGCCATGAAGTACATCGCCGAGGGCACGCCCACGGTGGTGTTCGGCGGCGAGGAGTACGGCACCGGCTCGTCGCGCGACTGGGCGGCCAAGGGCACGCAGCTGCTGGGCGTGAAGGCCGTGGTGGCGCGCAGCTTCGAGCGCATCCACCGCTCCAACCTGGTCGGCATGGGCGTGCTGCCGCTGCAGTTCAAGGGCAGCGACAGCGCGCAGGCACTGGGTATCACCGGCAACGAGACCTTCGACATCGAAGGCACGGGCCTGGACAACCCGGGCGAGCTCAAGCCGCAGCAGGACCTGGTGCTGGTGATCAAGCGCGCCAACGGCGACGTGCAGCGCGTGCCGGTGCTGCTGCGCATCGACACGCCGATCGAGGTCGACTACTACAACCACGGCGGCATCCTGCCGTTCGTGCTGCGCCAGCTGCTGGCGGCCTGACGCCCGCGGATGGTCCATGCAAGCGCCGCCTTCCCGGGCGGCGTTTGTCATGGTGCGCATGATGCGGCCCCGGAATCACCCGGCGCCATCCCGCGCGTGTAAGTTCCACGCAAGGCAGTGCTGCCACACTGTGTCCCAAACAACATGGGCCGCAATGGCCCGGAGGCGGGGCCACCCCGCTTCAGACATACACTGGAGACAACATGGCAAAGATCATCATCGCATTCGTCGTCGTTGCCGGCGCAGCCCTCTACCTGCTGACCAAGGGCGGCAGCGACGTGTCGATTTCCGGCGAGCAGCACGGCGTCGAGACCCACGCACCGGCGGCGCCGGCAGCCGGCGGACAGAAATAAAAAGAAGTCTTCGGCCTCGCCGGTGGCAAGTCGCGCCGCATCGCGCGGCCGCCTTGTCAACGCAACGAGTAGAATACCGTTTTACGCATAAACGAACGGTTTCTTTCTATGGCAGGTTTTCGCCCCAAGGCTTCCCCACGTCTTTCCCCCGACGCCGAGCGGTTGGTGGCCGATGCGCTCGCCCTCGACGCATCGGGCAGCCGCATGGAGGATGGCTACTGGGAACGGCGGCTCTCGCAGCGCCTGGGCCGCCTGTTGAAGAACGGTAGCCAGACCGCGCTGGACGCGGCGCTGGAGCACCTGTTCAAGCACAACGCCGATGCCTCCGACGTGCTGGCCGAGCAGGCCGAGACACTGGCCGAATCGGCCACCATCGAGGTCGATGGCCAGCGCTACGACGCGCTGCTGATCGCCGCGCCAATCCTGGCGCACACGCGTTACGCCATCCCCTCGGGCGCGCTCAAGCCGGAGCTGGCCCAGACGCTCGCCGTGCACTTGCAGGCACATGTACTGGCTTCCGACACCAAGGTGGCGCTGTCGCCGTACCTGTACAGCATCGACCAGTTGCCGCGCACCCACAGCGACACCTTTGCGCTGACGCACAAGCTGGCCGCGGCCGCGCTGGCCGGCTCGGTACCCAAGGTCGACCTGCGCGACCTGCCCGAGACCGCGCCGATCCTGGCCGACCCGCGCTACCTGCTGGCCGTGGTGGTAGCCCCGCACGAGCAGGCGCTGTTCCGCTGGCAGGAAGATGCCAAGGAGCACCACGCCGAGCGCTCGGTGTGCCTGGAACAATGGCGCACCCAGGTCCAGCCGTCGGTGGCGCTGCTGCTGCCCGGCTGCGAGTTCGAGCTGCTGCTCCCCGACGCCTTCTTCCTGTCGTGCCGTGAGTCCGACAAGAGCATCCGTCCTCTGACCGTGCGCGCCGCCGTCAACTACCTGGCCGGCACGCTCGATATCTCCGCCGGCCAGCTGGCCGCGGTGGTGGCCGCGTTCGGCGAGGAAGTGGTCGAGGAATACCGCGTCGGCTTCACCATGCGCGGTGAAAAGGACGTGATCTACGGCATCGTCTGGCCGGTCTACGGCCGCGAAGCCGGCGAAGTCGATGCCGACGAGAAGGGCAACCCGCTCGAACAGATCTGCGAAGAGCTGCGCAACGCCGGCGTGGAGGATATCTTCCGCCACGCGGCGCTGTTCGATCCGGAATATTGCGAGGATTGCGGCACGCCGCTGTATGCCGACCGCAATGGCGAGATCGTGCATGCGGAGCTGCCGGAAGACGCGCCCACGCAGCAGCCGCTGTTCCACTGAGTTCCCGCGCCCACGCAAGCAAACGGCCCACATCGTGGGCCGTTTTTGTTTTCCTGGCTGGCTTCAGGCACCCCGCTCGCTGACGCAGCGCCAGAGCCCATGCCCCGATGCCGCGTACTTGCGCTCGAACGGCGTCATCGCCTGCGCCGGCTGCCAGGGCTCGACCACCTGCGCCGGACGCCCAACCAGCGCCAGCGCCTGCGCGAACTCGTCGATGTAGACCTGCCAGTTGCTGCGGCATTCCAGGTAATCGCCGCACGCCGCCAGCGCCGGGAACACCGCATGGCCCTGCCAGCGCCGCCCCAGGTGGCCGATCTTTGGCCATGGGTTCGGGTACAGCACGTAGTGGCGCGCCACCGGCACCGCGTCGGCCTGCAGCATGCGCCAGACATCGACCAGGTCGGCCCGCGCCCAGCAGAAATTGGCCGGCACCGGCGCCTCGCCCCACCAGTCCTTGCCAGCGGCCAGGCGCTTTTCGGACTGGTCGACGCCGATCACATAGTGGTCCGGGAATGATGTCGCCAGGCGCAGCGTGCTTTCGCCCACGCCGCAGCCGGCATCCAGGATCAGCGGCGCGCCGCCGGCCTGCTGCCAATTGTCGAGCGCCGCGCTCAGCGCGCGGCGGCTGGCTTCGCCGATGGGCTTGCGGAACGGCTCGGCCAGGTGGCGCGCGACACGCGCGGCAAGGTGTTCGTGGACATCGGACTGCGCCGAGACGATGGTGCGGGAATTGGCAAACATGACCCCATTTTACCGGGGCCGGACCCGGCAGCCTTGCATCGGACGCTGCAACCATGCCACTTTAGCGGCACAATGCGGGACAAACCGCCTGAGAACCCGTCCGCAAGCGCCGGACCTGTACGAGGAGCCAGTCCCATGCCATCGACAACCGCCACGCCCAGCCAGCCCGCCCGCCGCACCTTGCTCCACGCCACCGCCGCGCTGGTGCTGGGCAGTGCCGCCTGTGCCGCCCTGGCGCTGGTGCCGGCCGGCGCCGCCCATGCCGAGGACCTGCGCATCGGGCTGGCCGCCGACGTCACCTCGATGGACCCGCACTGGAACAACTCCGGCCCCAACAACGCGATCGCGCTGCATGTCTTCGAGTCGCTGGTGTTCATGGACAAGAACGCCCGCTATATCCCCGGCCTGGCGCTGTCGTGGAAGCCGGTCAATGCCATCACCTGGGAAATCAAGCTGCGCCCCAACGTGAAGTGGCACGACGGCTCGCCCTTCACCAGCGAAGACGTCAAGGCGTCGCTGGAGCGCCCGGACAAGCTGACCAACAGCCCCGGCTCGTTCACCAGCTACACCAAGCCGATCGCCCGCATCGACACGCCCGATCCGCTGACGGTGCGCCTGACCATGAGCGTGCCCAACTACGCCAACCTGGCCAACGACCTGAACAGCGTTCCGATCATGCCGAAAAAGGTCGCCGCCACGCTGACGCAGGCCGATTTCGACTCGGGCAAGGCCATGATCGGTACCGGGCCGTTCAAGTTCGTGCGCTTCGCGCGCGGGCAGGAAATCGTGATGGAGCGCAATCCCAACTACTGGGGGCCCAAGCCGGAGTGGGACCGCGCCGTGTTCCGCATCATCACCGACAACGGCGCGCGCAGCGCCGCGCTGCTGGCGGGCGATGTCGACGTGATCGAGAGCGTGCCGTCGGCCGACGTGGCCAAGCTCAGGCAGAACCCGAAGTTCAAGATCGAGCAGCAGGTTTCGTGGCGCACCATCTTCTGGCAAATGGACCACTCGCGCGACAACCCGCCCTTCGTCACCGACAAGGCCGGCAAGCCGCTGGGCAAGAACCCGTTCAAGGATGCGCGCGTGCGTGCCGCGATCAGCAAGTCGTTGAACCGCGACGCCATCGTCAACCGCATCATGGAGGGGCTGGCGGTGCCGGCATCGTCGATCGTGTCGCCGCAGATCTTCGGGCATCCGGGCACCAAACCCGACGCCTATGATCCCGAAGGCGCCAAAAAGCTGCTGGCCGAGGCAGGCTACCCGGACGGCTTCGGGCTGACGCTGCATGCCACCAACAACCGCTACCTGAACGACGCCGCGGTGGCGCAGGCCACCGCCAGCATGCTGACGCGCATCGGCATCCAGACCAGGGTCGAGACCATGCCGGTAGCGGCCTACTTCACGCGCGCGCGCCAGGGCGACTTTGCCTTCCAGATGCTGGGGTGGGGTTCGGCAGCCGCGGATGTGGCGCTGCGCTCGATCACGGGCACGCCCAATCCCAAGACCGGGTATGGCACTTGGAACTGGGGCAAGTACAGCAACCCGCAACTGGACCAGCTGATCGAAAAATCGCTGACCACCGTTTCCAGCGAGAAAGCGCGCGAGGAGAACGCGCGCACGGCGGCCAGGTTCGCGCTGGCCGACCACGCGATCATTCCGTCGCACAGCCAGCTGGCGATGTGGGCGATGAAGAAGGGACTGAAGTATGAGGCGCGGACGGACGAGTGGTCGCTGGCGCAGTTTTTCCACAAGGAGTGAGGTCGGCGGCTGGTCATCGGCTCGCGGTGTTCTCCCTCGCCCGCTTGCGGGAGAGGGAGAACACCTTGCTTGGGCTAGTTCAGGCGGCTTTGGAGCACCCAAACCTCCTCTTTGGGCGCGTTTGGATCAGATCCTCAACCGCTCTTCCTGCCGCGCGTTCGCAGCGCGCAGCTTCTGCACCCAGTCCCGCGCCGGCAGCCCCGTGGTCTTCTCGACCACGTCGGCGCGCGCTTCCAGCACTTCCCACGCCACATCGATCTCCGGGCCGTTGAACGCCAGTGCGATGATGTTGCCGTCATGGACCTCAGGGAACACCAGCACGCGGTTATCGAAGGCTTCGCAGATGCGCTCGATATTCTTCGGGAAGCTGTCGTGGTCGCCGAACAGGTTGATGGTCATCACGCCCGGCTCCTTCAGCGTGCGGCGGCAGGCGCGGTAGAACGCGGTGGTGTCGAGCACCGGGCCGCGCGCGGTGGCGTCGTACAGGTCCACCTGCAGCACGTCGATGGCATCGGCGTGGGTGCCGTCCATCACGTAGTCCCACGCGTCCTGCTCGCGCACGGTCAGGCGCGCGTCATCCTGGCGCAGGCCGAACATGCTGCGCCCGGCGATGATCACCGCCGGATTCAGCTCGACCGCGGTCACGCGCGCGCGGCTGAACTGGCGGTGGCAGAACTTGGTCAGCGCCGCCGCCCCGAGGCCGAGCTGGACCACGTGGAATTCATCCACAGAAGGCGACAGGAACAGCAGCCAGGCCATCATCTGCTGCGCGTATTCCAGCTCGATCGCATCCGGCTTGCGCAGGCGCATCGCGCCCTGCACCCACTCCGTGCCGAAATGCAGGTAGCGCACGCCGTCCAGCTCCGAGAAGGTCACCGGCGCAAAGCGCGGCGTCATGCGTTTTTCTTCGCGGGCCGCGCGCGAGTCTGGCGCCTGGCCACGGTTGCGTGTGCCACGTGCCGGACGGCGCGAGGCCACGGCTTCAATCGATTTGCGTTTCAGTAGGGTCATATTGTCGAGAAATACACGGTGGCCATGCAACGGGCCGGAACGCGCCTTACTTGCCCAGCGCCGCCTGCGCGCGCTGCAGCCACTCGCGGTTGTGCTCGCGGGCATGGCGCGGCCAGTGGCGGGCGTCATGGACGATTTCGGCATAGAGTTCGCGCGCGTTCGCGGTCGGCGGCATCGGGCTGCGCCGCCAGCCAGTCGGCGAGCAGGCAGCGCGGCGCGGCGTCGCTGGCGCTGGTCAGTGCCTGCTCGAACGCGGCGCGCGTGCCGGGCGCGCCGGTGGCAGCCAGCGCGCGAGCATACAGCAAGGCGGGGTCGGGCTGCTGGCGCGCATGCGGGCTGGCGCCGAACAGTTTTTCCAGCGTCGCCAGCGCGGCGGCCGCGTCGCCGGTGGCGAACTGCGCCTGGGCCAGGCCATGCAGCAGCGCCGGATCGGACGCGAACGGGCCGTTGGCCGCGGCCTGGTAGTGCTGCAGCGCCTCGGACGGCTCGCCGGCTTCGAGCAGCACGGCGCCCAGGCGCATGCGGTGCGCCACGGTCGGCGCCCGGTCAAAGTCGGTGCGGGCCTCGCGCACCGCGCGGTTGGGGTCCACCAGTTGCGAGATGGCGCGCGTGGCCGCGCGCGCGCCGCGCGACTGGCGCAGCTCGGGCAGGAAGATGGCAAAGAAGTAGACCAGGCTGCCCAGCCCCGGGAACAGGAACAGGATCAGCAGCCAGTACATGTTCTGGTGCGTGCGCACCGCATGCACGGCGAAGAACAGCGCAACGATGATATGGATGCTGATACCGAAGATACGCATGGATAAGTCAACCTATGGGATCGTATGAGGTCATCAGTGGGCAAAGGGTCGGCGCCGAAGCGCTGGCCGCCGGCATTTTGACAGAAAGACGGCGGCGCGATTCCCTTGCATTCAGCCCGGAATGCCGGCGCCGGCCGGCTGCAGCCCGGCCACCGCCTGCGGCGTAAGCACCGCCTCGCCCTTCACCGCGCGCGCCACCAGCGCATCGGCGGCGTCGATGGCGATGCGCTGCTCGGCATACCAGTCTTCGTCGTAGTAGGTATTGCCATAGCGGTCGCCGCTGTCGCACAGCAGCGCGACGATGGCCCCCGCCTGCCCTGCCGCCCGCATCTGCTGCGCCAGGTACAGCACGCCGACGAAGTTGGTGCCGGTCGAGCCGCCGACGCGGCGGCCGAAGCGCCTGGCCAGGTAGCGCATGGCGGCGAACGACAGCGCATCGGGCACCTTCAGCATGGCGTCGATGCAGCTGGGGATAAACGAGCGCTCCACGCGCGGCCGGCCGATACCCTCGATTCGCGAGCCGGTCGGCAGCGACAGGTCCGGTTCAGGCTTGCCCGCCAGGGCGCTGCGGAAATAATCGAAGAACACTGAGTTCTCCGGATCGGCACACAGCACGCGCGTCTTGTGGCGGCGATAGGCGACGTAGCGGCCGAGCGTGGCGATGGTGCCGCCGGTGCCGCCGCTGGACACCAGCCAGGCCGGTACCGGGTGCTCCTCCTCCGCCATCTGCTTGAAGATGGATTCGGCGATATTGTTGTTGGCGCGCCAGTCGGTGGCACGCTCGGCGTAGGTGAACTGGTCCATGAAATGGCCGCCGGTTTCCTGCGCGATGCGGTGCGACGCGGCATAGATCTCCGACGGGCTGTCGACAAGGTGGCAGCGCCCGCCATAGAACTCGATCGCCTCGACCTTGGCGCGCGACGTGCCGGCCGGGATCACCGCCACGAACGGCAGCCCTAGCAGCCTGGCGAAATACGCCTCTGAAATCGCGGTCGAGCCGCTGGACGCTTCCACCACCGTGCTGCCCTCACGCAGCCAGCCATTGCACAGCGCATACAGGAACAGCGAGCGCGCCAGCCGGTGCTTCAGGCTGCCGGTCGGGTGGCTGGATTCGTCCTTGAAGTAGACACGGATGTCGGGGTAGCCCGGCAGGTCCAGCGGGATCAGGTGGGTATCGGCGGAGCGGTTGAAGTCGGCTTCGATCTTGCGGATCGCTTCGTGGGTCCAGGCGGAAAGTGGCATGGGTGGCTTGCGGGCGCGGCGGCCGGGGCATTGGATCAGGCCCTCAGGATGCCAGAAGCGTGCTGCCCAAATCCAGTTTCCCGGATCCGGCGCGACGATCGGCAGGCACTGCAATGCGCTCTTGGCGCCACAGCCCCGGCCGCCGTGTGGATGTGACTGTCTGTGGTAGAAGCAACGATCGACGGGCTCGCCGGCCTGATCTTCCAGGGCCGCAGTTCCGCACGCCTGAGCCTGGCCGCCAGCCGCTTTGCCAGCAGCATCATGCTGGCGACCGCCTCGGGCTCGGCCAACGCGCGCGACGTCATGGCCGTGATGCGGCTGCGCGTGCCGCCCGGCACGCCGCTGCGCATCCGGGCTGACGGGCCGGATATCGGCCGGTCCGCTGCCGCGCCTGGCGGCGCGGATGCGGCGGCGCTAGCCCACGGCGCGGGCCGGCGGCCGCGCGCCTACCGGTAGACCAGCACCGGGATCTTGCTGTGGGTCAGCACCTTGAGGGTCTCGCTGCCGATCACCAACCCTTTGACCCCGCGCCGCCCGTGGGACGCCATCACGATCAGGTCGCATTCCTTGTCCTCGGCCGCCTTGATGATGGCCTCGTACGGATGGTCATTGACCGCGTAGGTCGTGTCACAGGCCACGCCCGCTGCGCCGGCCTCGTCGGCCAGGCCGCGCAAGTAGCGGGTTGCGTCTTCCCAGGCCTGCTTGACGTAGGTCTCGCGGGTGTCCTCCAGCATTTCGACCTGGTAGGTCAACACATGGTAGTTCGGACAGACGCGCACCACGGTGGCACGGGCGCCCATCTCCCGCGCCAGCACAAGTGCCTTGCGGAATGCGGATTCGGACAGGTCGGAGCCATCGACCGCCAGCAGGAGATGCTTGAACATGATTGCCTCCTCGCCTGCGCATTGCGCTCACTTCCGATGCGACATCGCCTTGCGTCCGAAAGTGGGAGCCGCAAGGCGCACAACAAGGAGCGACCGATACCCTCGGTTTCGAATCATCTGTCACCCTGATCCAGTATAGGTGCGCGATGGCACACGGCAATCCGGCGGGCGTCACATTGCCTCGCCCGCATTCGAAACGCCGGCGCAGCCATGTTCCCGGGCACGCCGGCCGCGCGCAGGGCCGCGGCGCTACGCCATCAGCGCGCGCCACAGCGCCAGCTTCTGCTCGAAATTGCGCGCCGCGTGCGCCGGGCTGGACGAAGGCAGCACCACCGTCTGATACCCCTGCGCGGCAAACTGCGGCGCGAACCGTCCCGATGTGCCACCGTTGAAGCCGATGCGCTCGAGCGCCGGCGCCAGCTGGCGCAGCCGTGTGAAATCGTTGGCCTGCGGGTAGCGGATATTGCTGTCCAGGCTGCCTTCGCGCATGCACGCCCCAAGCACGTCCCAGACGCCGATGCGATGCGCCAGCAGCCGCACCAGCCGTTCGGCATACGGCAGCGCCGGCATCGGTTCGCCGGTCAGCGCGGCCATCAGCGGCCAGAACTGGTTGCGGGGATGGGCGTAATACTGGCGCGCGGCCAACGAGGCGGCGCCGGGGAAGCTGCCCAGCACCAGCACGCGGGTGTTGCGGTCGATGACAGGCGGCAGGCCCTGGTGCAGGTCGGCCTGGGGCGGGATGGGGTCTGGCATGGCAGAAACGCAGCGGCCCCGACTACCTGCTTCGGGGCCGCTGCGTCGGTCGCCGGCCGTCAGGCCAGCAGCTTGTTGACGCGCTGCACGTAGGCGGCCGGGTCTTCCAGCATGCCGCCTTCTGCCAGCAGCGCCTGGTCGAACAGCACCTGCAGGCGGTCGCTGAAGGCATCGCCCTCCGGAAGATCTCGCAGCTTCTTGACCAGCGCATGCTCCGGGTTCAGCTCCAGGATCGGCTGGGCGTCCGGCGCCTTCTGGCCGGCCTGCTTGAGCAGGCGCTGCAGGTAGCCGCTCATGTCGCCCTCGTCCGACACCAGGCACGATGCCGACTCGGTCAGGCGCAGCGTCACGCGCACGTCCTTGGCCTTGCCGGCCAGCACGGTCTTGGCGCGCTCGACCACGTCCTTCCAGTCGGCCTCGGCCTTCTCCTGCTCGGCCTTCTCGGCTTCATCGGCCAGCTTGCCCAGGTCGAGGTCGCCGCGCGCCACCGACACCAGTTCCTTGCCGTCGAATTCGCGCAGGAACGACAGCATCCATTCATCGACGCGGTCCGTCAGCAGCAGGACTTCGATGCCCTTCTTGCGGAACACTTCCAGGTGCGGGCTGTTCTTGCCGGCGGACCAGGTATCGGCCGTGACGTAGTAGATCTTGTCCTGGCCTTCCTTCATGCGGCCGACATAGGCGGCCAGCGACACGTTCTGCTCGGCGGTGTCGTTGTGGGTCGAGGCAAAGCGCAGCAGTTTCGCCACGCGCTCCTGGTTGGCCTGGTCCTCGCCGGTGCCTTCCTTCAGCGCCTGGCCGAACTGTTGCCAGAAGGTGTCGTACTTGGCGCGTTCGGCTTGGTCCTCGCTGTCGGCCAGCGCTTCCAGCATCGACAGCACGCGCTTGGTGCAGCCTTCGCGGATCGCCTTGACGTCGCGGCTTTCCTGCAGCAGTTCGCGCGATACGTTCAGCGGCAGGTCTGCGGAATCGACCACGCCCTTGACCCAGCGCAGGTAGCCCGGCAGCAGCTGCTCGGCGTCGTCCATGATGAAGACGCGCTTGACGTACAGCTTCAGGCCGGCCTTGTGGTTGCGGTCCCACAGGTCGAACGGCGCGCGCGCCGGGATGTACAGCAGCTGGGTGTATTCGCTGCGGCCTTCGACGCGGTTATGGGTCCAGGCCAGCGGCGTTTCGTTGTCGTGCGCGATGTGCTGGTAGAACGCGGTGTACTGCTCGTCGGTGATGTCGGACTTGTTGCGGGTCCACAGCGCGCTGGCCTGGTTGACGCTTTCCCACTCGTCGGTGCGCTTGTAGCTGCTGGCCTCGGCGTCCCACACTTCCTTGGGCATGCGGATCGGCAGCGAGATATGGTCCGAGTATTTCTGGATGATGCTCTTCAGGCGCCAGGCCGACAGGAAATCGTCCTCGCCCTCGCGCAGGTGCAGCGTGATGGTGGTGCCGCGCTCGGCGCGCGCGATCGCGTCGACGCTGAACTCGCCGTCGCCGGTGCTTTCCCAGCGCACGGCTTCCTCGGCGCCCACGCCGGCGCGGCGGGTTTCCACCGTGACCTTGTCGGCGACGATAAAGGCCGAATAGAAGCCCACGCCGAACTGGCCGATCAGCGCGGCGTCCTTCTGCTGGTCGCCGGACAGCTGCTGGAAGAATTCCCTGGTGCCCGAACGGGCGATGGTGCCGAGGTTGCGGATGGCCTCGTCGCGGCTCATGCCGATGCCGTTGTCGGTGATCTTCAGCGTGCGCGCCTGGGCATCGGCCTCGATGCGGATGGCCAGGTCGGCGTCGTTTTCCAGCAGGGACGGATTCGCGATCGCCTCGAAGCGCAGCTTGTCAGTGGCGTCCGAAGCATTCGAGACCAGCTCGCGCAGGAAGATTTCCTTGTTGCTGTACAGCGAGTGGATCATCAGGTGCAGCAGTTGCTTCACTTCCGCCTGGAAGCTCATCGTCTCGTGCGGTGCGGTCATGGTTCTCCTTTTGAATCTCGAAAACAGGCGAATCTGGGATGGTCGGGTGGCCGTCGGGGGCCGGTGACGCCAGAAATAGGGCCGCCCGGGCCATTTTTCAAGGCCCGGGGAATGTAACGCGTGCAGGGCAACGAGGGCTCAGAGCCGTTCCAGCTGGCGCCCGAGAAAGCGCAGCATGTCCGGGTCGCCGCTGCTGGCGACATTGAAGCGCATCCACCCCGACGGCATCTGCGACGGCGAGAACAGGCTGCCGGGGGCGAACAGGTAGCCCTCTTCGTGCCCCGCGGTGGCGATCGCGTTGGTATCGCGCCCGGTATCGGCCCACAGGTACATGCCGGCATGCTGGCCCGGGAACAGGCGCAGGCCCAGCCGCTCCAGCTCGCGCCGGGTTTCGTCGCGGGCGCGGTCCAGCCGGGTGCGCACACGCTCGACATGCTTGCGGTAGTGCCCCTCGGTCAGCACCTTGTACAGCACCCGCTCGTTGATCTCGGGCGAAGCCAGGCCCGCCAGCAGCTTGCTGTCGGTCAGTGCCGATGCCATCTCCGGGTGCGCGGCGATAAAGCCCACGCGCAGGTTGGCCGCCAGCGTCTTGGAAAAGCTGCCCAGGTAGATCACCCGGCGCAGCTGGTCCAGGCTGGCCAGCCGCGTGGCGGCGTGGCCGGGCGGGCACAGGTCGCAGTAGATATCGTCCTCGACGATCAGGAAGTCGTACTGCTCGGCCAGCTTCAGCAGCTGGAAGGCCTTGGCGGCGGACAGCGAGGTGCCGGTCGGGTTGTGCAGCACCGAGTTGATCACGAACAGCTTGGGCCGCCGCGCCTGCACGATGCGCTCCAGCGCCTCCAGGTCCGGCCCCTCGGCGGTGTACGGCACGCCGATCACCTGCGCGCCCTGCGCGGCAAAGCGCGCGAACATCACGAACCACGCCGGGTCGCCGACCAGCACAGCGTCGCCGGGCTGCAGGTAGAGCCGGGCGATCAGGTCGAGCGCCTGGGTGATGCCGGAGGTCAGCACGATCTGCTCGGCGCCGGCGCGGATCTCCAGTTCCTCCAGCCGGGTGCGCAGCTGCTGGCGCAGCGGCAGGAAGCCTTGCGGCGTGCCGCTGGCCAGGAAATGGTTGCCCGGCTGGCGTCCCAGGCCGCGCAGCGCGCTGGCGATCAGCTCGCCATCGAGCCATTCGTTGGGCAGGAAGCCCAGCCCCGGCGCCTTGTGCGCCTCGGCGGTATGGAACATGCTGCGCAGCAGCCAGGTGACGTCGATATTGCGCGCCTCGGCCGCGTTGGACGACACCGGCGCCGCGGGCGCGGCCGGCGCACGCTCGCGCACGTAGAAGCCCGAGCCGCGGCGCGATTCCAGGTAGCCCAGCGCCACCAGCCGCTCATAAGCCTCCACCACAGTAAAGCGCGAGATGCCCTTTTCCTGCGCCAGCTGGCGGATCGACGGCATGCGCATGCCGGCGCGGAACACGCGTTCGTCTATGCGCATGCGGGCCCATTCGGTCAGTTGCTCGACCAGCGTCATCTGGGCCGACGGGATCGGGTCGGGCAGGCGCTCGGTGGGCGGCAGCACCAGGCGCAGCGGGCGTCCGCCGGCCTTGGCGGAGGTGCCGCGCGCGCCGCTTCCGCTATGCTGCTGGGGATTCGCGGCGGTGGTATCCGCGTCCCTGGTGTTCGCATCCATGTGCTGCTCCTGCAACTGTACTGAAGACGATACGCAGAACTGTACCGGTACTGTACCGACTACCTTGTCTACCATCAAGCCAAGATGAAGCTCGCCCTCGACCACCTCGTCATCGCCGCGCCCGACCTGGACGCCGGCACCGCCCATGTCGCCGACCTGCTGGGGATTGCTCCCCAGGGTGGCGGTGCGCATGCCGCCATGGGCACGCACAACCGCGTGCTCGGCATGTTCGGCGGCATCTACCTGGAAGTGATCGCGATCGACCCGGCCGCCGCCGCGCCAGCGCGGCCGCGCTGGTTCGGCCTCGACACCGAGGCGGTACGGCAACGGCTGGAGAACGGTCCGTTCCTGTTGCACTGGGCCGCCCGCGTCGAGCGCCCCGCCGACCTGACGCTGTGGCAGTCGCAATACCCGGCCCGGATCGCGCCGGTGATCCCGATGACGCGCGGCGACCTGCGCTGGCGCATCACGGTGCCCGAAGACGGCGCCCTGCCCGGCTGGCAAGGCGAGGCCGATGCCGCCGGCGACGGCTTGCTCCCCAGCCTGATCCAGTGGGACGTGGCCGCCTACCCTGGCATCAGCCTGCCGCGGCAGGACCTGGCGCTGCGCAAGCTGTCCGGGCGCCATCCACGCGCCGAACTGCTGCGGCAGGGCCTGGCCTGGCTGGGCGCGGACCACCTGATCGCGATCGAACAGGGCGACGGCCAGCCGGAACTGTCGGCCGAGATCGAAACCCCGCAGGGCATCCGCACGCTGCGCTAGCCAGACCAGACAAGCAACAAGAATCCCAAGGAGACACCGATGTCCGCGACCCGCAAGCGTTTCGACGACGATCCCTATCTCGTTCACTGCACCGCCACCGTGCTGGCGGCCAGCGCAGAAGGCATCGAACTGGACGAGACCGTGTGCTACGCGCGCAGCGGCGGCCAGGCCGGCGACACCGCCACGCTGGCGCTGCCCGACGGCCGCACCGTGACCATCGTCGACACGATCTATGCCGAAGACCGCAGCCGCATCCTGCATATGCCTGCGCCGGACGCCGCGCTGCCGCGCGTGGGCGAGCGCGTCACGGTCACCATCGACTGGGCGCGCCGCCACCGGCTGATGCGCCTGCATACCTGCCTGCATTTGCTGGGCTCGCTGATCCCGGTGCCGGTGACCGGCTGCGGCATCTCGCCGGACTCGGCGCGGATCGACTTCGACCTGCCGGAGTCGACGCTGGACAAGGCCGGCCTGACCGAGCGCCTGAACGCGCTGATCCGCGCGGAAACGCCGGTGCGGATCACGCTGATCACGCCGCAGGAGCTGGCCGCGCAGCCGGAACTGGTGCGCACCATCGGCGCGGCGCCGCCGGCGGGGACCTCGAGCATCCGCATCGTCGAGATCCCCGGCGTCGACCGCCAGCCCTGCGGCGGCACGCATGTGGGCAATACCAGCGAGATCGGCACCGTGGCGGTAACCAAAATCGAGAAGAAGAGCCGCACCAACCGCCGCGTCGTGGTGGCGTTCGCATGACGGCCGTGACCTCCGGCCTGCTCACCGGCCTGACCGCGGCGCAGTTCCTGGCCCTGCTGACGCTGCTGACGGTCGGCCTGTTCACGCCCGGCCCCAACACCGCCATTGCCGCGGTGACCGGCGCCAACTTCGGCCTGCGCGCGACGCTGCCGCACTGCGTCGGCGTAGCGTTCGGCTTTGCCAGCATCCTGGCGCTGTGCGCGGTCGGCGTGGGCGCGCTGGTCCTCGGCCAGCCGGCGCTGGCATCGGCGGTGCATCTAACCGGCGTGGCCTACCTGCTGTGGCTGGCGTGGAAGATCGCGCGCGGCACGACACTGGCCGAAAGGCAGGTGCTGCGGCCGCTGAACGTGTGGCAATCGGCGGTGCTGCAGTACGCCAACATCAAGGCGTGGATGCTGGCACTGGCGGTGGCGGCGTCCTATATGGCCGGCGCCACCGCGCCGCTGCAGCGCCTGCTGCTGGTGTGCGGCGTATTCGCACTGCTGGGCTTCGTCAGCAACGGCGTGTACGGCGCGCTGGGTGCGGCGCTGCGGCAATGGCTGCGCGAGGGCGAGCGCGTGCGCTGGTTTAACCGTGCCATGGGCGCGGCTCTGGCGCTGACCGCGCTGTGGATCGCTGTCAGCGCCCGGCCCGGCGTGCATTGAACCGAACGACAAGAACACAAGACGCCAACCATGTCCGCTCCCTCGCACACTTCCTCGCCTGCTTCCATACCGGCCGCGCCCCATTCAGGCGGCATGCTGCTCGGCTTCATCGGCGTGGCCATCTTCAGCCAGACCCTGCCGTTCACGCGCATGGCAGTGGCCGAGCTGGACCCGATCTTCGTCGCGCTGGCGCGCGCCGTCCTGGCCGCGCTGCTGGCGCTGGCGCTGCTGGCCATGCGCGGCGCGCTGGCCGCGGCACGCCGCCCGCGCGGCGGCCAGTGGCAACGGCTGGCGGTGACTGCGCTGGGCGTGGTGGCCGGCTTCCCGGTGTTCTCGTCGCTGGCGATGCGCGAGGTGCCGGCCAGCCACGGCGCCATCGTGGTCGGCCTGCTGCCGCTGGTCACGGCCGTGTTCGCGGCCTGGTTCGGGCGCGAACGGCCGTCGCCGGCGTTCTGGCTGTCGGCCGTGGCCGGCAGCGCGCTGGTGGTCGGCTTTGCCGCCTGGCAAGGCGCCGGCGGCCTGCAGCACGCCGACTGGTACCTGTTTGCCGCGGTGGTGCTGGGCGCACTGGGCTATGCCGAGGGGGGCAAGCTGTCGCGCGAGCTGGGCGGGCTGGAGACGATCAGCTGGGCGCTGGTGGCGTCGCTGCCGGTGCTGGTGCCGGTGGTGGCCTGGCTGGCGCTGCGCGACCTGCCGGCGATCGCCGCGGCGTCGCCGCGTGCCTGGGCCGGCATGGCCTATGTCTCGGTGTTCTCGATGTTTGTCGGCTTCCTTTTCTGGTACGCCGGCCTCGCAAAAGGCGGCGTGGCCCGCGTCGGGCAGATACAATTGCTGCAGCCGTTCCTGACGCTGGCGGGGGGCGCGCTGATCCTGGCCGAGCCGCTTGACGCCCCCACCATCGCCTTCGCGGTGGCGGTGATCGCTGTCGTGGCCCTCGGCCGCAACGCCGCCGTGCGCCAGAGCGCACCTGCCGCCGCCCCGGAAACGTCCCCTGTCCTTCCAGGACGCATTCACTGACCAGGAGTCCAACGCATGTCCGTCTACGACACCCTTGCCCGCCTCGGCGTCGAACTGCCGACCGCCAACGCCCCTGCCGCCGCCTACGTGATGGCCGCGCAGACCGGCAATACCGTATTCCTGTCGGGCCATATCGCCCGCAAGGACGGCAAGGTATGGACCGGCAAGCTGGGCCAGGACATCGACACCGAATCGGGCAAGGCCGCCGCGCGCGCCATCGCCATCGACCTGCTGGCCACGCTGCACGCGCACGTGGGCGACCTGAACCGCGTCACCCGCATCGTCAAGGTGATGAGCCTGGTCAACTCCACCACCGAGTTCACCGAGCAGCACCTGGTCACCAACGGCGCTTCCGAGTTCCTGGCCGAAGTCTTTGGCGACAAGGGCAAGCACGCGCGCAGCGCCTTCGGCGTGGCGCAGGTCCCGCTGGGCGCCTGCGTCGAGATCGAGATGATCGTCGAGGTGCAGTAATTTCCGCCGGCCGGCGGCCCGGGCGACCGCCACCGGCCGGCCTTGCCACACAGAAACACCCTCCCAGACCACAAGAGACACATCATGAAATGGGCCATCTCCCGCCGGGCGCAGCAACTGACCAGCTCGGCCATCCGCGAAATCCTCAAGGTCACCGAGCGTCCGGAAGTCATTTCCTTCGCCGGCGGCCTGCCCTCGCCGGCATCGTTCCCGGTAGCGGCCATGGAGGCAGCGACGGCCCGCGTATTCGCCGACAACCCGCAGGCGGCGCTGCAATACGCCGCCACCGAAGGCTACCTGCCGCTGCGTGAATTCATCGCCAAGCGCCACGGCGTGGGCGTCGAGCGCGTGCTGATCGTGACCGGCTCGCAGCAGGCGCTGGACCTGATCGCCAAGGTGATGATCGACCCGGGCAGCAAGGTGATGGTGGAAACCCCCAGCTACCTCGGCGCGCTGCAGGCGTTCTCGCTGTTCGAACCCGAGTTCGTCTCGATTCCGACCGACGACAAGGGCCTGGTGCCCGAGGCGCTGACGCCCGAGCTGACCGCCGGCGCGCGCTTCCTGTACGCCCTGCCCAATTTCCAGAACCCGACCGGCCGCCGCCTGCCGCTGGAGCGCCGCCAGGCACTGGTGGCGCGCGCGCAGGAGCTGGGCGTGCTGGTGGTGGAAGACGATCCGTACGGCGCGCTCAGCTACACCGGCGACCAGCTGCCGACGCTGCTGTCGATGAATCCTGACGGCGTGATCTACATGGGCTCGTTCTCGAAGATCCTGGCTCCCGGCATGCGCCTGGGCTACGTGATCGCCCCGCCCGAGCTGCATTTCAAGCTGTGCCAGGCCAAGCAGGCATCGGACCTGCATACGCCGACCTTCACGCAGCGCGTGGCCTACGAGACCGTGCGCGACGGCCTGCTCGACCGCCATATCCCGACCATCCGCGAGCTCTACAGCAAGCAGTGCCAGACCATGCTGGACGCGCTCAAGCGCCATATGCCGGAAGGCGTGACCTGGAACACGCCCGAAGGCGGCATGTTTATCTGGATGGAGCTGCCCGAAGGGCTGGACAGCATGGCTATCCTGGAAGAAGCGGTGAAGCGCAACGTGGCCTATGTGCCGGGCGCGCCGTTCTACGCCAGCAACCCGAAGCGCAATGCGCTGCGCCTGGCGTTCGTCACTGTGCCGCCCGAGCGCATCGAGCAGGGCGTGGCGATCCTGGGCGAGTTGTTCCGCGAGTCCATCGCCGCCGCTGCCGCCAGGCAAGCGCGCGCGGCCTGACGCCGAACGGGCGCGCGCATTCCAGGAGCCGACATGCTGCGTATCTGGGGCCGACTCTCCTCCATCAACGTGCAGAAGGTGGTCTGGTGCGCGCGCGAGCTGCACCTGGACCATGAGCGCGTCGATATCGGCGTCAACAAGGGCGACCTCGACACCGAGGCCTATGTCCGCCTGAACCCGAACCGCCAGATCCCGGTGATCGAGGACTTCCGCGGCACGGACGTGGGCGGCGAGCCCTTCGTGCTGTGGGAATCGAACGCGATCGTGCGCTACCTGTGCGCGCGCTACGGCGAGGGCACGCTGTGGCCCGAAGACGTCAAGGCGCGCGCCTCGGCCGACCGCTGGATGGACTGGCAGACCACGGCCTTCAGCCCGGCCATGGTGACGGCGTTCCTGAACCTGGTGCGCACGCCCGACGGCGAGCGCGACGAAGCCGCCATCCAGGCCTCGTGCGCCCGCACCGAGCGGCTGGCGGCGCTGCTGGACAAGGCGCTGGCGGGCCGGGAGTTCATCGGCGGCGACCGCTTCACCATGGCGGATATCTCGCTGGCTTGCGCCGCGCACCGCTGGATGGGCCTGCCGATCCAGCACCAGCCGCGGCCCGACCTGCAGCGTTGGCTGGCGGCAATGCGTGCCCGCCCTGCCGCCGGCGGCATTCTGGAACTGCCGCTGCGCTGAGCGGCGGCAGTTTTTCCTTCCTCTGCTTCTAGCTGCCTATTTCGCGGCACGCGAGCCCGAAGTCGCCGTAAAGATCCCCAGCCCGATAAACGCCGCCCCCGTCAGGTAGCGGCCGAATGCGCGTGCCCGCCCGGCGCGGCGCAGCGCCGGCATCACCGCGGCCGCGGCCATGACGTAGCAGGCGTCGGTGGTGGCGGCGATCAGCACGAAGGCCACGCCCAGCGCGAGGCTCTGCGCCAGCGCCGAGCCGGCCGGGTTCATGAACTGCGGCAGGAAGGCGGCGAAGAAGATCGCGGTCTTGGGGTTGAGCAGCGCCACCACGAAGCCGTCGCGCATCACCTGGCGCAGGCTGCGCTGCGCCACCTCGGGCGTGCCGCCGTCCGCCGCCGCAGCGCCGCCACGCAGCGCGCGGATGCCGAGCCAGATCAGGTAGGCCGCACCTGCGTACTTGACCACCGAGAACGCGAGCGCCGACACCGAGAACAGCACCGCCAGCCCCAGCGAGGCGCCGATGGCGTTGCCCAGGTTGCCCAGCGCCACCGCACCGATCGACGCCAGCCCGGCCTGCCGGCCCTGCGCCAGCGTGCGCGTCACGATATAGACCACGGCCGGGCCGGGGGTGATGGCCAGCGCCAGGCTGGCCAGCACGAAGGCGGTCAGCAGCGGCCACGCGGGCAGGAATTCAGTCATGGGGCAGCCTCGTTCGATATTGGGATGCGGACAGCGCCCGCGTCATGGCGAACGCCAGTATGCGCCGCTCCACCGCGCTCGCGCCAGTCCCCGCCATGGCTGCCGAGCCAGTCATCCAGGCCACGCGCAGGCAGGCATACTTTTGCAACAGGCGCCGTTTAGAGTACTCTGGCCGGTGTGCCGGGTACGTCCCACGTGCTCTGTAATGCCCCAGGGAAACCCTGATCCCTGAATGTGGCTCATGCCAGGCATGACGCAATGTACGGCAGCGAACACGGAACCCGTTCCTACAATCGCTGGTTCTTTCCCGCGCGCGGCGGATGCCGCACGCCGGTGCAAAGCGCAAGCGGGTCGCCCAGGGCACGCAGATCGCCCGGGCCCCCGAGCCAACCTGAGGAGGATTTCGATCGTGTGGAGTCAAGTCTATGACCCGCTGGGCAATATGGCGCTGTCGACCATTGCCGCGGGCATTCCCGTCGCCGTGCTGCTGGCAGCGCTGGCGTTCTTTCATATGCAGGCACACCTGGCCGCCGGGCTGGCGCTGGTGATCGGCATCATCGTCGCATCGACGGTGTTCGGCATGCCGGCGGCGATGGCCGGCAAGGCGGCGGGGCTCGGCATCGTCTCCGGGCTGTTCCCGATCGGCTGGATCGTGCTGAACATCATCTTCCTGCACCGGCTCACCACCCTGAACGGATCGTTCAAGGTGCTGCAGAACTCGATCTCCGGCATCACCGAGGACCGCCGCCTGCAGCTGCTGCTGGTGGCGTTCAGCTTCGGCGCCTTCTTCGAGGGCGCGGCCGGCTTCGGCACGCCGGTGGCCGTGACCGGCGCCATCCTGATCGGGCTTGGCTTCTCGCCGCTGGCCGCCTCGGGGCTGGCGCTGATCGCCAATACCGCGCCGGTGGCCTACGGCGCGCTGGGCGCGCCGATCATCGGCCTGGCTTCGGTGACGGGGCTGGACCTGCTCGACCTGTCGGCCATGATCGGCCGCCAGCTGCCGTTTTTCTCGGTGATCGTGCCGTTCTGGCTGATCTGGGCCTTTGCCGGCTTCCGCGGCATGCTGGCGATCTGGCCGGCGATCCTGGTCGCGGGCGTGAGCTTCGCCATCCCGCAGTTCCTGGTGTCGAACTTCCACGGCCCGTGGCTGGTGGACGTGATCGCGGCGCTGGTGTCGATGGGCGCGCTGACGCTGTTCCTGAAGGTCTGGCATCCGAAGGAAATCTGGACTTCGACCAAGATCCTCGGCCGTCACGACGACTCCAAGGTCGACCACCCCGAAGCGCTGGAGGCCGATGCGCGCGCCAGCGCCGCCTCGGCCGGCATCTCGGTGGCCAAGGCCTGGATGCCGTGGGTGATCCTGACGGTGTTCGTGTTCGTCTGGGGCATCCCCGAGTTCAAGAAGCTGATGGATAGCCTGTGGGCCTGGAAATTCCCGATCCCGGGTCTCGACAAGGCCATCGTCAAGGTGCCGCCGGTGGTGCCCAAGGAAGTCATCGAAGGCGCCGTGTTCAACTTCAACGTGCTGTCGATGGCCGGCACCGGCATCTTTGTCTCGGCGATCGCCGGCGGCCTGCTGATGGGCTACTCGGTGCCGCGCCTGTTCAAGGAGTACTGGGAAACCATCAAGCTGGTGCGCTACTCGCTGCTGACCATCTGCGCGATGTTCGGCGTCGGCTACCTGACCCGCTACTCGGGCCTTGATGCCACGCTGGGCCTGGCCTTCGCCCACACCGGCGTGCTCTACCCGCTGTTCGGCACCATGCTGGGCTGGCTGGGCGTGGCGCTGACCGGCTCGGACACGGCCTCGAACGTGCTGTTCGGCGGCCTGCAGAAGACCACCGCCGAGCAGCTGGGCCTGTCGCCGGTGCTGATGGCGTCGGCCAACAGCTCGGGCGGCGTGATGGGCAAGATGATCGACGCGCAGTCCATCGTGGTCGCTTCGACCGCAACCAAGTGGTACGGCCATGAGGGCGACATCCTGCGCTACGTGTTCTTCCACTCGATCGTGCTGGCGATCCTGGTGGGCCTGTTCGTGACGCTGCAGGCCTACGTGCCGCCGTTCACGCACATGGTGATCCACCATCCCTGATTGCCCTGCCGCCGCAGCAGTTTCAGCATGGCAGTTCAGCAAAGCCCCGCCCCTGGCGGGGCTTTTCCATTGGGCAACGCGCGTATCATGTTGCGTCTGATCCGCCGCAAGCGCCCCCGGGATCCCACAAGGACAACACAGGGGCGACTGCGCGCGCCGTGCCACACAACGGGAACCTGCCATGTTGCGTCGCCTGGAAAGACTGATCGACCCCTTCCGGAACATGCCCGACCGCGAGCCGCCAGGCCAGGTCCTGCGCTTCTACACCTGGTACCTGCGTGAAGTCTGGGGCGTGTTCGTGCTGCTGTTGCTGGTGGGCCTGGTCGGCGCGCTGATCGAGGTGGCGCTGTTCAGCTTCCTCGGCCGGCTGGTCGACATGGCGCAGACCACGCCGGGCGCGGAATTCTTCAGCCGGCATCGCAACGAACTGCTGTGGATGCTGGTGGTGGCGGTGCTGCTGCGGCCCATTTTCTTCGGCCTGCACGACGTGCTGGTGCACCAGGTCATCAATCCCAGCCTGTCCAACCTGATCCGCTGGCAGAACCACCGCTACGTGCTCAAGCAGAGCCTGTCGTTCTTCCAGAACGACTTTGCCGGGCGCATCGCCCAGCGCATCATGCAGACCGGCTTCTCGCTGCGCGACTCCGCCGTGCAGGCGGTCGACGCGCTGTGGCACGTGGTGATCTACGCCGTCAGTTCGCTGGTGCTGTTCGCGCAGGCGGACTGGCGGCTGATGATCCCGCTGCTGCTGTGGATCGCCTGCTACGTGGCCGCGCTGCTGTACTTCGTGCCGCGCGTGAAGGAGCGCTCGGTGATCGCCACCGAATCGCGCTCGCGGCTGATGGGGCGCATCGTCGACGGCTATACCAACATCACCACGCTCAAGCTGTTCGCCCATACCCGGCAGGAAGAGGACTACGCGCGCGACGCCATGGCCGAGCAGACCGAAAAGACCCGGCTGGCCGGACGCATGGTCAGCGGCATGGACGTCACCATCACCGCCATGAACGGCGCGCTGATCGCCGGCACCACCGGGCTGGCGGTGTGGCTGTGGAGCACCGGGCATGTCACCACTGGCGCGATCGCGCTGACCACGGGCCTGGTGATCCGCATCAACAATATGTCCGGCTGGATCATGTGGGTGGTCAACGGCATCTTCGAGAACGTCGGGCAGGTGCAGGACGGCATGAAGACCATCGCCGTGCCGCGCAAGGTCACCGACCGCGCCAACGCGCAGCCGCTGCGCGTGACGCAAGGCGAAGTCCGCTTCGAGCAGGTGGGGTTCCACTATGGCAAGGGCTCGGGCGTGATCGAGGGCGTCAACCTGACGGTGCACCCTGGCGAGAAGATCGGCCTGGTCGGCCCGTCCGGCGCGGGCAAGTCGACGCTGGTCAACCTGCTGCTGCGGCTCTATGACGTGGAAAGCGGCCGCATCCTGATCGACGGGCAGGACATCGCCGATGTCACGCAGGAAAGCCTGCGCGCGCAGATCGGCATGGTGACGCAGGACACCTCGCTGCTGCACCGCTCGATCCGCGAGAACCTGCTGTACGGCAAACCCTCCAGCACCGAGGCCGACCTGGCCAATGCGCTGCACGGCGCGCGCGCGGACGAGTTCATTCCCGGCCTGGTCGATGCCCACGGCAATACCGGACTGGAGGCGCAGGTGGGCGAACGCGGCGTGAAGCTGTCAGGCGGACAGCGCCAGCGCATCGCGATCGCGCGGGTGCTGCTGAAGAACGCGCCGATCCTGATCCTCGATGAAGCGACCTCGGCGCTGGATTCGGAAGTGGAAGCGGCGATCCAGGACAGCCTGGAAACGCTGATGCAAGGCAAGACGGTAATTGCCATCGCGCACCGGCTGTCGACGATCGCGCGCATGGACCGGCTGGTGGTGCTGGACAACGGGCATATCGTGGAGAGCGGCACGCATGCGGAATTGCTCGCGCATGGGGGGCTGTATGCGCGGTTGTGGGCGCATCAGACGGGGGGATTTGTGGGGGTGGATTGATCCCGCTGTTTGCTCCCCTCTCCCATGAATGGGAGAGGGGAGCAAACACTGGCTCCGGCGAAACTCAGTTGCCGTTGCCCGGCGCCTCCACCCGCACCGGATCGATCCTCGGCTCCTTCAGCTTCGCCTCGATCTGCTTGCCCTTGCGCGCGCGCTTGCCGACATACGGCAGCAGCGATTGCCCGGCCAGCTTCTGCGACGACGGCTTGCCGCCCCGGCCCGCGCCCGACAGCATCAGCCCCGGCGCGCCCACGGCCACCGCCTGCAGCAGCTTCTCCCTGGGCTCCAGCTCCATCAGGATCACGCCGCGGCCGCCGGCCGACAGCACCTTGACCTCATCCAGCGCCACCAGCAGCAGGCGGCCATTGCCGGACAGGCAGGCCGCATGCGTGGCCTCGTCGCCGATCGGCGCCGGCGGCAGCGGGGCATCGCCGTCGTCCAGCATCAGGAACGACTTGCCGCCCTTCTGCCGGCCGGTCATGTCGGCCACCGTGGTCAGGAAGCCGTTGCCGCCGGCGGTGGCGATCAGCATGCGCTGGCTGGCGCTGCCGGCAAAGGTGTGTGCCACCTGGCTGCCGGACTGCAGCTCGATCAGCGTGGTGATGGGCACCCCGTCGCCGCGCCCGCCCGGCAGGCTGGAGACCGGCACGGAATAGACCCGGCCATTGGTGCCGAACACCAGCAGCACGTCGACGGTGCGGCAGTCAAAGGTGTTGTAGAGCGCATCGCCCGCCTTGAAGGTGAACTGCTGCGGATCGTGGCCATGGCCCTGGCGCGTGCGCACCCAGCCCTTCTGCGACATGATCACCGTCACCGGCTCGTCGATCACGCGCACTTCGGCCGCGGCGCGGCGTTCTTCCTGGATCAGCGTGCGGCGCGGATCCTTGTCTTCCGGGCTGTACTGCCTGGCGTCGGTCTCGATCTCCTTGATGATGCGGCGGCGCATCATGGTCTCGGACTTGAGCAGCACGTCCAGGTCGGCCTGCTCTTCGCGCAGGTCCTTCAGTTCCTTCTCGATCTTGATCGCTTCCAGCCGCGCCAGCTGGCGCAGGCGGATTTCCAGGATGTCCTCGGCCTGGCGGTCGGTCAGCTCGAAGGCTTCGATCAGCGCGGGCTTGGGCTCGTCGCTCTCGCGGATGATGCGGATCACCTCGTCGATATTGAGCAGCACCAGCATCCGGCCTTCGAGGATGTGGATGCGGTCCTCGACCTTGCCCAGGCGATGGCGCGTGCGGCGCGTGACCGTGTCGAAGCGGAACGCGATCCACTCGCCCAGGATCTCGCGCAGGCCCTTCTGGCGCGGGCGGCCATCGGTGCCGATCATCACCAGGTTGATCGGCGCGCCCGACTCCAGGCTGGTATGCGCCAGCAGCGCCTGGATGAACTCTTGCTGGTCGATGTTCTTGCTCTTGGGCTCGAACACCAGCCGCACCGGCGCGTCCTTGCCGGATTCGTCGCGAACCGCGTCCAGCACCGCCAGCACGGTGGCCTTGAGCTGCTGCTGGTCCGGCGTCAGCGCCTTCTTGCCGGCCTTGATCTTGGGATTGGTGATTTCCTCGATTTCTTCCAGCACCTTCTGCGCGGAAGTATTCGGCGGCAGTTCGTTCACCACCATCTGCCACTGGCCTCGCGCCATTTCCTCGATGGTCCAGCGCGCGCGCACCTTCAGGCTGCCGCGGCCGTTCTCGTAGATCTGGGCAATGTCCGCCGCCGGCGAAATGATCTGGCCGCCGCCGGGATAGTCCGGGCCCGGCATCAGCGCCAGCAGCTCGGCCAGCGAGATACTCGGGTTGCGGATCATCGCCACGGTGGCCGCGGCGACCTCGCGCAGGTTGTGCGGCGGGATCTCGGTGGCCATGCCCACCGCGATGCCGGAGGCGCCGTTGAGCAGCACGAACGGCAGCCGCGCCGGCAGCAGCTTCGGCTCCTGCATCGAGCCGTCGTAGTTGGGGACGAAGTCGACCGTGCCCTGGTCGATCTCGTCGAGCAGCAGCCGCGAAATCGGCGTCAGGCGCGCTTCGGTGTACCGCATCGCCGCGGCGCCGTCGCCGTCGCGCGAGCCGAAGTTGCCCTGGCCGTCGATCAGCGGGTAGCGCAGCGAGAAGTCCTGCGCCAGGCGCACCAGCGCGTCATAGGCGGACTGGTCGCCGTGCGGGTGGAACTTGCCCAGCACGTCGCCGACCACGCGCGCGGACTTGACCGGCTTGGCATCGGCGCGCAGGCCCATCTCGTGCATCGCGAACAGGATGCGGCGCTGCACCGGCTTCTGGCCGTCGGCCACTTCCGGCAGCGCGCGGCCCTTGACCACGCTGACGGCGTAGTCGAGGTAGGCGCGCTCGGCGTAGCGGGCCAGCGTCAGCGAATCGGCCGGCTCTTCAGGTTGAAACGTGATGTCTTGTTGTTCCATGGATAGGCAAGAATTCGGCGCGCCATATTGCAGCAGCGCGCCGGGTTGCTTGTGGTTCGGTCATGCCGGTCAGGGCATATTGCGCCGTCCGCCGATCACCATCTTTACGCGCGGCCCGTCGGCAATGGCACTGGCGCGCATGGGCCCCGCGCCCTGGGCGGGCTGGTAGAACCGGTAGAACTGCAGGACCGTGCTGACATACTGCCGCGTCTCGGGGTACGGCGGAATCCGGTTGTTGTAACGCTGCACCGCACCTTCGCCCGCGTTATACGCCGCCAGCACCAGTTCCAGGTTGTTCGGGAACAGCTGCATCAGCCAGCGCAGGTAGCGCACGCCGGCCGTGATGTTGGTGCGCGGGTCGGCCAGCTTCTGTTCGACCGTGCGGCGCTGGTCGGCGCTGACGCCGAAGCGCGCGCCGGTGTCGGGAATCACCTGCATCAGCCCGATCGCACCCTTTGGCGAGACCGCACCCGGGTTGAAACCCGACTCGACCGCCATCACCGCCTTGACCAGCGCGGGATCGACGTCCTGCCTGCTGGCGATCTGGTGGATCAGCGGCTCGACGGTCTTGATATTGGGATGGTTGACGACGTACCGGTAGAGCTTGTGCTGTTCGAGGTCGATATCGTCAGCGCCGTCCGCGCCGGCTGGCGCCCTGCCGCGCTGGATCGCTGCCAGCCGCGCGCTGTCGAGCTTGCCGCCGTCCTTCATGAACAGCTTGTAGCGCGAGTCGAGCTTC
Organism: Cupriavidus sp. L7L; assembly: GCF_004353535.1. NCBI lineage: Bacteria > Pseudomonadati > Pseudomonadota > Betaproteobacteria > Burkholderiales > Burkholderiaceae > Cupriavidus > Cupriavidus sp. L7L. Next base: position 35,029 of record NZ_SMNY01000004.1, read on the forward strand.
TGGTCGGCAAAGTGCGCGATGCCGTCGGCATCGATATAGCCCCACAGCTCGGCATGGGCCGCCGGCGCGCAGGCGAGCCCGGCCAGCGCCAGCACGGCGGCTGCCGTCCTGCGCCATGGATTGCCGGGGGGTCTCGTCGTCATCGTGCGTTCCTGCTGGTCTGCGGACTGGGGGATTATCCCCCCAATCGCGGGCCGGCGCTCCAGTGGTCAGATATCGGCCTCGACCTCGTTGCCCTTCTCTTCCAGCCAGCTGCGGCGCTGCGCGGCCTCGCCCTTGCCCATGAGCATGTTCATCATCTCCACGGTCTGCGGCAGGTCGTATTCGCCCAGCGTCACGGGCAGCAAGCGGCGCGTGTCGGGGTTCATGGTGGTTTCCCACAGCTGCTCGGCGCTCATTTCGCCCAGGCCCTTGAAGCGCGAGATCTGCCAGCTGCCATCCTTGACGCCGTCCTTGACCAGCTTGTCCTGGATGGCCACCAGCTCGCCTTCATCCAGCGCGTACAGCTTCTGCGCCGGCTTCTTGCCGCGCGCGGGAGCATCGACGCGGAACAGCGGCGGGCGCGCCACATAGACGTTGCCGGCCTCGATGAGCTTGGGGAAGTGGCGGAAGAACAGCGTCAGCAGCAGCACCTGGATATGCGCGCCGTCCACGTCCGCGTCCGACAGGATGCTGATCTTGCCGTAGCGCAGGTTGGACAGGTCGGGCTCGTCGTTGGCGCCGTGCGGATCCACGCCGATCGCCACCGCGATGTCGTGCACCTCGTTGTTGGCGAACAGCCGGTCGCGCTCGGTCTCCCAGGTGTTGAGCACCTTGCCGCGCAGCGGCAGGATGGCCTGGAATTCCTTGTCGCGGCCCATCTTGGCCGAGCCGCCGGCGGAATCGCCCTCGACCAGGAACAGCTCGTTGCGGGTCACGTCGGTGGATTCGCAGTCGGTCAGCTTGCCGGGCAGCACGGCCACGCCGGAGCCCTTCTTCTTCTCGACCTTCTGCGCCGCGCGCGTGCGCGCCTGCGCCTGGCGGATCACCAGCTCGGCCAGCTTCTTGCCGTACTCGACATGGTGGTTCAGCCACAGCTCCAGCGCCGGGCGGCTGAAGGTGGAGACCAGCCGCACCGCGTCGCGGCTGTTCAGGCGTTCCTTGATCTGGCCCTGGAACTGCGGGTCGAGCACCTTGGCCGAGAGCACGAACGAGGCGCGCGCGAACACGTCTTCGCTCATCAGCTTGACGCCCTTGGGCTGCAGCGCGTGCATCTCGATAAAGCTCTTGACCGCCTGGAACAGGCCTTCGCGCAGGCCGGACTCGTGCGTGCCGCCGGCCGGCGTGGGGATCAGGTTGACGTAGGACTCACGCACCGGCGCGCCGTCCTCGGTCCAGGCCACCACCCACGAGGCGCCTTCGCCGTCGGCAAAGCCTTCCTCGCCGGGGTTGGCGTCGGGATCGGCGAAATGCTCGCCCTCGAACATCGGTATCACCAGCTCCGAGCCGCTGCCTTGCGCCAGCGCTTCGACCAGGTAGCCCTTCAGGCCCTGGTCGTACTGCCAGGTCTGGGTTTCGCCGCTCTTCTCGAGCACCAGCGTCACCTTGACGCCCGGCAGCAGCACGGCCTTGCTGCGCAGCAGCCGCTGCAACTCGGCCTGCGGGATCGCGGCCGAATCGAAATACCTGGCGTCCGGCCACACCTGCACGCGCGTGCCGTTCTTCTTCTCGCCGCGCTCGAGCTTGCGCGAGGCCAGCGGCGAGGTCACGTCGCCGCCGGAGAACGTCAGCGTCGAGTTCATGCCGTCGCGCCAGACGGTCACGTCCAGCTGCGTCGACAGCGCGTTGGTCACCGACACGCCCACGCCGTGCAGGCCGCCCGAGAAGGCATAGGCGCCGCCCTTGCCCTTGTCGAACTTGCCGCCGGCGTGCAGCCGGGTAAAGACGATCTCGACCACCGGCACGCCTTCTTCCGGGTGGATGCCCACCGGGATGCCGCGGCCGTCGTCCTCCACGCTGACGCTGCCGTCGCGGTGCAGGGTCACCAGGATCTCGGAGCCGTGGCCGCCAAGGGCCTCGTCCGAGGCGTTGTCGATCACCTCCTGCACGATATGCAGGGGGTTGTCGGTCCGGGTGTACATGCCGGGGCGCTGCTTGACCGGCTCCAGGCCCTTCAGGACCCGGATGGAAGATTCGCTGTACTGACTGGTTTTGCTCGCCATGGAGTCGCTACGAAAGTGGATGTCCCGGCTGCCGCGGGCGTACAACTGTGCACGCGCCGGGGCACCGGGCACTGCATTGTAATGGATGCGCGGGGCGGTATTCCCGCGGAAAAACGCTTGCGGCTGCCGCCGGGGCCCGCGCCGCATTTGCCGCGGCGCCGCCACTTTCTGCCGCGCCGCCGGCATTAAGCGGGTGGCGTACGCGTTTTCCGCGTCCGGGGTAAACTCGCCACCACCCCGCCCACGGCAAGCCAGATTGCCGTCCCGGCACGGTTCACAACAAGCACAGACAATCCATGCCGGCGCCGCGCCACCGCGCGGCCAGCCGCACACCGAGCCAAGACATGCAAAACCGACAACTTTCCCTGACCACCGTGCTGGTGTGCGGGGGCCTGCTCGTCACGCTATCGATGGGCATCCGCCACGGCTTCGGCCTGTTCAACCTGCCGATCACGCAGGCGCACGGCTGGAACCGCGAGACCTTCGCCTTCGCGCTGGCACTGCAGAACCTGATGTGGGGCGCCAGCCAGCCCTTCGCCGGCGCGCTGGCCGACAAGTTCGGCGCGCTGCGCATCATGCTGGTCGGCGTGGCGCTGTATGTGGCGGGCCTGGTGGTGATGGCGCTGGCGACCAGCGGCACGGCCTTTGCCACCGGCGCCGGGGTGATGATCGGTATCGCCCAGTCCGGCACCACCTACAGCATCGTCTACGGCGTGATCGGCCGCGTGGCCAGCCCCGAGAAGCGCGTGTGGGCGATGGGCATCGCCGCCGCGGCGGGATCGTTCGGGCAGTTCCTGATGATCCCGGTGGAGCAGGGGCTGATTTCCGGCCTGGGCTGGCAGAACGCGCTGTACGTGATGGCGCTGATGGCCTGCGTGATGCTGCCGCTGGCGCTGACGCTGCGCGAACCGAGCGAGATGGCGCACGGCGCCGGCCAGCACCAGACCATCGGCCAGGCGATCCGCGAGGCCTTCGGCAACCGCAACTACCAGCTGCTGACGCTGGGCTACTTCGTGTGCGGCTTCCAGGTGGTGTTTATCGGCGTGCACCTTGCGCCGTACCTGAAGGACCAGGGCCTGACCGACCCGAAGGTGGCCGTGGTGGCGCTGGCGCTGATCGGTCTGTTCAATGTGTTCGGCACCTATACCGCCGGGGCCATGGGGCAGCAGCTGCCCAAGCGCTACCTGCTCGCGTTTATCTACCTGGCGCGCGCCGTGGTGATCGCCGGCTACCTGCTGTTGCCGCTGACGGTGGCGAGCACCTGGGTATTCGCAGCGCTGATGGGGTTCCTGTGGCTGTCGACGGTGCCGCTGACCAACGGCATCATCGCGCAGGTGTTCGGGGTGAAGTACCTGTCGATGCTGTCGGGCGTGGTGTTCTTTTCGCACCAGATCGGCAGTTTCCTGGGGGCGTGGCTGGGGGGCTATCTCTATGACCGTACCGGCGGGTACAACACGGTGTGGCTGATCTCGATCGGGCTTGGGGTGCTGGCGGCGCTGGTCAATTTGCCGATTCGGGAGCAGGCGCTGGTGCGTGCCCAGCCGGCGGCGGCGTGATGGCGGCGGGCCGTGTGACCATGGCGAAGGCAGCTGGGCTGGCGGTGCTGGCGGGGGTGTTGGTGCTTGGGTTCGTGGGGTATTTGCGGCCTTCGTTTATGGTCGATCTGACCAATATGGTGTTGGCTTGGTGTGGGTGAGGTTGGGCAGCCCGTGGAATCGCCGCTTTCGCTGTTTGTGACATGCTGTCGGCCGTTGAACCGCCTGGTTCCGCCCTCCTGGGCGGGTCACTTTTTGTCCGAGCGACAAAAAGTAACCAAAAAACGCGTCGCCTGAGCGGCTGGCTATCAATTTGGCGGTGTGGGTAGTTCGGGCGGTGGTGATTTCCGTTTGGGCTTGGGTGGCCGTTCGAACCTGCTAACGCCAGGTGAGTTAGGGATAGTGCCTGGCGTTAACCGGCTCTTGAACGATCCCCATGCCGGGCGTAGGCCGCCTGCTAGGAGCCTCATCGGTGGGACGCCTTCGGCTGCGCTACGCGCGGGCCCAAGGTGGCAGAGCGGCCGATTTCGATTCGGTCACCAACAGCGCCCTGCGAGCGCAGCGATGCAGGTCCGTGCCCGAGCATTTCACCGGCGAGACTGAGCCGCGCGCAGCGCAGCCGTAGGCGATGATGCGATACCGCAGGCAGCAGGCGGCCTACGCCCGTCCTGGGGATTGTTCAAAAGTCGGGAATCGTCAGGCACCCACACTCACTCACCTGGCGTAGCAGGCTGGAATCGCGACCACGCCTCACTGAGACCAAAATCGCCAATATCACCAAAAGCGCCAAATTGGCTCAGCCAGCCGCAGGCGACGCGCTTTTTGGTTACTTTTTGGCGCTCGGCCAAAAAGTGACCCGCCCAGGAGGGCGGAACCAGGCGGTTCAACGGCCGACAGCATGTCATCAACAGCGATAGCAAGACGCTAAAACAGCCGACAGCATGTCACCAACAGCGACACCGGCGCTTGAACAAGCCGAGAGCCTGTCGCTCCTTATATCCCCTCCCCCTTCACCTTCCCCTCCAACACCTCCCACCGCTCCAACGCCTCCAGCAATTCCATCTCGATCTCATCATGCCGCGTTGCGAGCTGCGCCGCCTTGGCCGCGTCGCTGACATAAAGCGAGCCATCCTCCAGCTGCGCCGAAATCGTCTTCTGCTCGGTTTCCAGCGCGGCGATGCGCTCCGGCAGGCCGTCGAGTTCGCGCTGCTCCTTGTATGACAGCTTGACCGAACGATTGGCGCCGCGCGCCTCGCGCGACTCCTTGCCCCTGGCCGGCTCGGCCGCCTTCTGCTCCGGCTTGCGCGCAGCATGGATCGCCGCGGCACGGGCCGATTGCTCGACCCAGTCGGAATAGCCGCCCACCGACTCGCGCCACACGCCTTCACCCTCGGCGGCAATGGTGGAGGTCACCACGTTGTCCAGGAACGCGCGGTCGTGAGAGACCAGGAACACCGTGCCGCTGTAGTCCTGCAGCAGTTCTTCCAGCAGCTCCAGCGTATCGATATCGAGGTCGTTGGTCGGCTCGTCCAGCACCAGCACGTTGGCCGGCCGCGCGAACAGCCGCGCCAGCAGCAAGCGGTTGCGCTCGCCGCCCGACAGCGACTTGACCGGCGAACGCGCGCGCTCCGGCGCGAACAGGAAATCGCCCAGGTAGCTCATCACGTGCTTGCGCTGCCCGTTGACCTCGACCCAGTCGCTGCCCGGGCTGATGGTGTCGGCCAGCGATTTTTCCAGGTCAAGCGCGGTGCGCATCTGGTCGAAGTACGCCACCTGCAGGTTGCTGCCGTTGCGCACCGTGCCGCTGTCGGGCGCCAGCTCGCCCAGGATCAGCCGCAGCAGCGTGGTCTTGCCGGCGCCATTGGGGCCGATCAGGCCAACCTTGTCGCCGCGCATGATGGTGGCGGTGAAATCGCGCACCACCACCTTGTCGCCATAGGCCTTGTTCACGTCGGTCAGCTCGGACACGATCTTGCCGGAGCGGTCCGCCTGCGATACCTCCAGCTTGACGTTGCCCTGCACCTCGCGGCGCGCGGCGCGCTCGGTGCGCATCGCCACCAGGCGCTGGATGCGAGATACGCTGCGCGTGCGGCGCGCCTCCACGCCCTTGCGGATCCACACTTCTTCCTGCGCCAGCAGCTTGTCGAACTTGGCCTGCTCGACCTGCTCGGCGGCCAGCATTTCTTCCTTGCGCGCCTGGTAGGCGGCAAAGTTGCCGGGGAAGGACACCAGCCGGCCGCGGTCCAGCTCGACGATGCGAGTGGCCACGCGGTCCAGGAAGGCGCGGTCATGGGTAATCAGCAGCACGCTGCCGCGGAAGGCGAGCAGCAGGTCTTCCAGCCAGCGGATCGCCTCCACGTCGAGGTGGTTGGTCGGCTCGTCCAGCAGCAGGATGTCGGGTTCGGCGACCAGCGCCTGCGCCAGCGCCACGCGCTTCTGCAGGCCGCCGGAGAGCGCGTCGACGCGGGTGTGCGAATCGAGCCCCAGCCGGGCCAGCGTGGTTTCCACGCGGGTGCGCAGCTGCCAGGCGCCGGCGGCGTCCAGCTCGGACTGCAGCCGGTGCAGTTCGGCCAGCGCGGCTTCGTCGTCGTGGTGCTCGGCAACGCGATCGGCCGCGGCCTCGTAGCGCACCAGCAGGTCATGCGCATCGCCCATGCCCTGCGACACCGCGTCGAACACGGTGATGCCCGGCTCGAACTGCGGCTCCTGCGGCACGTAGGCACTGGTCACACCGCTCTGGCGTGCGATCAGGCCATCGTCAGGCGCCGACAGCCCGGCCACGATCTTCAGCAGCGAGGACTTGCCCGAGCCGTTGCGCCCGATCAGGCCCACGCGTTCGCCGGACTCCAGCGAAAAATCGGCGTGGTCGAGCAAAGCCACGTGCCCGAAGGCGAGCTGGGCGTCGGTAATGGAAAACAGGGCCATGGGAAAAGACGACGAATGGAAAGACGGAGCCGGATCGGACGGGGATGGTTGCCGGGCATGGCGCGGCAGCCCGCATTGTAGACGACCCCGGCCGCAGGCGGCCCCAGACACGCGGCCCCCGGGCAGGCGGCCCAAAAAAGAAGGGCCCGCGCACTGCGGGCCCAAGAGTCTCTCCTCGGTGCCCTGCTCGCAAGGCACGCAAACAGAGTATCAATGGGCCCGGTCCCGCTCCAGTCGGACAAATCCGTAAGGGAAAGTCCCGTCAACCCGGCGTTGCTCGCCGGGCACGCTTGCCGCGCCGCCAGTTGTCCGGACCCGGTGCCGCGTGGAACAATGGCTTGTCCTGCACACCCGGGGTGCCGGCACGACAGGCAAGACGACACGCAAGACGACAGGCAAGACAACGCAGAGCCGGCGCCACAGCCGGCCAGAAGACGGAACGGGTGGTTGGCCTCCGGCCGCTGCCCGCGCCGGTTCCAGTCATTTTTGTACGGGGGTTACATGTTCGATCCGGGTCCGGGGCGCCTGCCTTCCTGCGGGAAGCGCGCGCCCGTCTTGTCATGCCCTGCCCTGGCCGCGCTGGCAGTGGCGCTGCTGGCCGCGGCCATGCCGGCACCATCCGCCGCCGCCAGCGCATCCACCACTGCCACCGACCCTGCCGCCGCGGCGCCGTCCGACGTCGCGCCGGTGCTGCGCCGGATCAGGCAGACCGGCGCCATCCGCATCGCCCACCGCGAAAGCTCGGTGCCGTTCTCCTTCGTCGCCGACGGCAAGCCGGTCGGCTATGCCGTCGACCTGTGCCTGAAGGTTGCCGACGCCGTGCGCGGCGCGCTGAAGCTGCCGTCGCTGCGCGTGGACTGGGTGCCGGTCACGCCGGCCAGCCGCATCCCGGCCATCGTCGAGGGCAAGGCCGACCTGGAATGCGGCTCCACCACCAACAACCGCGAGCGGCGCGAGCAGGTCGCCTTCACCATCCCGCATTACATCGCCGGCAGCCGCATGCTGGTCAAGGCGGCGTCGGGCATCAACCGGTGGCCGGACCTGCGCGGCAAGACCGTAGTCTCGACCACCGGCACGACGCCGCTGGCCACGCTGCGCAAGATGGATGAGTCCGGCGCGCTGCAGCTGCGGCTGGTCGAGGCCAGGGACCACGCCCAGGCCTTTGCCATGGTCGAGGCCGGCAAGGCCGATGCCTTCGTGATGGATGACGTGCTGCTCTATGGCCTGCGCGCCAACGCGGCGCGCCCGGACGACTACCGCGTCACCGGCGACCCGCTCACCATCGAGCCCTACGCCATCATGCTGTCGCGCCACGACGCGGCCTTCAAGCAGCTGGTCGACAAGACGCTGGTGGCGTCGATCTATGACCAGGACACGCAGCGGCTGTACCGCAAGTGGTTCCAGGCGCCGATTCCGCCGCACGGCATCCGGCTCGATATCCCGATGAGCTACCTGCTGCGCGACTCGTTCAAGTTCCCGAGCGACAAGGTGTCGGACTGACGTAGCCAGGCCAGGAGAAGGCGCGCCGCATGGACCTTCCTGATGGCCGCGCTGCTGATGGCGGCCACCGGCATGACCGGAGGTTCGACAAGCTGAGGCGCCCGCGCGCGCCCTGAACGACCCTGAGCGTCCCCCCAGGCGCCGCTACAGCATCAGGAAGGCAACGTCGGCGGCGCTGACCGCATCCGGCGGCACGCCCTTGCGGCGCTGGAACAGGATGTGCTGCAGCACGCGGTCGCGGTGCGTGGCGAAGGTCTGCGGGTCCAGCCGCAACGCCATGCGGGCGTAGTGCTCGGCCATCAGCTTGTAGACCCGGTGGCGCACCAGCAGCATTTCGTTTTCTGCCTTGAACCGGCTCATCGTCCCCGTGTGGTCGTCTTCCAGCTGGCGCATACCGACCACCACCCGCGCGTGCATGCCCCGGTAGCGGTCGATTTCCGCATGGGCCTTGCGCAGTTCTTCGCGCAGCGACCGGACCTCCTGCATCAGCTTGAGGTTGTGCTGCACGCCCCGCTGGATGCGCGTGGCTTCTTCCAACGCATGGTCCGCCGCGGCGATGGTGTCCTGCCATGGCGTCGTGTCCGCCTCCAGCGCCTTCTCCCCGGACTGCGTCGTTGGCCAGACGGCCGCGTCTTCGATGCCGGTGTGATTCATACCGCTCCCCTTACCCAAAAGCCAGCCGCCGGCATCGTAAGGTTCGTGCCGGCTTGGTCAGGCCGCAATACCGCGACTGCCTGGTAATGCACGCCCGCGGGGCGTGCCTAGTTCTGTATTTTGCTTCATTGAAAACCGCAATGCCGCTTCGCACAACCACCACGACGGAGGGACGCGGCTTTGGCGCAACATGGCGGCGGCGCTAAGATGCCGGTCTGGCTGCGTTGCCGCCCCCTCTTTCCAGCCCCAACCATGAACGGATACCTGCTCCTCGCCCTCGCCATCGTCGCCGAAGTCATCGCCACCAGCAGCCTGAAGGCCTCGCAAGGATTCACGCGGCTGGTGCCCAGCGTGCTGGTGGTGGGCGGCTACGTGGCGGCGTTCTGGCTGCTGATGATGGTGATGCGGACCGTGCCGGTAGGGATCGCGTATGCAATCTGGAGCGGGGCCGGGATCGTGCTGGTGACGCTGATCGCGGTGGTGCTGTACCGGCAGATCCCGGATCTGGCCGCTTGCCTGGGGATCGGCCTGATCATTGCCGGCGTCGCGGTGATTCAGCTTTTTTCCAAGTCCAGCGCGCACTGAACAACGCCATGCCCAGACTGCAGGATGCAACGCCGCTTGGCCTGCTGGCAGCCGAACGATTTACCGCACCTCGCACGGCCCGGGCGTACATGTCACGGTGGAACCCGGCGGCACGATGATGGTACGGCCGCTCGGCGGCGGATCGGAAACGGTGCGTTGCACCGAGATGCAACTGGCGAGCCCGAGAAGCGGCAACAACACTAGTGAACGTACGAGAAGTCTGACGCGTGCCATGGCGATCTCCCTGTAGGGCAAGGCCGCTGCCGGCAGGTGTCGGGAACGCAACCTTTGCCTTTGCGGAAGTATAGGCAAGCAAGGCGCAATTGGCCCCCTGGTGATCGAATCGGGATGGGGGAATTTGCCTGAGGCTGTCGCCAAGAATCGAATCTGCATCTGGCCGGATTCACATTCAGACATAGCGAAAGCGGCCCCGGACACAAACGCCGCGTCATTGCCATGGCATAACAATGTATCGTCAATGCAGCTTCGGCCTGCGCGTTTGCGCACCGAAGCTCTGGCGTGCCCGCCTTGCGGTACGGCACATACTCTTTCCGCGAGAAGCCAAGCGATATGTTCGACGACCTGCGCAATCCCTACGACCGCGTCTATGTGCCGTTCACCGGCAAGGAATTCCTGCAAAGCCTGGACGATGGGCGCGAAGTGTGGATCTACGGAGAGCGTGTACGCAATGTCGCCGAGCATCCGGCCTTTCGCAACATGGCGCGCATGATTGCCCGGATGTACCAGGCGCTGCACGATCCGGAACGCCACACCGAACTCTGCGTTCCGACCGAATGGGGCGGCTTTACCCAGCGCTTTTTTCGCGCCCCGCGCGATGCGGCCGAGCAGGTGGCGCAGCGCGATGCGATTGCTGGCTGGCAGAAGTGCGCATGGGGCTGGATGGGACGGTCTCCGGACTACAAGGGCTCGTTCCTGGCCACACTGGGGGCCAACCCGGCGTTCTACAAGGGCTACGAGGAAAACGCCCGACATTGGTATCGCAAGGCTCAGGAGCGGACCTGGTACCTGGGCCACGCCATAGTCAATCCCCCGGTGGATCGCGATCTGCCGCCGTCGGCCACATCGGACGTATTTGTGCGTGTGGTCCATGAAGACGATGGCGGCATCTACGTGAGCGGGGCCAAGGTCGTTGCCACCGGCGCGGCGCTGACTCACTACACCTATGTTGCCAATGTCGACGCCACGCCAGCGCGAGGGCCCAAGTTCATCGTACCCACCAACGCCCCGGGATTGAAGCTTCTGTGCCGGGTCTCGAACGAATATCGGGCCGCGGTACTCGGCAGCCCGTTCGACTATCCCCTGTCATCGCGCCTGGACGAGAACGACGCCATTCTCGTGATGGACAATGTTTTCGTGCCGTGGGAGAACGTCTTCATGCACGGAGAGGTCCCGCAGGCGGACGCCATACAATCCGGCTCCGGATACCTGGAGCGCGCATCGCTCCACGGCTGTACGCGTGTCGCGGTCAAGCTCGACTTTATCATCGGACTATTGGCCCGCGCGCTGGAGATCACCGGCACCCGCGGCCTGTATGGCGTTCAGGTGCACCTCGGCGAGGTGATCGCATGGCGCAACGCTTTCTGGGCCTTGTCTGATGCGATGGCCAAGAGCGAAGTGCCCTGGCATGGCCACGTCCATCCCGATCCGCACTTTGCCGGCGCCTACCGCGTACTGAACCAGGAGGCATTGCCGCGCGTGCGCAATATCATCGAGCAGGTCGTAGCCAGCGGCCTGATTTACCTGAACTCACATGCGATCGACTTCAGCGTGCCCGAGATACGAGCCTATCTCGACAAGTACCTGCGCGGTTCCGGCGGCGCGCCGGCCGAGGAACGCGTCAAGGTCATGAAGCTGCTGTGGGATGCCATCGGCACCGAGTTCGGCGCACGTCATGAACTTTACGAGATCAATTACATCGGCGGCAACGACGCCACGCGGTTGACCAACCTGTCGGCGGCGCAGAACACGGGCAACCTGGACCAGATGAAGGCTTTCGCCCGTTCGGCAATGGATGACTACGACCTGACCGGCTGGACGGTTCCAGACCTGGTCAACCCCGACGATGTCAGTGCGCTTCCGCGCAACCCGCGTGCCGCGAGGCAGAAACGTGGCAATGCCATAAATGACATTGCGGCCAAAACCGCCAAGCCAAATAGAACTGCTCCACCTCGCACCACCGCTAACGGCGCAATCGCCGTACCAGGCTGTTCGGGCCCGAGACGGCGCTGACCCTGCCCTGCCAGGGCCCTGGGACTCCGGCCGCCCGCCTGCTTGTTTGGGGATGGGAAGAAAGCTGAAGCGTGGATGGTCCCGCCGACAGGAATCGAACCTGTATCTAGCGCTTAGGAGGCGCTCGTTCTATCCATTGAACTACGGCGAGGGGACCCTGAAGCAGGAGGGGAGTATATCAAAATCCTCTTGCCGGGAGTCAGCCGACACCGCTGCGGCGCAGATGCTGCATCGGTGGTCCGCGGCACATATCAGAGGACAGAGGAGGAAAATTACGGCTGCAGCGGGGTTATGCCGGGGTGCAGAACAGTGACGGGGAATTTCCGACAGCTGGTCGCGCCGGTGTCGGTGCCAGCCCAACGCATAGCGACGATCCGCTGATGGCGCGTCGCCGTGCCGCCAGCCGCCAACCCGCGCCGCACGGCGCCCTGGCGCCGACCCGGGCAACGGCCGCGAGCGCTGGCACGCGCCTTGCTGTATTCCGGTACCGCCCCGGCACCAAGCCGCCACTAACCGGAGACAGAAATATGGCCACCCTCGCTATCCACGATCTTGCCAGCTGCCGCGAACTTGCTTCCGACACCATGGCCCGCGTGCGCGGTGCCGGCGGGCAGTGGGTGTTCGGGTGGATCCGCCCGTTCGTGCCTTCATCGCCATTGCCGGCCGGCGCGGTGTTCAACTTTTACGAGATCAATTACAGCTTCTATGCTGATCAGATGAACAACCAGTTCCAGAACATCGATATCCGCAACAACGCGCCCAACTCCAATATCAGCGTCCAGGGCGACCAGGGCGCAAGGAACGACGGCCGCCTGGTCTGAGCGAGCGTCGTGGCACGCCCCGGCGCGACGGGGCAAGAATGGGGCAATAAAGGGGCGCGCGATGCGGAGCGGAGGCTAGATTTGGGTTTCGATTCGCACTTCCAGTGGACCTCGGCGGCCTGTACCGACGTCGGCCGCGTACGCGAACGCAACGAGGATGCGTGCCTGGACCTGCCCGCGCAGCAGCTGTGGGCGGTCGCCGACGGCATGGGAGGTCACGCCGTCGGCGACTTCGCCAGCCAGGCCGTGGTCAAGGCGCTGGCCGCGCTGCCGCCGCAGCCGCTGCTGGAAGACCGGATGGAAGCCACGCGCGCGGCGATGCAGGGGGTCAACCTGGCGCTGGTCGACGAAGCCGCGCGGCTGGGGGTGCGCTGCATCGGCAGCACGGTGGTGGTGCTGCTGGCCGGCGACCGGCGCTGCGGCTGCCTGTGGGCGGGCGACAGCCGGCTGTACCGGCTGCGCGGCGGCGAGCTGGTGCGGCTGACGCGCGACCACAACCAGGTCGAGCGCCTGCTGGCGCGCGGACTGATCACGCCCGAGCAGGCGCGCCACCATCCCGCGCAGAACACCATCACGCGCGCCGTCGGCGCCGCGGCGACGCTGGCGCCGGAGCAGCTGCTGACCGAAGTTGCCGATGGCGACGTCTTCCTGCTGTGCAGCGACGGCCTGAGCAATGAGGTCGACGACCCCGACATCGCCGCGGTGCTGGCGCAACAGGATCCGCCGCAAGCCGCGCAGACGCTGCTGCAGATGGCGCTCGATGCCGGCGGGCGCGACAACATCTCGGTGGTGGTGATCCGCGCTGCCGATCCGTACGGCTCGGACAAGACGCTGGTCAATCCCGAGCTGGACACCTGAGCAGCGCCCCTACTCCTTACTACCCCTTGCTACCCCTTGCTCCCGTCAGCCTGCCGGCTGGCGCGGAAATCCTTGGAATGGATGCCGTGCTTCTTCAGCAGCATCTGCACGTGCGAGCGGTTCATGTCGAAGCGCCGCGCCAGCTCGGCGACGGTGCCGCCGACTTCCTGCAGCCCGCGCTCCAGGAAGGCGCGCTCGGCTTCGTCGCTGGCCGCGCGCTTGGCCTCGCTGAGCGAGGTGGGCATGGCGATGTCGGCCCCCGCTCCCCCTGCTGTTGCCGTCCCCACCACCGCCAGCGCCGCCGGCCTGGGCCGGATGTCCTGCGGCAGCTGCGCCAGGTCGGCGGTGTCGCCAGCCAGGCAGGAAAGCCGGTACATCAGGTTGCGCAGCTCGCGGATATTGCCCGGGTAGTCATAGTGCAGCAGGAAGTCGCGTAGCCGCGGCGTCAGCCTGACCGGCGCGCGCTTGAGCATGCTGGCGGCCTCGTCGCTGAAGTAGGACACCAGCAGCGGGATCTCGTCGTGCCGCTCGCGCAGCGCGGGCAGGCTGACATGGATTACGCTCAGGCGGTAGAACAGGTCTTCGCGGAAGGTGCCGGCCTCGCTCATCTTGCGCAGGTCCTTGTTGGTGGCGGCGACGATGCGCGCATCGACCGAGATGATCTCGTCCGAGCCCACGCGCTGGATCTCGTGCGCTTCCAGCACGCGCAGCAGCTTGACCTGCCCCGTCAGCGGCAGCTCGCCAATCTCGTCGAGGAAGATGGTGCCCGTATGCGCGCTTTCGAACTTGCCGCGCCGGTCGTTGCTGGCGCCGGTGAACGCGCCCTTCTTGTGGCCGAACAGCTCGGACTCGAGCAGGCTGTCGGGGATCGCGCCGCAGTTGACCGAGATGAACGGCTTGTCGGTGCGCGAACCGTTGGCGTGGATCACCTTGGCCATCAGTTCCTTGCCGGTGCCGCTCTCGCCGTCGATCAGCACCGGCAGGTCGGTCGGCGCGGCCTTCTCGGCGATTTCCAGCGCTTCGAGCAGCTTGGGGTTGTCGCCGAAGGTCCCCTCGAAGATAAAGCTGCGCTCCATCAGCGCCTGGCGCCGCTCGCGCGGCATGCGTTCGACCTCCTGCTGCGGCGGCGCGTTCTTGGCCGCGCTGTCGGCCCCGGTTTCGGCAGAAGACGCTGCCTGCACGAAGCGTTCCTTGTGCGACAGCCCCATGACCTCGTCGCGCAGCGTGGTGGCCTGCTTGAGCAGCTTCTCGATCTCGGGCCGGTCGAGGCGCGACGCCCAGCGCAGCGTCGAGCGCAGGATCTCGATCTTCTCGATCAGGCCGGCGAACGACACCGGCGAGGTGACCGAGGCGGGGGTGGCACCCTGGTTGTATAGCTTCATGCTGCGCTCAGTTGCTTCTGCACCAGTTGGTAATACATGCCCTTGCGTTCCAGCAGCTCTTCATGCCGGCCCTGCTCGACGATCGCGCCTTCATACAGCACCAGGATCTTGTCGGCCTGCATGATGGTGCTGAGGCGGTGCGCGATGATGACCGCGGTGCGCCCGCGCAGGATCTCCTGCATGTTCGCCAGGATGTTGCTCTCGGACTGCGTGTCGAGCGCCGAGGTCGCTTCGTCGAACACCAGCAGCCGCGGGTCGTGGTACAGCGCGCGCGCGATGCACAGCCGCTGGATCTGCCCGCCCGACAACCCCATGCCGCGCTCGCCCACCACCTGCTCGTAGCCGAGCGGCAGCTTGCTGATAAAGGCATGGGCATCGGCCATGCGCGCCACTTCCTCGATGCGGCGCCGGTCCGGGCTGTCGTCGCCGCAGGCGATGTTCTCGGCGATGGTGCCCGAGAACAGCAGGTTGGACTGCATCACATAGCCGACCTGCGCGCGGTAAAACGCCGCGTCGATCACGTTGAGGTCGTAGCCGTCCACCGACATCGAGCCCTCGGTCGGCTTGTAGAAGCCCACCAGCAGCTTGGCCAGCGTGGTCTTGCCCGAGCCGCTGCGCCCGACGATGGCGACCATCTCGCCCGGCCGGATGGTAAAGCTGATGTTCTCCAGCACGTAGGGTGTGTCCTCGCCGCCATAGCGGAAGTACAGATCCTTCATCACGATCTCGCCCTGCAGGTCGGGCAGCATCACGCGCGACAGCACGTCCTGCGGCTTCTGCTCCGGCTCCAGGTCGAGCACGTCGCCGAGCCGCTCCATCGCCACGCCGGCATCGTTGAGCTGGCCCCACAGCGCCACCAGTCCCATCAGCGGCGCCAGCACGCTGCCCATGAAGGCGTTGAAGGCGATCAGCTGGCCGATGGTCAGCTCGCGCTCGAGCACCAGCGTCGCCCCCACCCACAGCACCGCGATGGTGGTCGCGGCATTGAGCAGTTGGCTCGCCAGCCCCACCAGGATATGGAAAGCCTGCGCCTTGTATTGCGCTTCCAGCGCCTTGGTGTACTTGCGCTCCCAGCGCAGCCGCACCGGCCGTTCGATGCCCATGCCCTTGACGGTCTCCGCGCCGCCCAGCGTTTCCATCAGGTAGGCCTTGGCATCGGTCGACGCGGCAAAGACCTCGCGCGCATAGGTCTTGACCCTGGGCGTCACCACCACCGTCAGCGCCGCGATCGGGATCACGAAGGCGATCAGCAGCAGCGTCAGCTTGACGTTGTAGAGGAACATGATGGTGAAGTAGATAAACACCATCAGCAGGTTCAGCGCCGTGGTCACCGTCGACTCGGTCAGGAAGGCGCGGATGGTCTGGTTCTCCTGGAAGCGCGCGAAGATGTCGCCGGTCTTGCGCTTGGCGAAGAACGACAGCGGCAGCGACAGCGTGTGCTTGAAGAAGTGTGACATCATGGCGAAGTCCATGTTGCGCACCATGAAGTTGGCCAGGTACGCGCGGATCGTCGACATCAGCTGCGAGAACACGTTGGAGATGATCAGCCCCACGATCAGCAGGTGCAGCAGCCCCACGTTCTGGTGCACCACCACGCCGTCGAGGATGTTCTGGATGATCAGCGGCGGCACCACGCCCAGCATCTGGATCACGAAGGTCGCCAGGAACAGGTGCGCCAGGATCTTCTTGTACGGCGCCAGGTAGCCGATGAAGCGCAGCCACGGCGAGCGCTGCACCGACAGCTGCGTCATGCTCTCGCCCGGCGAGAATAGCAGGCAGGTGCCGCTCCAGCCGCGCTCGAACTCCTCCGCGCTCATCTTGCGGAAGCCGATGGCGGGATCGGCCACCCACACCCAGCGCGACGAGATGCCGTACACCACCACGTAGTGGTAGCCCTCCCAGTGCACGATGAACGGCAGCTCGAAGCCCATCAGCGAGTCGCGCGTGCATTGCACGCCGCGCGTGGTGAAGCCGAGCGATTCACCGGCGCGCGCCAGGCTGTCGAGCGTGGCGCCCTGCGTGGTCACGTTGGCCAGTTCGCGCAGCTTGCCCAGCGTCATCGGGATGCCGTAGTGCCGGCAGATCATTGCCAGGCAGGCCGCGCCGCAGTCCATTTCCTCGGCCTGCTCGACCAGGCCGAAGCGGCGGATCAGCTTCTCGCCCAGTTCGGGCCTGGAATGCAGGTCCAGCAGCACGGGACGCTTGCGCCGCTCGGCCAGCTTCTTCTGCCGATGTAGCTCGCGGTCGAGCGCGCGGATGCGCTCCTCCAGCACCTCGCGCAGGCGCGGGTTGCGCTCCAGGATCAGCTGCACGGTCTTCTCGGGAATGACCAGCAGGCGCACGTCGGTCTCGGCGACGGCCGCTGCCAGCTGCTCCTGCCGCATCACGCAGGCGCGCTCGCCGAAGATGTCGCCCTGCCCAAGTGTCGCCAGGGGGAACTCGCTGCCTTCTTCGCTGCGCACCACGCGCACGGTGCCCTGGCGCACCACGTACAGGCGCCGGTCCTCGCGCCCGTCCTGCTTCAGGATTTCCTTGCCGGCGCTGACGCGCTTGACGCCCACGCTGCGCACGGCGTCGGCCAGTTCCTGCTTGTCGAGCTTGCCGCGCAGGTCGAACAGCCGCGCGACAAAGCCGCCGGCGGAACTGATCGCGACATAGCTGGTGACAAAGGCCAGCGCGGCCGGGTTGCCGGCGACCACCGGCTCGGCCACGCTGCGCGGGATCATCAGCAGCTCGGTTTTTCCCGAGGCGCGCACCGACGACTCGTGCCGGTACTCGCGCAGCAGCGCGATATCGGCAAAGACCTCGCCCACCTTGCGCACGCCCATGCTGATTTCCTTGCCGTGTTCCTCGTTGAACACCCGCACGGATCCCGATTTGACGATAAACAGGCCGGGCGCCGCATCGCCGGCATTGCAGACGGTATCGCCAAAGCCGAAGGTCAGCACCTGCGCGGCCTCGGCCAGGCGCGACACTTCCTCCGGCGTCAGCACCGACAGGATTTCGACGCCGGCCAGGAACGTGGCCAGCGCGGATCCGCCCTCGGGCCGTTCCGGTGCTGTCGGCGCTGTCGGTGCGGCCGGCGCAGCGGCAGCGGCGGCGCCTTCGCCAGACTCGCTAGCGGGCTTCGATGACATGTTCCTGCGCCCTGCCCATCAGCCAGTCTTCGCGCAGCAGGCGCCGCACTTCCACCGCAACCTCGGTGTCGAGCGTGGCGGGATGCTTGGCGCGCACCAGGAAGACTTCGAAGAAAGAGCGGTCCGGCGCTGGGAACGGCCCCAGCAGGTCGCCCGGCTCCGCGTTGAATACCTTGGCCTCGATATCGGTCTTGAGCGAGCCGCGCAGCACCTTGCCGATCGCGCCGCCGTGCTCGCGCGTGTCGGCGATCGAATGCTCGCGCGCCATGTCGGCGAACGCGTCCGGATCGTCCTGCAGGTAAGAGATCAGCTCCTTGGCCTTGCCTTCGCTGTCGACCACGATATGGCTGACCTCGATGCTGTCGAAGCGCGGCGAGTTCAGCGCAAAGTACTCCTGCACCGCGGCGTCGCTGCAGACCTGCTCCATCATCCGCTCCTGGTACAGGTTGTCGGTGATGAACGCCTCGAACTCGTCGAGGCTGACATTGAGCGCATCGAGGTAGTGGTTCATGTCGGCGGCGCGGTGCAGCCCCTGCACGCGGCGGAACTGGTCGGCGCGCTCCTGGATTTCTTCGGGCGTGACCACCATGCCCTGACGCTTCGCGGCGTGCACCGTCAGCTTGTCGCGCACCATCTGCTCGACCAGACCTTCGAACTGCCCGGTCAGCTTGAGCAGCCGAACGAATTCCTCGACGCCGAGCACCTCGTCGTCGATACGGACAATGCCAGTCATGTCTAGGCTCCTTTTGACGGCCCTATGCGTTAGCACGGGCATCCGGATTGGCTGTTCCTGTATTCCCCCGGCTGCTGCCGGTGCTGCCGGCGGTTACCCCGCCACCTCGCGGAAGGGGTCGAGCCCCAGGTCGATCAGGCGGCGCTCGCGCACCACGATCTCCGCCGTGGCGGTCATGCCATAGCGCAACGGATACTTGTTGTCGGCCACGGTGTAGTAGTCGCGCGCCAGGCGCACCCTGCCCTCGTAGACCGGCTGCTTGTCGGGGCCCGGCTTGGTCGCGGGCGAAATGAATTCCAGCGTGCCTTCGATGATCCCGTAGCGCTGGTACGGGAAGGCGCTGAACTTGAGCTTGACCAGCAGCCCCTCGCGCAGGAAGGCGCGGTCGCGCTCGGCAATGACGATCTTGACCACCGGGCGCGCATCCTTGGGCGCGATCCCGCCCAGCGGCGTGTTGGCCTGCACCTTGTCGCCGCGCTGGGTGGAGGTGACATCGGTGATCACGCCCGACACCGGCGCCAGGATCAGCAGGAAATTGTCCTTGTCGATATTCTCGAAGCGGATGCGCGCGGCGGCGTCCGCCACCAGCCGCGCGGTCTGTACCTGCAGCCGCAGCTTGTCTTCGGTGCTGGCGATCTCGCGCAGCGCCGCGTCGTACTGCACGCGCAGCCCGGCCAGGTCCTGCCCGCTGCTTTCGAGCAGCGCGCTGGCCTGGGTCATCTCGCGGGACAGCCGGGCATCAAGCTCGCTCAGCCGCGACTGCGCCACGCGCAGGTTGTTCTCGGCGTCCTGCGCCGCGGCGCGCTTGGCATCGAGCTGCGACTGCGACACGCCGCCGCCGCCGGGCAGCGCCAGCAGGCGCGCATAGCGGTCCTGCTCCTGGCGCGCAAACTCGCGCGCGCGCCGGGCGTTTTCCAGGTTGCTGCGCGCCTCCTGCAGCTGCGCGCGCTGTTCCTCGGCCAGCCGCGTGGTGCCCTGGGCAAGGCGGTTCTCGTGCTGGCGCGTGGCCACGTCGATCTGCTGCTTGAGCGCGTTGGCGCGGCGTTCCATCAGCGCCTTTTTCTCCGGGAACTGCTTCCATTCGCGCTCGGAATCCTCCAGCTTGAGCTGCGCTTCCAGCGCATTGGCGGCGGCCTCGATCGCGCCGCGCGCGTTCAGCCGCGCCAGCACGTCATCCTTGGACACCGGCTGGCCTTCGGCGACGTACAGGTCGGCCAGCTCGCCGTCGACAGGGGCATAGAAGCGCCGCACTTCCGATTCGGGTGCCAGCGTGCCTTGCGCGGTGACGATGACATCGGCATGGCCGACGAAGGACCACACCAGCCCGCATACCACCAGCGCAAACGTGGTGACGATGGTCAGCATGCCCAGCCGCGACGGTTCGGCGGTAAGCAGGCCGATACCCTCGGCGCTGTGGTCTTCGAGCGCTTCGGACAGCGGCTTCAGGCCGGCCTGGCGGGAATCGTCTTTCATGGCTGCCTCGCTGGCTGCTGCGGCGCGGGGTTCGCCGCGTTGGCCGCGTCACTCGGGGCGGCATCCGCGGGTACCTTGCCGCTGTCTTCGCCGCCGATCAGCTCGAGCTTGGTCTTGAGGACGGCGGGATCGAGCACGGTGCGCAATTCACGCAGCGCATGGCGCTGCTGGTCGGCCTCGGCGCGGATCTCTTCCTCGACCTTGGCCAGCTGCGCCAGGTCCGCACTTTCGCCGGCGCGCAGCTGCGTAAAGATGCGCATGCCCTGGCGCGCATCGTCCTGCGCCTGCGACAGCAGCCGGGCCTGCGCGCGGAACCTGGGCGAGATGCCGGGTTCGAGCCGCTGCTCGCTGCCGATCACGCCGTTGCTGCGGTATTGCTTCCACGCGGCCACGGCGCTGCCCATCAGTTCGCGCGCGCGCCGCAGCGCGCTGTCGCGCACGCCGTTGACATCGGCTTCCACCGCGCTGGCGAAGAACTTGTCTTCGTCGGCGTCGAGCATGGCGTAGAAGCCGAGCAGGCGGTCTTCATAGCCCTTGCTGCCGCGCGCGGCCTGCAGCTCGGCAAACTGCGCCGCCACCTTCTGCTTGTGCGCGAGGTCGCGTGCGAGATCGTCGCTCCATGCGCCGCCCTGGATGCGCCTGAATCCCGCCAGCGCGGTGTTGCTGTCGCCCTGCTGCCACGCGCTGGCCGCACTGGCGTACTGCGTTGCCATCTCCGGCGGCGGCAGCCGCGGCGACAGTTGCGCGAACTGCGCCTGGAACGGCGGCGTGGCGAAGCGGCTGTCCGCCAGCCGCGCCACCAGCGTGCCGGGGCGGCGCGCGCGCAAGGCCTGCAGCAGCGCGGTGTAGCGGTCCAGGTCCGCCTGCACCTGGTCCAGGCCCGCCAGCCGCGGGTATTTCTCGCGATAGTCGGCGATCACCGGCTGCAGCGCTTCCGGCCGATCGCGGCCGAGTTCGGTGGCGATGCTGGTGTCGAGCCGCCCGATCGCCGCCAGGTAGACCGACGCATCGTTCTGCAGCCGGCGCACGTCGCTGAGCGCATCGGCATAGAGGTCGCGGAATGCCGGCACGTCGGCGGCAATGCGGCCCAGCGCGCGCTGGTGCGCGATGGTGTCCTGGTTCCAGTGCGCCAGCAGCTCGCGGATCGGCGCCTCATCGGCGTAGAGGCGGATCGGCGCATCGGCACCCCGCTGCGCGGCATAGCGTTCGAGCCGGCCGATCCATTCGAGTTCGGCCACCAGCGGCCGGGCGTCGGCGTTATTCGCGCCGAGCTGCCGCATCTGCGCGAGCGCGGCATCGGCACCGCCGAAGTCGCCGGCCTTGAGCTTCGCGACCCAGCCGGGCACGTAGGCGCGCAGCAGCGCTTCGGTGCCGAGCGCCTGCACCTCTGCATCGCCGGGATGGCGTGCGAGATAGCGGTCGGCCGCCTTCGCCGCGCCGGCGTAGTCGCCCGCCGCATGCAGGGTCTGCACCGCGCGCTCGTCGGCGCCGCGCCAGTAAAGCGCCGCGCCGGCCAGCACGGCCAGCAGCAACAGCGCGCCGCCCCAGCGCGCGGCGCGCCGCAGGCGTGCGCCGTCGTCGAGGCCGAAGCTGCGCGCCGCCTCCGCCAGCAGCAGCGCAATGCGTCCGCGCTTGCGCGGCGGATGCGCGCGGTCTGGCGCGGCGGTCGCGGCAGCGGCCTGGGCTTCGGCGTCGGCGTTGACTTCGTCTTCCTGGTGCGAGGCGTAGTCGACGCAGAAGATGTCCAGGAAGGAATCGGCGGCGCCGACAAAGGTGGTGCGGTCATCTTCGTCGTGTGCGGCGTCGTGTGCGGCCGGTTCAGCCGGCACCTGCGCCGGTACGGCGGGCTCCAGCGTGGTCCGCGTCGCGGTGGCATCGTCGTCGCCGGCGCGGCGGACCTCGGCCTTGTAGACGAAATGGCTGCCGCCGAACGCAATGCGGTCGCCGTTGTCCAGCGGCACGCCGTGGTCCGCCAGGCGCCTGCCGTTGACGAAGGTGCCGTTGGTACTGCCCAGGTCTTCCAGGAACGGCACGCCGCCCTTCAGGTACACATGCGCGTGCCGGCGCGACAGGTAGTTGACCTGCTGCGGATAGTTGTCGCGATAGCGCGCAAAGGCATCGTCGGCCTTGCTGATCAGGTACGGGAAGCCGTCGACATGAATCGGCTGCAGCCCGACATCGTCGCGTTCCGGCAGCAGCGTCAGCGCGACCCGCGGCGGCTCCGGCTGCGGTGCCCGCGGCGACAGCCGCACGCGGAACGACAGCGCCGGGCCGAATGCCAGCTCGTCGCCATCGCGCAGTTGCGCCGGCTGCCGCGCCACCGCCGCGCCGTTCACGCGCGTGCCGTTCTTGCTGCCCAGGTCGGCAACATAGACCACGCCTTGCTCGGCAAAGATGCGCGCATGGCGCCGCGACAGCGGCGCCGCGAGGTCTTCGGGATAGGCGGCGAATGGCAGCTCGGTGCGGCCGACCGGGAACAGGTCTTCGTCGATGCGGATCTCGCCCAGGTCCGGCCGCGAGACCGGCGTCAGGAACACATCGAATTCCCTTGCCAGTTCCTGGCTCGACTCCCGAGCGATCCCCTGGGCCATTTTCACCGGCATTTCCATGATCAGTGCTTCGTCAGGAGCCATGTTTCCAGGGAGCCAACAGCGCGGCTGCCGCAGCGGCCGGCCAAGGGGGGTGAAGCGACTAAGAACATAGTAGGCGACGGCTTAGGCTAGTCAATCGGCTGCGGCTCGCGTGCAGGCGCGTGTTTTCACTGAGTCGGGCAGGGAAAGAGGCAAGGGCTGCACGCGTGGCGCAAGGCATTGCGCAACGCGTTGCGTACGCATGCGTCACGCCGCGCGTGAAGGTCGTGGCAGGTACCGCAGGCACCGGCCCGCGCCGCGCGGCAGCGAGCGCACTATTGCGGCTGGCTGGCCGCCGTGTTGCGCACTTCGGTGTCGGGCCAGCCGCCGCCAAGCGCCTTGTACAGCGTGACAGTGTCGGCCAGAATCTGTTGGTGGACCGCCAACAATTGCAGCTGTGCGTTCAGCAGCGAGCGCTCGGTCTCGAACACTTCGAGCTGCGAAACCACGCCTTCCCTGAGCTGCGCCTCGATCTGTGCCGACACCACGCGCAGCTGCTCCACCTGCTGCTGCAGCTCGACGCGCTGCTTCTTGTGCGCATCGACGTTGACCAGTGCACTCTCCACCTCTTCGAACGCCGTCATCACGGCGCGGCCATATTCGTTTTCCGCCACGCCCACCTGCGCTTCGGTGGTCTTCACGCGCGCACGCACGCTGGGATCGAGCATGGGCAGGTTGATGCTCGGCATGAAGCCGAAGGTGAAGGACTTGAGCAGGTCGCTCAGCGCAAAGCTGGCGGTGCCGCCGCGCGCGGTCAGGCTGATGCTGGGCAGCTGCGCCAGCCGCGCCTGGCCGACGATGTTGTAGGCCGCCAGCACGCGATATTCGGCCGCGACGATGTCGGGCCGGCGCGCCAGCAACTGCGACGGCAGGCCGGCCGGCACGCTGGGCGGCTGCACGCGGTCCTGCAGGCGTCCCGCCGGTACCTTGAGGTTGCCCGCGGGCACGCCCACCAGCGTGGCCAGCGCGTTTTCCGCCACATCGCGCGAACGGCGCAGCTCCAGCAGATCCTTGTTGAGCCGGTTGATTTCAGCCTGCTGCTGCATGACGCGGATCTTGGGCGCCAGGCCATTCTGGTACATGGCCTGGTAAGTGGTGAGGATCTGCCCGTTCTTGGCGACGGTGCGCGTCTGCTGCTCGATCTGCTCGTCGAACTGCAGGATCGTGAAGTAAGTGGTCGATACATTGGACACCAGCGTCAGGTAGCCGGCGCGCCAGTCGGCCTCGGTGGCGCGGAACTCGGCGGTCTGCGCCTGCACGCCCTTCTCGACCTTGCCCCAGATATCGATATCCCAGTTCAGCTGCGCGCCCGCGTTGTAGGTCCAGGTGGATTTCTGCCCGGTGCTTTTCTCGAAGCTCGCACCGGCGCCGATATCGATCACCGGCAGCCCGCCGGCACGTGCTTCGCCGATCTGCGCATTCGCCACGCGGATGCGCGCGGCCAGCACCTTGATGTCGTAGTTGCCGGCCAGCGCCTGGTCGATCAGGCCGTCGAGGTACGGGTCGTTAAAGTTGTGCCACCAGTTGGGCTGCACCGCGTCCTTTGGCGACACCGTGATCGAATCCTGGCGCGACCATTCGGCCTTGGCCGGCGTTTCCGGACGCTGGTACACCGGCGGCCGGAAATCGGCGCAGCCGGCCAGCAGCGCGGCGCATGCGGCGGAAGCGAGCCAGGCCAGGCGGCGCGAGGCTTGGGTCGGCATGACCCGGGGAGCGGCAGTAAGGGATACGGGCACGGTGCGATCCTGCGTGCGTGCGCGGCGGGGAACACACTGGCGTGCCGTGGCCGCGGAGGTCTGTCTGTATTGTGGTGCGCGCGGGCGCGCGCTCCAACCCCGATCTGCATCAGGCGAAATCCGATGCAGTCGGCCATGGATGGGCACATGAGGCGCGCCGCGAGGACACCCTCGCGGCGCGGCGCCATCTCAACAAGCTTCTCAACGATAGATATTGTTGCTGGCGTTCTGGTTGGTATCCACATGCGAACGGACATGGTCAAGGAAGGCCGAGCCGTTGCCATTCAGGTTGGTGACGGTCTGCATCTGCGCGATTTCCTGCGTGGCGGTGATGCTGCTGTCTAGCTTGAACTTGATCGGGGCGTAGACCGCCGCGAAGGGCATGTAGGCGAGACCGCCGCGCACGGCTTGCATGCGCTTGCTGTCGAGGGTTTCGGTGGCGGCCAGGTCTTTGATGGTCAGCATGATCGTTCTCCGGGTATCGATGTGTGCGTGGGTGCGTGGGCAGCTATGGCGCGGGGCTCAGCCGTAGATGTTGTTGGTGGCGTTCTGGTTGGTGTGCACGTTCGACTTGACGTGGTCCAGGAACGCGGAACCGTTGCCATTCATGTTGGTGACGTTCTGCAGTTGCGCGATTTCCTGCGTGGCGGTGATGCTCTTGTCGATCGACAGCTTCAGCGGCATGTAGGCGGCGACGAACGGGACATAGGCGAAGCCGCCGCGGACGGCGTGCATGCGCTTCTGGTCCAGGGTGTCGATGGTGGTCAGGTCGTTGATGGTCAGCGTGGTCATGATGGGCTCCTGGTGAGGATGGTGTTGCCTGGGTTGGGGTTCGAGCATCGGGTTGGTGTCGCGCTCGGTTGGGATATCGCAGGGAGCGTGCCAGGAGGGTGCGGCTGGGGGTTGGCGTTTTGTAAACGCCTGAAAATAAGGGGTTTTTTATTCGACCTTGCCCTTCAGGCTCAGGTTGCCGCTGCTTTTGAAGGGCACTGGCTGGTGGGTTCGACCCAACACGTTGAGGGTGTGTGTTGGGTGTGCTGTGACAGCAGGGCCGGTACCCTGCTGCTGACGGCAACGCAGGAACGCCTTCGGCTGCGCTGCGCGCCGGTCACATGGGGGGCGTTTTACTTTACGTAGATTGTGATTCGCTTTGAATACACGGGCGGATTTGTGGGGATGTGCTTGTCATCCCCCATGATCAGCTGCAGCGTATGCTTGCCGGGCGGCAGTTCCAGCATGGTTTCAGTCTCTCCCGCGCCGAAATGCAGGTGGTTCCGGTCGTTCGGGATTTCCTTGTCCATTGGCGGCAGCTCGACGTCGATCAGCAAGTGGTGGTGCCCGGTGTTGGCATACTTCACATCCTTTGGCGCCACCCCCATGTTGCGCAATCCAAACCATACCTTGAACGGCTTTCCGGCAGGCATCACCTGCCCGTCATTGGGCCAGCCGATATAGAGATAGGCATTCGGCGGCGCCGGCGTGGATCCGCCCTGGGCTGCGAACGACACCAGCACGCTGGCAGCGAGCGCAGCGGCAGCAAGTAGTCTGGATCTGGACATAACCCTCTCCCGTGGTGGCCGTGCGATGCCACGCCGCACGCAACGCTAGCGCACGGTGATCGTGATCTTCTTCGAATAGATCGGCGGCTCGAACGGTATGTGCTTGGCGTCGCCCATCAGCAGTTGCAAGGTGTGCTTGCCCGGCGGCAGTTCGATGCGCGCATCGGTCTCGCCCGCGCCGAAGTGCAGGTGGTTCCGGTCGTTCGGGATCTCCTTATCCAGCGGCGGCAGCTCGACGTCGATCAACAGGTGGTGGTGGCCGCAGCGTGGCAGCTCGATGCCCTTGGGGCACACACCCATGTTGCGCAGCCCCATGCGCACCCAGAACTTGCCGCCGGTGATCACCGTGCCGTCGTGCGGCCAGATGATGTAGGCCTCGGCGTTGGGTGGCGCGGCTGTCGACAGCGACAGCGATGGCGCGGCCGCGAACACGGCGGCCGCCGCCAGGCGGAACAGGAATCGTCTGGACATACGCCCTCCCCGGAGATCTGCCCGAAACCCGATCACGTTGTCCCGTCAGCCCATTCTTGTTGCTTGTTGGCCAGCGCTCGGCGATTCGTCATTCAGGTTAGGACGCAAGCCCGGAAAATGCGACCCCGGCGAAGCGGGGCGGCTTTGCAATGCTTGGCCCGGGACACAGGCGCTGTGCTATCTTGAAGCAAGCCGGTCTAGGTCTCGGCAACACCACAAAGCGTCCGCAACGCATGTGCCGGCATGCAATCGGGTTCGCTGCCGTCCGACGAGGTGTGAAGATGTGGCGCAATCTACCAGTCGTGCATCTGGCCGCGATGGCCGGGATTCTCGCCTCCACCGCACTTTCCATGGGTGCGGCGTCCGCTGCGTCCACGGACACGCTGCTGCTGGCCGGCATCCTGCCCAAGAACACCGACGAGCAGTATGAGCTCAGCTTCTGGGAATCGATCAAGAACAGCAACTATGCCGCCGACTACGAGGCGTACCTGAAGCAATATCCCAACGGGCGCTTCGCGGTGCTGGCCAAGTCACGGCTCGAGCGGCTGCGTGCTTCGGCATCGGCGCCGGCACCTGCGCCCGCGTCTAAGGCACAGAAGCAGGCCGCGCCGCCGCCCCGGTCCGGCACTTCCTCGGGCGGGCAGGTTTCGCGAGCGCCGGCCGCGTCGGCACCTGCCGCTGCCCGTTCCGCGCCGGCTCCTGCTCCGCCCTCAGCGGCAGCACCCAAGGCCGGCGCCGCGGCCGGTGGCTCGATCAGCGTTGCGCCACCGCCAGCCCGCGCCGGCGAAATTCGCGATTGCCCGACATGCCCGGTGCTGATCCCGCTGCCCGCGGGCAGCTTCACCATGGGCAGCAGTGCCAGCGACCCGGCGGAGAAGCCGCCGCATCACGTCACCATCGGCCAGCCGTTCGCGATCGGCCGCTTCGAAGTCACGGTCGAGCAGTGGAATGCCTGCGTCGACGCCGGCGGCTGCCAGCGCGTGCCGACCGTTGCTGAAAGCGCGAAGAACTCACCGGTCCGCGATGTCAGCTGGGACGATGCGCAACAGTACGTGGAGTGGCTGAGCAAGACCACCGGCAAGGCCTACCGCCTGCCGACGGAAGCGGAATGGGAATACGCGGCGCGCGGCGGCACCGCCAGCGCGTTCTGGTGGGGCGACCAGATGCGCAAGGGCAACGCCAACTGCAAGGACTGCGGCGATCCGTGGAGCAACGATGCGCCGGCGCCGGTGGGCTCGTTCGCCGCCAACCCGTGGGGCCTGCATGACGTCAACGGCAGCGTGTGGGAATGGGTGGCCGACTGCTGGCACAGCTCGTACAAGGGCGCTCCCGCGGACGGGCGCGCCTGGAACGAGAACGCGTGCGGCTCGCGCGTGATCCGCGGCGGCTCGTGGCGCGAAGGGGCCAGCTACATGGTGTCTTCCACGCGCTTCAAGTACAGCCCGAGCGTGCGGCAGTCGCAGAACGGCTTCCGCGTGGCGCGCGACATGAAATAGCGTGCGCGCACGAAGCCCGTCGGTGAAGCGCAAGCCAACGCGTGCGCCCGTCAGCGCGCACGCGTCGAGATCTGCACTACGTCCGCGCTGATGCGGTCGTTGCCATAGGTGCGCGCCATCTGCGCCAGCGGCTTTTCCAGCGCGCGCAGGTAATCCTGCTGCCCTTCCACCTCCGTGCGGCGCCCTTCGAACAGCGGCACCGGCGTCGTCAGCAGCACCACCAGCTCGGTGCCGAAGGGGGCCGACACAACCCAGGCGCCACCTTCGCCGATCGTCGCCTGGTGCCCTGCCGGAGCCTGGTGGGCGGACACCCGCGAGCTGGGCACCATGTGCGCGACCTTGCCGTCGGCCGCGAAGTAATCGACGTAGACATAGGACTCCTGCGCCGGCGTACGCAGCTCCAGCACCAGCGGCGAGCCATCGGTCAGCTGCGAGCTCTTGCCACGCAACCGCAACGACGAGGCGGTGCCGCCTTCGCGATTGCCTGACCAGTACGGCGCGACCAGTTTCGCCACCTCGCACTTGTCATCCGCAAGCGGCTGCGTCTCGACGGTCACGCCCTTCACGCCGGGCAACTTCGCCAACTGCTCGCGCAGGCGCGCCGGCCCCACGCTTTCGGCCAGGAAGCCGCGCACGCGCAGCGTATGGGCCTTTTCGCTGGCGTTGAGCAGCGAACACGGCACGGCGGCGAGCGCCTTGGTAACCTCGGCCATGGAAAACACCGCTGGGCGCGCCGGCGCTGGCGCTTCTGGTGGCGGCGCGGGAGGTGTGACAGGCTGCGTGGGGGGCGCCTCCGCACGCGTCTCGGCCGGCGCCGTGGCGGGCTGCCGCTGCGCATGCCAGGCGTAGTAGCCGATCGCCGACACCCCGGCGAGCACGGCGGCGACACCGCCGATCATCATCGGCGAACGCTGCGACGGCGTGGTCATCGGCACCGCGCTCATGCCATGCAGGAAACGCGCGACGGTTGGCGTGCGCGTGGCGCGATTCAGCGACAGTGCCTCGCGCATCGTTTTCCACTGCGTGCGGCTGAGCTGCGGCGGCTGCGGCGGCTTGACGCCCGCCTCGCGCGCCTGGTTGGCCGACATGCGCTGGTACGGGTGCTTGCCTGTGATCAGTTCGTAGGTCACGCAGGCCAGCGCGTAGATATCGTCGCGCGGGTCTGGCTCGCGGTGCTCGAACATCTCCGGGCTCGCATACGCCGGCGTCATGCCGCCCAGCGAGCCGGGATCGAACACGGTGCGGTCGGACTCGTCAGCCGGCGGCAGGAAGCCGCGCGCGATGCCGAAGTCGATCACCTTGACCTCGCCGCTGTCGGTCAGGAACACGTTGGCAGGCTTGAAGTCGCAGTGCACGAAGCCGCGCTCGTGCGCATAGGCCAGTGCATTGCCCATGCCGTTGATGATGGGCATGGCGCGCGCCATCGGCATGCCGCTGAAGCCGGGCGCCTTCAGCACGTGGTTGAGCGAATTGCCCGACAGGTATTCCATGGTCAGGAAGACCACCGGCCCGTCGCGGTCGAAGTCGTAAACGGTAACGATATTCCGGTGCGCCAGCGTCTGCGCCTTGCGCGCCTCGCGCTGCAGCGCGATCAGCGACTTGGGATGGCCGCTGAACTGCAGGTTCAGCACCTTGATGGCGATATAGGGCTTGCGGTCGGACGCCTCCAGCTTGCGCAGGTCGAGCGCCTTGTACACCGTGCCCATGCCGCCCACGCCCAGGCACTCTTCCAGCACGAAGCGGCCGTTCAGCGTATCGCCCACGCCCTTGGCATGTGCCGCCGGCGGCAAGGTGCCGGCCTCGGGTGAGGTCGCGTAGAGCGAACCTGTCTGCGGCCCGGTGGCCATGCGCGTGGCTTCGGTAACGCCCTCGTACTGGGTCGCACTGCGGCGCTCGATGCGCCGCATCACTTCGGCATAGACCGCGGGCGGGAACGGGAATCGGGTGTTTTCCTCGATGACCACGCGCGCCGCCTGGCTGGGCGAAGTGGGGTCCTGGGCCAGCGCAGTCTCGAACGACGCAACGAATTCGTCGTCGGACAGTCCGCCGCTCTGGAACTTTCGGATCAGGTCTTTAAGACTGGCCACGGCTCGCCCTGACATGGTTTTCGGGCAGGGTTGCCCGCGCTGTGTGCAGTGCGAAATTGCCCTGTCTTCGATGGATACTAGTGCGCACCCATGGCATGCGCAATCCGTGCGCTTGCGCTGCGCTGCCGGCACGCAACGCCGTGCGCGTGCGGCGCCGGCATTCGTCGGCCGCGATCGGCGCCGACTGTCACTGCGGGGCCAACACCGGCGCCACACATGTTGGCCCGGCACCGCCATCCAGTGGCCCGCAATGGCGCACACGACCGGTGCCGGAAAGCCGACATGCCCGTCAAAAACCCCTTGTTTTCAGGCATTTGCGCGCGCCGCGCGCAGCCGGCTGCGGCGCTGGCACGCTCCCTGCGATATCCCAACCGAGCGCGACACCAACCCGATGCTCGAATCCAAACCCAAACGCAATACCTTCCGCCACTGGAGACCATCATGACCACGCTGACCATCAAGGACCTGTCCTCCGCCGAAACCCTGGACCGCAAGGGCATGCAAGCCGTGCGCGGCGGCATGACCTACATGCCGTTCGCCGCGGTGTACATGCCGCTGAAGCTGTCGATCGACAAGAGCATCACCGCCACGCAGGAAATCGCGCAAATGCAGTCTGTCACCAACCTGAACGGCAACGGTTCCGCGTTCCTGGACCACGTCAAGTCGAACGTGCACACCAACCAGAACGCCACCAACAACATCTACGGCTGAGCCCCGCGCCATAGCTGCCCACTCACACATACCGAGACCCGGAGACCATCATGACCACGCTGACCATCAAAGACCTGTCCGCCGCCGAAACCCTCGACAGCAAGCGCATGCACGCCGTGCGCGGCGGCCTCGCCTACCTGCCCTTCGCCGCCGTCTACGCGCCGATCAAGCTGGCGTTCGACGGCAGCATCGACGCCAAGCAGTCGATCGCACAGATGCAGACCGTTACCAACCTGAACGGCAACGGCTCGGCCTTCCTGGATCACGTCAAGTCGAACGTGCACACCAACCAGAACGCCACCAACAACATCTACGGCTGATCCAGCCACGGCCGCGGCGCGCGGTGGCCATATGCAAGCCCCGCGCCAGCCGCTCCGGAACCCTCATCGAATCACCTGAAGGAGCGCCATCATGTCATCCATCATCGTTCGCGACCTCGCCGTCAGCAAAGACCTCGACCGTGCCTCGCTGCGCGCCGTGCGCGGCGGCAATTCCTGGCTCACCCGCGGTGTCGGCAACGTCGGCCCGCTGGCCAACGTGACCGTCAACGTCAACCAGAACATCGCCCAGCTGCAGAGCATCAATGTCAACACGCTCAACAACAGCTTCGTCGGCCACGGCGCAGGCCCTGTGAGCGTCGATGTCAACCCGTCGCAATGGGCCGGCAACTTCGCCGCGGTCTGAGCGCCTGGGTAATACGGGGAGCGGCGGCCGGCCCGCGAGTGCACCGCGGGCCGCCGCCTATACTGAAGCGGTCCCGCGGCCGCATGGCCGTGGCGCCGCATTACCGGAGACAGCCATGGCAGTAATCGTCATCAAGGATTTGTCCGACAGCGTGGATCTCGACCGGCAGGCCATGACCGCCATCCTGGGCGGCGGGCGCACCGCCGGCGGCCAGGGATGGCATGGGCTGCGGCGCAGCGGACCGGCGCGCATCGTCGATTACCCGGGCGGCCTGCCCGGCAATCGCCACGTGATGCCGCGGGAAGTCCCGCTGGGCCGGTTGCCCCGAAAACCTGCAGACAAGGGGACGGGCGGCTAAGCGCGGGCGGCAACGGGTAGAGAGAAGCGGTCGATCAAATGAAAAGCCCGCCAGTCACTGGCGGGCTTGGTTGCGGACGGGCCCGGACCTTCTCGGTCACGCGGTCAACAGTTCGGTCATTCTTTGCCAGGCAGGCTTCCCATGATTCCGCCCATGAAGCGGACGCCCATCCGGACCACCCGGAGAGTCGCAGGAAGACTGGCGCTTGGGGCAATGACCGCAATGCTTGCCGCTAGCAGCGGCCCAATGCCGCTGGAGGAGGTCAAAGCGGGAACGTTTTTCGTCCGCCCCGTGCGGGCATCCTGTGTGCTCGCGCCTCCAGTATAGGCAGGGGCCGCGGCCTTTCAACCCGGCCGGCGCCTGCGGCGCGCCAGGGTGTCGCCAGCGGCGCATGCAGGTGACGCCAGGCTGACATATCTGGTTACGTTTTCGCAGTGCAACAAAATTTTCTCACTCTGCTATAATCCGCGCCGTGAGTTTCGCAACTGTGAGATCCGCCAACCGCCCGGCACCGGCTTCACCTCAATGCCGCGGCGAATCCGCTGCCCTCCCAAGCTCTGTTTCCTCGCTGCCGGACGCCTAGTTGTTGTTTGCGCCAGCCGCCCAGCAGAACGCACCGCTCACCTGACGTCGCCTCGTCTCCGATCCTGTTGAACAGCCTGAAACCTGAGCTGTTTGCCTGCCAGGGACATGGCCGGACCGCCCAGCGGAACCAGCCAACGCCCTGCCTGCCGCCGTACTGCCAGCTGTGTCTGTCGTAACGGCCTCACCGATTGGCGCCGAAGCCTTTTTAAGACTTTGCACTGCGCCCACCCCATTCTGCGTTCGGGGTGCCATGCATTTATTTGATCATTACGACATGACCCAGCACGACCTTCGTGCGGAGCAAGCTATTGCCTCCGCGACCGACGCTTCGATCACTTCCGACGCTGCCCAGATTATCGAGAGCCCGCTCGACAAGCTCGACGCCATGCTCAACGGCAGCCCGGCAGCCGAAGCCCAGGCCGCCACTGAAACCGCTGCGACCGAAAGCGGCTTTGCCAGGCTTGGCCTCGACGCGGCCATCCTGCGCGCGCTTTCCGAACTGAACTACAACACGCCGACTCCGGTGCAGGCCCAGGCCATTCCCGCCTTCCTGGCCGGCCGCGACCTGCTGGTGTCGAGCCAGACCGGCTCGGGCAAGACCGCCGCATTCATGCTGCCCGCGATCCAGCGCATCAGTGAAATGCCGGCGCCGCAGCGCTCGACTGAACCCGCCAAGCGCATGAAGGGCAAGCGCCCCCGTCCGTCGCCGGCCCAGCCCGCACTGCTGGTGCTGACCCCGACGCGCGAACTGGCGCTGCAAGTGACCGAAGCCGCCGCCAAGTACGGCCGCAACCTGCGCCGCATCGTCTGCGCCAGCATCCTGGGCGGCATGCCCTACCCCAAGCAGCTGGCCGCGCTGTCCAAGATGCCTGACATCCTGGTGGCGACGCCGGGCCGCCTGCTCGATCATATCGACGCCGGCCGCATCGACCTGTCGGCACTGCAGATGCTGGTGTTCGACGAGGCCGACCGCATGCTCGACATGGGCTTTGCCGACGACATCGACGCCATCGTCAACGCCACGCCGGCTTCTCGCCAGACGCTGATGTTCTCGGCTACGCTGGATGCGCGCATCGCCCAGCTCGCCTCGCGCCAGCTGAAGGATCCGCAACGCATCGAGATCGCCGCGGCCCGCGCCGACCAGAGCCATATCGAGCAGCGCCTGCACTACACCGACGACATGTCGCACAAGGAGCGCCTGCTTGACCACCTGCTGCGCGATGTCGGCCTGAAGCAGGCCATCGTCTTCACCGCGACCAAGCGCGATGCCGACTCGCTGGCCGAGCGCCTGTCCGACACCGGCTTTGCCGCCGGCGCGCTGCACGGCGACATGACCCAGGGCGCGCGCAACCGCACGCTGACCGCATTGCGCCGCGGCAACCTGCGCATCCTGGTGGCCACCGACGTGGCCGCACGTGGCATCGACGTGCCCGACATCACCCACGTGGTGAACTTCGACCTGCCCAAGCAGGCCGAGGACTACGTGCACCGCATCGGCCGCACCGGCCGCGCGGGCCGCTCGGGCATCGCCATCAACCTGGTCAACCACGGCGACGTGTTCCAGTGGCGCCGCATCGAGCGCTTTACCAACCAGCGCGTCGACGCTTCGGTGATCGAAGGCCTGGAACCGCGCCGCCAGCCCAAGCCGCGCTCGAACTTCGGCGGCAAGCCGGGCGGCCGTGGTGATTTCCGTGGCAATGGCGGCGGCTACCGTGGCGGCGAACGCAGCTTCGGTGACCGCAAGTTCGGCGGCAACGGCGGCGAGCGCAGCTTTGGCGAGCGCAAGTTCGGCGGCGAAAGCCGCGGCTTCGGCAACCGCACGGAAGGCGCGCGCCCGTTCGGCGACGACAACCGCGGCGGCTTCGGCAACCGTGAAGGCGGCTACCGTGGCCAGGGCGGCAATGGTGGCTACCGCGGCGGCAACGACGGCGCCCGTGGCTTCGGCAACCGCGAAGGCGGCCGCAGCTTCGGCGACGACAACCGCGGCGGCTTCGGCAACCGCGATGGCGCCCGCAGCTTCGGCGACGACAACCGCAACGGCGGCGGCTACCGCGGCAACGGCGAAGGCCGCAGCTTCGGCAACCGTGACGGCAACCGCGGCTTTGGCGGCGGTTATGGTGGCAACGGTGGCAATGGCGGCAACCGCAACAGCCGCTCGCGCTACGAGCGTTGATGGGCCGGTGCGCTGAGCGCACCTTGCCACCGGCAGCAAAAAGGGCACCCGAGGGTGCCCTTTTTGCATGCGCGCGAAAGACGCTACAGCGCGCAGGTCCGGAAGCCGACGAACGCCAGGTCATCCTCCGGCAGCAGCGCCCAGCGCGCCCGCGCATGGCGCAGCCGCGACGGGCTGGCGAACGATACGCCGCGCACCGCCTGGTGCGTGCTGAAGCGGCCGACAAACTCGCCGTCCGACGGCGCCGCGTTGAAGCCCGCGTAAGGCTCGTACGGCGTCGCCGTCCACTCGCGCAACGCGCCCCATTGCAGCCCGCGGTTCTGCGTGGCTGCCAGCTCCCATTCCGATTCCGCCGGCAGGCGCCGGCCGGCCCACACACACCACGCCTGTGCTTCGAACAGCGTCACGTGGCGCACCACCTCGTCGGGATTGAGCGTGCGCAGCGTGCCGAAGCGCTCCACCATCCATTGGCGCGAGTCAGGGTGGCGTGACCAGTAGCGCGGGGATGAGCGCTCCTGCGTCATCAGCCACTGGCGGCCCGACGCCGACCACCACGCGGGCCGCTCGTAGCCGCCGTCTTCGATGAATTCCAGGAACTGCGCGTTGCTGACCGGCGCGACATCCATCTCGAAGGCCGGCACATAGGTCGGCTGCGGCGGCAGTTCGTCGGGCCAGGCAAAGCCGTCGGGCTCGCTCCAGCCCAGCGTGAAGCGCCCGCCGGGGAACTGCAGCGTGCCGCCCTGCCCGGCCAGCCGGGCACTGCCGGCGGCGGGCGCCGATTCCGCGGGCGCCATGCCGAGCGCCTGCAGCAGCGCGGCCAGCCCTTCGCCCTGCGCATCTTCATGGAACAGCGCGCGGCGGTACGGGTACAGGGTCAGGTCGCTGTCGTCGGGCAGCAATGCCACGCGGCGCAGCAAGCCGTCGAGCACATCGGCGGCATAGCGCTTGACCACGGCCACGTCGGGCAGCGTGACTTCCCAGCGCTCGTCCGGGCCGATGCGGTCGGGATCGAACCATTCGTCGGCGCCATCGAGCAGCGCAGGCTCGGACGCCACCGGCACCGGCACGCCGCCGCGGTCAACCTGGCGCACGCCGCGCAGGCACCACCACTCCGCATGCCAGGCGACATGGCCCAGCGTCCACAGCGGCGGGTCGGCATCGTACTGGCGCGGCACATCCCAGGCGCGGCGGGTCTGGCCGAACGCAGCCAGCCATGCCAGCGTGCGGTTGCGCGTCTCGACCAGCGCCTGCGCCAGGCCTTCGCGCGGCAGCCGGCGCGGGTCGGACCAGGCCGCCTTGCCGCCGGTGAAATAGAGATCGGGAAGCATGGGAAAGCCGCTCATCGACAAGTCCGCGCAGTTCGCAGTTAGATGGAGTGGGAAGGCAATGGCCGCACCGGCGTGCAGCCTGCAGCGCACGCCGGTGCGGCCATTATGACACCACCTGCCGGCCCTGCCCGGAGCAGCCCGGCGGCAACCCGGGGCAGGGCCGGCAGGCTCAGCCGCGCGCGTGGAACACCGCGAACCAGCCGCGCGGATCGGTCCAGCAGACCGGGTCCTCAAACCCGGCCGCTTCGAGCAGCAGCGCGAAATCGTCAGGCTTGTACTTGTACGAATCCTCGGTATGGATGCGCTCGCCCGCGCCGAACTCGCGCGCCCCGCCCTCCCACTGCACGCGCACGTCGCGGCATGCCGCCAGGTGCATCTGGATGCGCGACGCCTCGCGGTCGAAGCTGGCCACATGGCGCCAGTCCGCCAGCTCGAAGTCGGTGCCGACGATCCGGTTCACGTTGCGCAGCATATTGCGGTTGAAGGCGGCGGTGACGCCCAGCGCATCGTCGTAGGCGGACACCAGCGCCGCCTCATCCTTGTGCAGGTCGACGCCGATGAGCACGCCATCGCCGCGCCCTGCCGCGCCGCGCAGCCGCTGCAATAGCGCCAGCGCTTCCATCGGGGAGAAATTGCCGATGCTCGAGCCCGGGTAGAAAAACAGCCGCCTGCCGCGCCTGACGTTGCGCGGCAGGTCGAACGGCGCGCACAGGTCGGCGCCCAGCCCCAGCATCGGGATGCCGGGATGTTGCTGCTGCAGCGCCGACAGCGTCGTGCGCAGGAAATCGACCGAGATATCGAGGGCCACGTACTGTGCCGGACGCAGGCTGCCGAACAGGCGCGCGGCCTTCTCGCAATTGCCGGCGCCCAGGTCCACCAGCACGCAGCCGCTGCCGGCGCGTGCCGCGATGGCGGGGGCGGCGCTGGCAAAGATGGCCGCCTCAGTGCGCGTCGGGTAGTACTCGGGCAGGTCGGTGATCGCCTCGAACAGGCGCGAACCGAGCACGTCGTAGAAGAACTTGGGACTGATCGCGGCCGGCTCGGCGCACAGCCCGGCCAGCAGCTGCCGGCGCAGGGCGCCGCTGTCCTCGCAATACTGCTGCACGAACTCGGGCTGCGGCGACGGACGGTACGCGGGGCCGTTGGCCAGTGCGACCAGCGCGGGCTGGGCACCGGGCGCCGGCGATACGGCATGGCCGTTGTGGTGGTGGTTGCGGGAATTGGTCTGCGGGGTCTGCTGGGAAGAGGCGTTCGGCGGGTTCTGGACAGCCGGCATGACGTTTCCTTGTGTGGTCGCGAATGGTCACTGCTTCACTGCGTATTCCCCAAGGTCGCGCTGTGCATGTCGTGCGCGCCGGTCTCCGCAACCCGCCCCTGTGCTGTCCGGCGCGCATCGGGCGGAGCCGAGCTTCAAGGATAGGTGCATCCGGCGGATTGCGCACCGTTGCATGCCAGGATGGGCATGATGCAGCACACGCCGCAACTTGAGTCGGTATCTCCCCCAATAAGCCACACCGGCAATAGTTCGTTTATAATGCCGCCCAGCGCGGCCTCAGTGGCCCGCGACCCTCAAAGGGGAGTAGCTCCGGGGCCTGATGCCCTTAGCACAATCGTCATTCCGGGATTCCGTCCCCGGTTGTGCTGACCACCGGTGCGCATACCGCGCTTGTGGTCGAGCAAGACCTTTGCAACCTGGACTTCATGGTTTGCAAAGGCGCCCCCCATGCCCCGTGCTCCGCGAATCCAGGCGAACCAACGTTAAGCGTGCGCGTTTGCGCTGTTTTGTACCCTGAGGAGAGTTCATGGAGTGGTTTACCGATCTGTTCACGATGCAGTTCCTGACGGCGCTGCTGTCGATTGTCGTCATTGACCTGGTGCTGGCCGGCGACAATGCCATCGTGATCGCACTGGCGGCACGCAACCTGCCCCCGCACCTGCAAAAGAAGGCCATCATCTGGGGCACCATCGGTGCCGTGGTGGTGCGTTCGGCCATGACGATCGGCGTGGTCTGGCTGCTGAAGATCCCCGGGCTGCTGCTGGTCGGTGGCCTGGCGCTGGTGTGGATCGCCTACAAGCTGCTCTCCGACGAAGGCGGTGAAGAAGGGCACGGCTCGGGCGCCGCGACCCTGTGGGGCGCGATGAAGACCATCATCATCGCCGATGCGGTGATGGGCGTGGACAACGTGCTGGCCGTGGCCGGCGCCGCGCACGGCAGCTTCCTGCTGGTGGTGCTGGGCCTGCTGATCAGCATCCCCATCGTGGTGTGGGGCTCGAGCCTGGTGCTTAAGCTGATGTCGCGCTTCCCGGCCATCATCTACGTGGGCGCGGGCGTGCTGGCGTTCACGGCGGTCAAGATGATCGTGCACGAGCCGCTGGTCAAGGCCTTCTTCGAGGCCAACCCGGTGGTCAACTGGGGCCTGTACGTGCTGATCATCGGCGGCGTGCTGGGTGCCGGCTACCTGGTGCAGAAGCGCCGCGACCAGCAGGAACCGGCTGGCAGCCACTAAGGCTTGCCGCCGTGCCGGGGCAGCCGCCCCGGCCCGCTGAAGGAAGGGCCGCCCGGAAGGGTGGCCCTTCTTGCTTTAAAATGCCTGCTTTGCGGGTCCCAGCGCCCGCGTCACATCCCCTGCCCCGCGCCGATGAAACAGTATCTCGACTTCATGCGCCATGTGTACGAGCATGGCACCGACAAGGCCGACCGCACCGGCACCGGCACGCGCTCGGTGTTCGGCTACCAGATGCGCTTCGACCTGCGCGAAGGCTTCCCGGTGGTGACCACCAAGAAGCTGCACCTGAAGTCCATCATCCTGGAACTGCTGTGGTTCCTGCAGGGCTCGACCAACGTGCGCTGGCTGCAGGAAAACGGCGTCAGCATCTGGGACGAATGGGCCGACGAGAACGGCGAACTGGGCCCGGTGTACGGCTCGCAGTGGCGCTCGTGGCCGGCGCCGGATGGCCGCCATATCGACCAGATCACCGACCTGATGGCGCAGATCCGCGCGAACCCGGACTCGCGCCGGCTGATCGTGTCGGCCTGGAACGTGGCCGATATCCCGCGCATGAAGCTGCCGCCCTGCCACGCGTTCTTCCAGTTCTACGTGGCCGACGGCAAGCTGTCGTGCCAGCTGTACCAGCGCAGCGCCGATATTTTCCTGGGCGTGCCCTTCAATATCGCCAGCTATGCGCTGCTGACGCACATGATCGCGCAGCAGGCCGGGCTGGAAGTGGGCGACTTTATCTGGACCGGCGGCGACTGCCACATCTACAACAACCACTTCGAGCAGGTGCAGACCCAGCTGGCGCGTGAGCCACTGCCGCTGCCGCGACTGAAGATCGTGCGCAAGCCCGACAGCATCTTCGACTACCGCTACGAAGACTTCGAACTGGACGGCTACCAGTCGCATGCCGCCATCAAGGCACCGGTGGCCGTATGACGATCCTGACGCTGGTAGTCGCCAAGGCCCGCAACGGCACCATCGGCCGCGACAACACGCTGCCGTGGCGCCTGCCCGAAGACCTGGCGCATTTCAAGCGCACCACCATGGGCGCGCCCGTGATCATGGGCCGCAAGACCTGGGACTCGATCGGCCGCCCGCTGCCGGGCCGGCGCAATATCGTGGTCAGCCGCAACCCGGACCTGCGCATCGAAGGCGCCGAGGTGGCAACGTCGCTGGAAGACGCGCAGCGCCTGTGCGTGGGCGTCGACCAGATCTTCCTGATCGGCGGCGCGCAGCTGTATGCCGAGGCGATGCCAAGCGCCGACCGGCTGGTCGTGACCGAAATCGATGCCGACGTGGAAGGCGACGCCTTCTTCCCGCCGATCGACCGCACGCAATGGCTGGAAACCGCGCGCGAGACGCATCATTCCGAGGCCAACGGCTTCGACTATGCGTTCGTCACCTACGATCGGCCGCCTTCGGAAGAGTCCTGAGCCGGATGCCCCCGGCATTGACAAATCCCGCCGCATCGCCCAAAGTCTGCCCCATGGACCGCCGTCACCTCCCCATCGCGCGAATTATTCGCACCATTCTCCGAATGGTGGGTTAACGCGCGTCCAGAACCAGATTTCCGCAAACACCCGCCCTGCAGGCGGGTGTTTTGTTTTCCGGCTCCAGGGCAATCGACAATGAATCCCGGAGCCACTCCATGCAAGCCACTGCCGAAGCGACCACCGAAGTCGCCACCGAAGTCGCCACCTCCGCCGACCATCACGCCTACCTGAAGCGCATCCTGACCGCGCGCGTCTACGATGTGGCGCGCGAGACGGAGCTGGACTTTGCCAGGCACCTGTCCGCGCGACTGCACAACCAG
Organism: Cupriavidus sp. L7L; assembly: GCF_004353535.1. Taxonomy (NCBI): domain Bacteria; kingdom Pseudomonadati; phylum Pseudomonadota; class Betaproteobacteria; order Burkholderiales; family Burkholderiaceae; genus Cupriavidus; species Cupriavidus sp. L7L. Next base: position 75,212 of record NZ_SMNY01000004.1, read on the forward strand.
GTCTACTTCAAGCGCGAAGACACCCAGCCGGTGTTCTCGTTCAAGCTGCGCGGCGCCTACAACAAGATGGCGCACCTCAGCCCGGAAGCGCTGCGGCGCGGCGTCATCACCGCCTCGGCCGGCAACCATGCGCAAGGCGTGGCGCTGTCCGCGGCGCGGCTCGGCGTGCGCGCGCTGATCGTAGTGCCGACCACGGCGCCGCAGGTCAAGGTCGACGCAGCGCGCGCGCACGGCGGGCCCACCGTCGAGGTGGTGCAGGCCGGCGACTCCTATACCGACGCCTACCGTCATGCGATGCAGCTGCAGGCCGAGCACGGACTGACTTTCATCCCGGCATTCGATGACCCCGATGTCATCGCCGGCCAGGGAACCGTCGCGGCGGAAATCCTCAACGCGCACCGCGGCCCGATCCACGCGATCTTCGTGCCGATCGGCGGCGGCAGCCTCGCCGCGGGCGTGGCCACCTACGTCAAGGCGGTGCGGCCGGAGATCAGGGTCATCGGCGTGCAGACGGAGGACTCGTGCGCGATGGCGCAATCGCTCCGCGCGGGGCGGCGCGTCGAACTGGAGGAAGTGGGACTGTTTTCGGACGGCACCGCGGTCAAGCTGGTCGGCGCAGAAACCTTCCGGCTGTGCCGGCGCTATCTGGACGAGATCGTCACCGTCGACACCGACGCGCTGTGCGCGGCGATCAAGGACGTGTTCGAGGACACCCGCAGCGTGCTGGAGCCCGCCGGCGCGCTGGCGGTTGCAGCGGCCAAGCAGTACGCCGCGCGCGAGGGCCTGCGCAATCAGACGCTGGTGGCGGTGACCTCCGGCGCCAATATCAACTTCGAGCGCATGCGTTTCGTCGCCGACCGCGCCGAACTGGGCAACGCGCGCGAAGCCATGTTCGGCGTCACGCTGCCCGAGGCCTGCGGCGCGTTCCGCCGCCTGTGCGCCCGGGTTGGGGACCGGCAGATCAGCGAGTTCACCTACCGGATCGCCGATGCGCAGGCCGCGCACGTCTTTGTCGGCATGCAGCTGCGCGCCTCCGGCGAGGCGGCGGAGATCCTCGACACGCTGCACGCCGACGGCTTCCCGGCGATCGACCTGACCGCCGACGAGGTGGCCAAGGAGCATGTGCGGCATATGATCGGCGGCCGCTCGCCGCTGGCGCGCGGCGAGCGCCTGTTCCGCTTTGAATTTCCAGAGAAGCCGGGAGCATTGATGGCGTTCCTGTCGGCGCTGGCGCCGGACTGGAACATCAGCCTGTTCCACTACCGCAACCAGGGCGGCGATACGGGATCGGTGCTGGCCGGCATTCAGGTGACCGACGAGGTGACCGACGGCCAGGTGCAGGCTTTCCGCGAGCGGCTGGCCACGCTGGGCTATCCGTGGCAGGAAGTCAGCGACAACCCGGCGTACCGCATGTTCCTCGCGTAAACGCAAGCGAGCCGCCCGCAGGCGGCTCGCCAGTCGGTCAGTGCCGATCAGTTGCCGGCGATGGTCATCTGCTCGATCAGGATCGAGCCGGTTTCCTTGGTGCCGCGGATCAGCGAATCGGCGCCGATCGCAACGATCTGCTGGAACATCTCGGCCATATTGCCGGCAATGGTGATTTCTTCCACCGGGTACTGGATCACGCCGTTCTCGACCCAGTAGCCCGACGCGCCGCGCGAATAATCGCCGGTGACGTAGTTGACGCCCTGCCCCATCAGTTCGGTCACCAGCAGGCCGGTGCCGAGCTTGCGCAGCATCGCCGGGAAGTCGTCGCCAGGCTCGGTCAGGTTGCTGTGCAGCGTCAGGTTGTGCGAGCCGCCGGCGTTGCCGGTGGTCTTCATGCCGAGCTTGCGCGCAGAATAGGTCGACAGGAAGTAGCCCTGCACCACGCCGTCGCGCACCACGTCGCGCTCGCGCGTGCGCACGCCTTCTTCGTCGAACGGGGCGCTGCCCATCGCGCCCGGGGTGTGCGGCTGCTCGTGGATCTGCACGTGCGGCGCGAACACGGCCTTGCCCAGCGTATCGCACAGGAAGGTGGACTTGCGGTACAGCGCGCCGCCCGACACCGCCTGCACAAAGGCGCCCAGCAGGCCGGCGGCCAGCGGCGCCTCGAACAGCACCGGGCAGCGGCGCGTGGACAGCTTGCGCGCCTGCAGCCGCGCCAGCGCGCGCTCGGCGGCGTAGCGGCCGATGTCCTCGGGGTTGGCCAGTGCCAGCGGCGCGCGCTTGGACGAGTACCAGTCATCGCGCTGCATGCCGCTGCCGCTGCCGGCGATCGGCGCGCACGAGATGAAATGGCGCGAATACGGATAGCCGCCCGAGAAACCGCGCGTGGTCGCCAGCACGAACTGCGAATGCTGCGCCGACACGCTGGCGCCGTCGCTGTTGCGGATACGCGGCGACACCGCGAAGGCGGCGGCCTCGGCGCGGGTGGCGATGTCGATGGCGGCCTCGGCATCGATGGTCCACGGATGGAACAGGTCCAGGTCCTGCGGCGAGCGCTCCAGCAGCTCTTCCTCGGCCAGGCCCGCGCACTCGTCTTCCGCGGTGAAGCGGGCGATGTTGTAGGCTGCCTCGGCAGTGGCGCGCAGCGCGGCCGGCGAGAAGTCCGAGGTGCTGGCATTGCCGCGGCGCTTGCCGATCATGACCGTGACGCCGACCACCTTGTCGCGGTTCTGCTCGATCGTTTCCACCTGCCCCTTGCGCACCGATACGGACAGGCCGCTGCCTTCGGAGATCTCCGTGGCGGCGTCCGTTGCGCCCAGCTCGCGTGCCACACGCAGCACATCGGCGGCCATCTCGCTGAGCTGGGCCTGGGTGTAGGTGAAATGCGCGGTCTGTTCTGCGATCTGGTCCATGGGGGATCCGTGCCTGGGGGTCATCAAAAGTCCAAGCGGGAATCATAGCAAGATAAAATGCCGGTCATGACGCGAAATTCCCGTAATTCCCAAGGCTCGCGCTTCCCCGGCGCGTTTTCGCCGGAGCCTGAAGACGACGAACCGAAAAGCAAGTCGCAGCGCAAGCGCGACATGACCGCCCTGCAGGACCTTGGCGCCGAGCTGGAAGCGCTGCCCAAGGACCGGCTGGCGCGCGTGCCCATGCCCGAGTCGCTGGCCGACGCCATCCACGAGGCCCGCCGCATCACCAGCCATGAAGGCAAGCGCCGCCAGATGCAGTTCGTGGGCAAGGTCATGCGCGGCCTGGACGACGACGAGGTCGATGCGATCCGCGCCGCGCTGGAAGGCTTCAAGGGCACCAGCAAGGCCGAGACCGCCCGCATGCACCTGATCGAGCGCTGGCGCGAGCTGCTACTGGCCGACGACGCGGCGCTGACGCGCTTCCTCGGCGAGCACCCGGTCGCCGACGTGCAGTCGCTGCGCAACATCATCCGCAACGCACGCAAGGAGAAGGAGCAGGCCAAGCCGCCGCGCTACTTCCGCGAACTGTTCCAGGCCATCAAGGCAGCGCTCGACGCCAAGGACGGCGCTGCCTCCACCGACGCAGCCCCTTCACCGGAGCCCGAGGCATGACCCAGACCACGCAGTCGACGCAGCCGGTATCCCGCAACCATCCCGACGAACTCGTCGTCGGCTTTGTCTCGGTCTCGGACCGCGCCTCGGCCGGCACCTACCAGGATGAAGGCATCCCGGCGCTGCGCGAGTGGTTCGGCCGCACGCTGACCACGCCGTGGCAGGCGGTGGAGCGGCTGATCCCGGATGAGCAGGCGCAGATCTCGCGCACGCTGATCGAGCTGGTGGACGTGGCCGGCTGCGACCTGGTGCTGACCACCGGCGGCACCGGCCCGGCGCGGCGCGATGTCACGCCGGAGGCCACGCTGGCCGTGGCGACCAAGGAAATGCCGGGCTTCGGCGAGCAGATGCGGCAAGTAAGCCTGCACTTCGTGCCGACCGCGATCCTGTCGCGCCAGGTGGCGGTGATCCGCGAGACCGCCAGCCGCGCCGCGCTGATCATCAACCTGCCCGGCCAGCCGCGCGCCATCCGCGAGACGCTGGAAGGCCTGCGCGATGCCGACGGCAAGCCGGTGGTGCAAGGCATCTTTGCCGCGGTGCCGTATTGCATCGACCTGATCGGCGGGCCTTACATGGAAACCGACGAGGCCGTGGTCAAGGCCTGGCGGCCGAAAAACGCGGTGCGCGTCAAGCCTGCTGCGTAAGTCACACCCCAACCGCGCCGCCGGCGCCTGCCGGCGGCAGCCATCCCGCGCCTCAGCGCAATCCCAGGTACAACCCCAGCGGCACGAACACCACCGCGGCAATATTGCCGAGCAGCACGATCGACGCGACCTGGTCGGGCTCCTGCCGGAAATGGTCGGCGATCAGGAAGTTCAGCACCGCCGGCGGCAGCGCCGCGAAAACGAACAGCAGCCCGCGCTGCAGTTCCGTCAGCGGCACCCACTGCGCCAGCAGCAGCGCCACCGCGACGCCGGTCAGCGGGCACGCCACCGCGCCCACCACGCCCATGCCCCAGTTGCGCAGGCTCACGTCCTTCATGCGCACGCCCAGCGCGAACAGCATCAGCGGCACAGTGGCATCGCCCAGCAGCTTGACCGACTGGTAGACCGGGTCCGGCAAGGTGAACCAGGGCCGCGCCAGCGACAGCCCGACACCGGCCACCGTGGCCAGCACCATCGGGTTGCGCGCTATCTGTGCCATCGACGCATGCCGGTTGACGATCTTCAGGCCGAGGGTGAAGTGCATCAGGTTCGACGCCGCGAACAGCGCCACCGCCGGGGCCAGCCCGGCGTGGCCGAAGGCAAAGACCGACAGCGGCAAGCCCATGTTGCCGCAGTTGTTGAACATCATCGGCGGCACGAAGGTACGCGGATCGACCTTGAGCAGCCGCGCCACCGCCCACGCCAGCACGCCCGAACCGAGCACCACCGCCACCGCGCAGACCAGCAGCGCCAGCTGGTCTGCCAGCACGAAGTCCTTGCTGACAAAAGCCGACACCACCAGCAGCGGCGCGATCACATCGAGGGTGGCGCGATTGATCCCGGCCATGTCCGGGTGGGCCTTGCGCCCGTACAGCCACCCGACCAGGATGATCAGGATGACCGGCGTGATGATGGATACGATGCGCTCGAACATGGCAGGCTCGACGGGAGGTGCCCGGGAGGGCAGCGCGCGCCCCGTCGGTGGTGGTTGGTTGTTGTTGTCGGAGGCCGCGAAGCCGGCTTATTAGCGCCGGCTTATTAGCGTCGGCTTATTGCGCCGGGGTGTCGGCAGCCGGAGTATCAGCAGCCGGAGTATCAGCAGCCGGAGTAGCGGCGGCCGGAGTAGCGGCGGCCGGTGCGCCCGGCGGCGTGTGACGGATAAAGTGCGTGCGGTAGTAGCGCAGCTCTTCCACCGATTCCAGGATGTCGGCCAGCGCCGTGTGCAGCTGGCGCTTGACGAAGCCCTTGTGGATGACCGGCTCCCAGCGCTTGCACAGCTCCTTGAGCGTGGACACGTCCAGGTTGCGGTAGTGGAAGAACGCCTCCAGCTTGGGCATGTAGCGCGCCATGAAGCGGCGGTCCTGGCAGATCGAGTTGCCGCACATCGGCGACTTGCCGGCCGGCACCCAGCGCTTGAGGAAGGCCAGCAGCTCGGCCTCGGCCTGCTCCTCGGTCAGCGTGGACGCCTTGACCTTGTCGATCAGGCCGGAGCGGCCGTGGGTGCCCTTGTTCCAGTTGTCCATGCCGTCGAGCACGGCGTCGCTCTGGTGGATCACCAGCACCGGGCCTTCGGCCAGGATATTGAGCTCGGAGTCGGTAATGACGATCGCCACTTCGATAATGCGGTCGGTATCCGGCTGCAAGCCGGTCATTTCCATATCGAGCCAGATCAGGTTGTGTTCGCTCTTGACGGATTTGGCGGTGGCGTGGGTGGTCATCGGGACTGCTGAGAAAGGGATTTGGGGAAGCGTCCGCGGCGGAGGCGGACGCGAACAACTTATAATTCTCGCATATCCGTTCCAAGGCTCTTGCCGATGTTCACCTTTGTCTTCCTCGCCGCGCTGGTGCTGATGGTGCTGACCAAGCTCTGGCTGGCCGCGCGCCAGGTGCGCCATGTGGCACAGCACCGCAACGCGGTGCCGGCGCGGTTTGCCGACACCATCTCGCTCGCCTCGCACCAGAAGGCGGCCGACTACACCGTCGCCCGCACCCGGCTGTCGATGCTTGAAGTGCTGGCAGGCGCCGCGGTGCTGATCGGCTTCACCATGCTGGGCGGGCTGCAGTGGCTCAACCAGTTCTGGCTGGAGACCTTCGGCCCGGGCTATGCGTATGGCGTGGCGCTGGTCGCCAGCGTGGCGGTGATCGGGGGGCTGGTCGACCTGCCCTTCGCGCTCTATGGCCAGTTCGGCATCGAGGAGCGCTTTGGCTTCAACAAGATGACCTTCGGCCTGTGGCTGGCCGACATGGTCAAGATGCTGGCGGTCGCCAGCGTGCTGGGCCTGCCGCTGCTGCTGGCGGTGCTGTGGCTGATGGAACGCGCCGGCTCGCTGTGGTGGCTGTGGACGTGGCTGGTATGGATGGGCTTCAACCTGTTCCTGCTGGTGGTGTTCCCGACCTTTATCGCGCCGCTGTTCAACAAGTTCGAGCCGCTGGCCGACGAATCGCTGCGCCAGCGCATCGAGGGCCTGATGCAGCGCTGCGGCTTTGCCAGCAAGGGCCTGTTCGTGATGGACGGCAGCAAGCGCAGCGCGCACGGTAACGCCTACTTCACCGGCTTCGGCGCGGCCAAGCGCATCGTCTTCTTCGACACGCTGCTGGCGCGCCTGTCGGGCGACGAGATCGAGGCGGTGCTGGCGCACGAACTCGGCCACTTCAAGCGCCGCCACGTGGCCAAGCGCATCGCCGTCACCTTTGCGCTGAGCCTGGTATTCCTGGCGCTGTTGGGCTGGCTGGCAACGCGCACGTGGTTCTACACGGGCCTCGGCGTGGCGCCCAACCTGGGCGTATCCAACCATGCGCTGGCACTGGTGCTGTTCTTCCTGACGCTGCCGGTGTTCACCTTCCTGCTGGGGCCGCTGTCGAGCCAGTCGTCGCGCCGCCATGAATTCGAGGCCGACGCCTTCGCCGCCGACCAGACCAACGCCGGCCACCTGGTGTCGGCACTGGTGAAACTGTACAAGGACAACGCTTCGACCCTCACGCCCGATCCGCTCTACAGCGCCTTCTACTACTCGCATCCGCCCGCCGCGCAGCGGATCGACCGGTTGCTGGCGAACGCATGAGCCGTACCTCCCGACACCGCGGCACCGGCGGCGCCAATAATGCCGGCGCGAATGCACGCGCAAATGCAGGCACAAATGCAGGCACAAGCGCCGAGCCCGCACTGATCATCGCCGCGCACGGCCGGCACTACGTCGTCGAGCTGGCCGACGGCACGCGCATGCATGCCTTCCCGCGCGGCAAGAAGAGCGACAGCGCCGTCGGCGACCATGTCAGCGTCGAGCGCGCCGCGGCGGACCAGTGCGTGATCACCAGGGTCCAGGCGCGCAAGAACCTGCTGCACCGTTCCGACCAGTTCAAGTCCAAGCTGCTGGCGGCCAATATCGACCAGGTCATCATCGTGCTGGCGACCGAGCCGGGCTTTTCCGAAGACTTGCTGGGACGTGCGCTGGTATCGGCCGAGGCGCTGGAGATCCGGCCCCTGATCGTGCTCAACAAGACCGACCTGCCCGAGCGGCTGGACGAGGCGCGCCGGCGCCTGGCGCTGTACCGCGAGCTGGGCTATGACACGCTGGAACTGTCGGTGCGCGCCAACCCGGAACAGGCGCTGGCGGCGCTGCAACCGCGGCTGGCGGGGCTGTCCAGCATCCTGATCGGCCAGTCGGGCATGGGCAAGTCGTCGCTGCTGAACCTGCTGATTCCCGGGGTGGATGCGCAGACGCGCGAGATCTCGGCCAAGCTTGATTCCGGCAAGCACACCACCACCTTCACGCGGCTGTATCACCTGCCGGCGGACTGGGGCATGGTCGACGGGCGCCATGGTGCGCTGATCGACTCGCCCGGTTTCCAGGAATTCGGCCTGTACCACCTGAGCGAAGGCATGCTGGAACGCGCCTTCCCCGAGTTCCGTCCGCTGCTGACGGCGTGCCGCTTCTACAACTGCCACCACACCAACGAACCCGGCTGCGGCGTGCTGGCGGCAGTGGCGTCGGGCGCGATCGCCGAGCGCCGCCACCAGCTCTACGCGCAGCTGCTGCACGAGTCCAGCCAGCAGAAGCCGTGGTAAGGTGAATGCGCCTGGGTAACCGGTGAGTCGCCATGAAACTGCTGCTGTACGCCACCTCGCTGGTTCACGCCGCCCATTGCCAGAATGTGCTGCGGGCCGCCGGCATCCGGGCAGAACTACGCAACACCTGGCTGGGTGGCGCCACCGGCGAGATCCCATTCCGGGAAAGTGCGCCGCAGGTCTGGCTGCTCGATGACGACATGGAAGCGCAGGCGTGGGCAGCCCTCAATGCCGCCGCGAACCCGGTGCCAGGGCCAAGCTGGCAATGCCGCCACTGCCACGAATGGCATGAGGCGCAATTTGGCGCCTGCTGGCGCTGCGGCGCGGCGCGCGACTAGCGCCGGGCGGCCCTTTCATATACGACGCCGGTATCAGCCCACCCACAGCGCCAGCGACACCATGGCGAGCAGCAGCATCCACAGCACCACCGCACGCCATACCAGCCCGACAGCCGACTGCAGCGTGCGCACGCCTGGCTCGGCGCCGAACTCCGGCGCCGACGGCTCAGGACCGTTGTCCTCTTCCATGCCCGGCGCATAGTCCACCGCCGGGCCGACCGCGCTGGTACGCAGCACCACTGTGGAATCGTCCTCGGCCAGCGGCGTGCCCAGGCGCACGCCCAGCGCCCCGCCGCCGCTGGCGAGCAGGATGCCGTTGACCGCATCGTTCCACTTGCGCGCATGGTTGCGCCACGCATACACCGCATCCTCGAAATTGCCCACGATGGCAAAGCCGATTGCGGTCAGGCGCGAGGGGATCCAGTCGAGCAAGTAGAACGCGCGCGCGGCAAAGCGGCCCAGCGCGGGGCTGCGTTCGGTCGACGGCTCGTTCCAGTGGCGGCCGAGGTATTCCGCGACGCGGTACAGCACCACGCCGCCGGGTCCGATCGGCACCAGGAACCAGAAGAACACGCCGAACACATGCCGGTGCACGGCGATGATCGCCGCTTCCAGCGTGTGCCGCACGATCTCGGTGACAGGCATATCGACTGTGTCGATGCCGGTCCACTCATGCAGCAGCGTGCGCGCGGTATGGACGTCGTCGCGGTTCAGCGCCTCATGGATATCGGTGAAGTAGTGGCTGAACTGGCGGAAGCCCAGCGTCATGTAGAGCACCAGCACGTTCCAGGCGAGCGTCAGCGCCACGCTGATCGATGCGAGCAGGTAGTGCACCACGACCACTGCCAGCGTCAGCGGCAGCACCACGGTGAACCACGCCAGCGCCGCATCGCGGGGGCGGCCGGTATCGAAGGCATGCTCGGCGCGGTCGCCCAGCGCGCGCACGATCTCGTGGATCGGGTTGTTGCGGCCCAGGGCGCGGAACTGCTCGGCGATCAGCGCCAGGAGAATAGAAACAAAGGTCATCTTGGTACGGGTGTTCCAAGGGGGGCGCCCCGCCCGATGTGCCGGCGCAGGCGCAATGCATAGCGAGAAGATAGCACAGCGGTACCTGACCCTACCCGTTGCGACACAAAAAGCAAAAGCCCGCCGGTTGGCGGGCAGGATATTCAAGCGAATCTACGCGTGATGGTCAGGGCAGGTCGAACACCAGCACCTCGGCGTCATCGCCACCAGACAGCGCGACCTCGCCGACCGACTCCAGCTTGGCCGCATCGCCCGCTTCCAGCGCCTTGCCGTTGACCAGCACGCGGCCACGCGCGACATGGACATAGGCGCGGCGACCCGGCGCGAGGGCCAGCGTGGCGGCCTCCTCGCCATCGAGCAGCCCGGCGTACAGGCGCACGTCCTGGTGCACCACCACCGAGCCGTCGGCGCCGTCCTGGCTGGCCACCAGGCGCAGCTTGCCGCGCTTGTCGGCCGCCTCGAAGTGCTTTTCCTCGTAGCCCGGCTCGATGCCATTCTGCGCAGGCATGATCCAGATCTGCAGGAAGTGGGTCGTATCGTGCGCGGCGTGGTTGTACTCCGAGTGCCGCACACCGGTGCCGGCGCTCATGCGCTGCACGTCGCCCGGACGGATCACGCTGCCGTTGCCCATGCTGTCCTTGTGCGCCAGTTCGCCTTCGAGCACGTAGCTGATGATCTCCATGTCGCGGTGGCCGTGCGTGCCGAAGCCCATGCCCGGCGCGACGCGGTCCTCGTTGATCACGCGCAGCGGCCCGAACTGCACATGCTGCGGATCGTAGTAGTCGGCAAACGAGAACGAATGATAGGACTTCAGCCAGCCGTGATCCGCATAACCGCGCTCTGCAGACTTTCTGATTTCAATCATTTTGATGGCCCTCCTTGGCCTGTATCCGTGTCGCCACCGGCATCCGAACTGCCTGGGACCGCTGGATGGCATGTATTGCGTTGTTGATGCTAGGAAGTTTAGGCCCCGACGCGTATATTTACGGGGACCGCCTTAGAAGCACTCATTCAGTTTTTCTGAATATGCCACTCTCACTCGAATCCCTCGAAGTCCTGGACGCCATCGAGCGCAAGGGCAGCTTCGCCGCCGCCGCCCACGAGATGGGCAAGGTGCCCTCCGCGCTGACCTATGTGGTGCGCAAGCTGGAAGAAGACCTGGACGTGCTGCTGTTCGACCGGCGCCGGCACCGCGCCGAGCTGACCCCGGCCGGACGCGCACTGCTCGACGAAGGCCGCCACCTGCTGCACGCCGCCGACGACCTGGCGCGCCGCGTCAAGCGGCTGGCCACCGGCTGGGAAGCCACGCTGACCATCGTGGTGGACGACCTGATCAATTTCCGCGCGCTGCTGCCGGTGGTCCACGACTTCTATGCAGAGAACACTGCCACGCGGCTGCGCTTCGCCAAGGAAGTGCTGGGCGGCGCCTGGGACGCGCTGGTCAGCAACCGTGCCGACCTGGTGATCGGCGGCGCCTACGACGCGCCCAGCACGCAGGGCTTCCAGATCCGCCCGCTGGGTACGATGCCGTTCGTGTTCGCGGTGGCGGCGCACCATCCGCTGGCCACCGAGGAAGGCCCGCTCACCACCATCCAGATCGCCAGGCACCGCATCGTCGCGGTGGGCGATACCTCGCGCAACCTGCCCGCGCGCACCCATGGCGTGCTGGCCGGCCAGGACGTGCTGGTGGTGCCGACCATGCGCGACAAGCTGGAAGCGCAGATCCGGGGCCTGGGCTGCGGCTGGCTGCCGGCGCCGATGGCGCAGCCGCATATCGAGAGCGGCGTGCTGCAGGCGCGCGAGACCGTCGAGGTGCGCGCCCCGGGCAACTTCAAGGTGGCGTGGCGCACCAGCAACCGCGGCAAGGCGCTGCAGTGGTGGGCCGGCAAGCTGGAAGACCCGCGCTTGGCGCAGGCACTGCTGCTGCAACCCGAACTCGCCGGCTGAGGGTGTCCGCATGGCAGTGACGGCTGCAATGTTTGCCTCGGCGGCCGGCTACCGCGGCCGCTTTGCCCCCTCGCCGACCGGCCCGCTGCATATGGGCTCTCTGGTCACCGCGCTGGCCAGCTGGCTGGATGCGCGCGCGCACGGCGGCCAGTGGCTGGTGCGTATCGAGGACATCGACATGCCGCGCTGCGTGCGCGGCGCCGACCAGGACATCCTGCAGACGCTGGCGCGCCTGGGCATGACGCCGGACGAGCCGCCCGTGTGGCAGAGCCGGCGCGAGACGCACTACGCCGAGGCGCTGCGCCGGCTCGATGCCGCCGGGCAGCTCTACCCCTGCGGCTGCTCGCGCAAGGAAATCGCCGATTCGCTGGTGCACGTGCGCGAGCGGCACCAGACGCTGGGCTACCCCGGCACTTGCCGTCATGGCCTGAACGGCAAGCTGCCGCGCGCGTGGCGCGTGCGCGTGCCGGACGGCCCGGCCGCCACGATCTGCTTCGACGACCGCTGGCAGGGGCGCCAGTGCCAGGACCTCGAGACCGAGCTGGGGGACTTCGTGCTGCGCCGTGCCGACGGGCTGTGGGCCTACCAGCTGGCGGTGGTGGTGGATGATGGCCTGCAGGGCATCACGCATATCGTGCGTGGCGCCGACCTGCTTGACTCGACGCCGCGGCAGATCCACCTGCAGCACCTGCTGGACCTGCCCACGCCGAGCTACCTGCACGTGCCGGTGGTGGTCAACGAGATCGGGGAAAAGCTGAGCAAGCAGAGCGGCGCGCAGGCGATCGACACCGGCGCTCCTCTGGAGGCGCTGCGCCAGGCCGGCATGAACCTGGGACTGGCGAACCACGAAGGCAATGTGCGGGACTGGCTGGCGCGCGCCACGGAGGACTGGCGCCAGCGAATGGCGGCGGCCTGACCCGCAGGCCGCCTCGGGCGGGTCGCCCAATCAGGACTTAGGACTTGCGCGGCACGCCGCCCAGCAGCGCCGCGACCGGGCGCTTGGGCGCCTGGCGGCCACGGCTCAGCGCGGCGGCGATTTCCTCCGACGGCTTGACCTGCGAGCTGCTTGCGCTGGGCTCGTACGGGCGCGAGAAGAACGGATCGTCGGAAGGGCGGAACACCTGGCGGCTGCCGCTGTGCTCGTGGCGGCGCGGCCGCTCCTCGTCGCCGCTGCCGCGCGCACGGCGCAGGTCGCTGCGCTGGCGGCGGCGCTCTGCCTCGTCCTGGCGCGACTTCTCGCCGGTCGGGTCAAAACCCTCCAGCTTGCCGCGCGGAATGCTGCGCTTGATCAGCTTCTCGATATCGGACAACAGGCGCTCATCGTTGCCCGGCACGTAGATCGACAGCGCATCGCCGCTGGCGCCGGCACGGCCGGTGCGGCCGATACGGTGCACGTAGTCCTCGGCGCTGAACGGCAGGTCGAAGTTGATCACGCATGGCATGTCGGGGATATCGAGCCCGCGCGCCGCCACGTCGGTGGCGACCAGCGCATCGATGGTGCCGCTCTTGAAGCCGTCCAGCGTCTGCATGCGCTCGGTCTGGGTCTTGTCACCATGGATCGCGGCGGCGTTGATGCCCTCGCGCTCCAGGTGCCGCGCCAGCCGCGAGCAGCCGATCTTGCTGTTGACGAAGACGATGCACTGGCGCGACTGCGACTGCTCGGCGCGCTGCTTGAGCAGGTGCACCACCGCGGCCTGCTTGTGGCCGTCCTCGACCTGGTACACCGCCTGGCGCACGTTCTCGTTGGTCGAGTTGCTGCGCGCCACTTCGATGGTGACCGGCTGCTTCAGGTAGCTGGCGGCCAGCCGCTTGATTTCCGGCGAGAACGTGGCCGAGAACAGCAGCGTCTGGCGCTGTGCCGGCAGCAGGTTGATGATGCGCTGCAGGTCCGGCAGGAAGCCCATGTCGAGCATGCGGTCGGCTTCGTCCAGCACCAGCATCTGCACCTGCGACAGGTTGACCGACTTCTGCTGCACGTGGTCGAGCAGGCGGCCCGGCGTGGCCACCAGGATCTCGACGCCGCGGCGCAGGGCGTCGGTCTGCGGATTCATGTCAACGCCGCCGAACACCACCGTGCTGCGCAGGTCGGTGTGCTTGGCGTAGCGGGCGACGTTGTCGTAGACCTGGTCGGCCAGTTCGCGCGTGGGCGTCAGCATCAGCGCGCGCACCGGATGGCGCGCCGGCGAGGCGCTGGCATTGGCCAGCGGCAACAGGCGCTGGATGATCGGCAGCGCGAAGCCGGCGGTCTTGCCGGTGCCGGTCTGCGCGGCGCCCATCACGTCCTTGCCGAGCAGCACGACGGGAATGGCCTGTGCCTGGATCGGCGTGGGCGTGGTGTAGCCCTGGTCGGACAAGGCACGCAGGATGCGCGCGTCCAGGCCAAAGCTTTCGAAGGTCTGCACCGCGGTCTGCCCGGCGGTGGTGGGTTCTGGTGCGGTCGTAGTGGTCATGGGTATCGGTGTCTGGCGGGAGGCGAACCCGGCACAAACGGATACGCGTCTGGAACTCATCTCGCCCTGGCTCTCGGCTGACACCGGGGAGGCGCCGGCGCGGCCATGCCGCTTGCACAGGGCTTGCAGCTTTTGGCCAAGAGAATCAAAGACTTAAATTTTAGCATTTCTGCCGCTAGAGTGACCAGCATGGGGCGGGCGTGCAGGCGCCGCGACACTGCGCGGCCCCCGCCGGGGCGATTTCAAGAAACTGTCACATCGGCAATGGATGATGCCGGCGGCACCGTTGACAAGGCGAGCCAGAACCGGCCGCGCGGACGCCACCTTCCGACCACCGAGACCAATATGGACTTCGAGCAATTCCGCCAGACCTGCCAGCAGTTCCTGCGCACTTCGAGCCAGTTCCTAGGCCTGGCCACCGTCCTGCCCTTGCCGGCGCGGCCGGCGAGTCAGCCGGCCCAGCCTGCACAGCAGGCGGCCTGACAGGGAGATCCGTCCACCACCGGCGCGGCGTCCAGGTGACTCGGTCGCCGCGGATGCCGTTGTCCTGGATCATCTTGCCCCACTTCGTGTAGCCGCCGCACATGAGGCCTGCCATGGGTCCAGCTGGCCGCCTGGCAAGGAAAAAGCCCCGGTGCCGGGGAGGGCAGCGGGGCTCAAGTGGTAGCGGGGCAACCTTCCGATTACCCACGCGGTGATCTTGTCCGATCGCGCCAAGGCCCACATCACCCAAATGTGGGTTTTCGTACGGCCGACAACAGAGCGCCGGGCGGCGCGCGCCTGGCGTCACCTGTAAAGCCTGTCAATCATCACTCGCACTCGCCCAGCCAGGAATCGGGGTTTTCTCCGAGCGGGTTTCCGCCAGCTTCCGGTCGCGCCGCGCATGGGGTCTACTGGTATCACATTGATACGGCACAGCCAACGCGGCACATCGCCGCAGTCAATGGAGCACCAAGACGATTCCAATGACCGGGAGACAGACCATGGTGACGAAAAAAGAAGACGCATTCGTACTGAAGAACCTTCTCGCCCTCGCAGCAGTGGAAACCCTGGGCGGCGCAATCGCCCTGGGCATGGTCTTCCACCTGATCTGAACCGGCATGCCTGGCGCCGGCGCTGCCACGCCGGCGCGGTGCTCGTTACGACGGCGCCCTGCGACCTTACTCGTCGACAATCACCTCGAAGCCGCCGTAGATCATCCGCTGACCGTCGAACGGCATCGGGTCCATCCCTTCCTTCAGACGCGGGTCTTCCATCGCCGCCTTCATGCCGGTGTCGCGCTTCTCCTTTGACGGCCACACGATCCAGGAGAACACCACCGCTTCATCGTCCTTGCGCTTGACCGCCATGGTGAAGGACGTCACCTTTCCCTCCGGCACGTCATCGCCCCAGCATTCCACCACCTTCAGCGCGCCGTGCTCCTTGAACACCGCTGCGGCCTTCTGCGCCACCTGGCGGTAGGTTTCGCGATTGGCCTGCGGCACGGCCAGCAAGAATCCGTCGATATAGGACATGGATTTGACTCCTCTTCGGGTTGAACGGGTGCGAACGGGTTGCATCCGACTACCTTAGTCCATCGCTACACGGGCCGAGGTTCCTCCAGGGATCGCGCCCTGCACCTCAACGTGTGGTGTGCTGGCCATTGGAAGCGGCGTTGCCACATGCGGGCTTCTGGAAGTCACTGGCGACAAAGCAAAAAAGGGGTTACGGCATTCACCGTAACCCCTTCTTTAACAGCATTGGTGGGCCTCCCGTGAGTCGAACACGGCACCAACGGATTATGAGTCCGCTGCTCTAACCAGGCATGAGCTAGAGGCCCTTGGAAGCGTTTAGTTGCCTTCCAGGAAACTCTTCAGCTTGTCGGAGCGGCTCGGGTGGCGCAGCTTGCGCAGTGCCTTGGCCTCGATCTGGCGGATCCGTTCACGCGTGACGTCGAACTGCTTGCCGACCTCTTCCAGCGTATGGTCGGTGCTCATTTCGATGCCGAAGCGCATGCGCAGCACCTTGGCTTCGCGCGGCGTCAGCGAGTCCAGCACGTCCTTGACGACGTCGCGCATGGAGCCGTGCAGCGCCGCTTCGGCCGGGGCCAGCGTGTTGGTGTCCTCGATGAAGTCGCCCAGATGGGAGTCGTCGTCGTCACCGATCGGCGTTTCCATGGAGATCGGTTCCTTGGCGATCTTCATGATCTTGCGGATCTTGTCTTCCGGCATCTCCATCTTCTCGGCCAGCGTTGCCGGATCCGGTTCATTGCCGGTTTCCTGCAGGATCTGGCGCGAGATGCGGTTCATCTTGTTGATCGTCTCGATCATGTGCACCGGAATACGAATGGTGCGCGCCTGGTCGGCGATCGAGCGCGTGATGGCCTGGCGGATCCACCACGTGGCATACGTCGAGAACTTGTAGCCGCGGCGGTATTCGAACTTGTCCACCGCCTTCATCAGGCCGATGTTGCCTTCCTGGATCAGGTCGAGGAACTGCAGGCCGCGATTGGTGTACTTCTTGGCGATCGAGATCACCAGGCGCAGGTTGGCCTCGGTCATCTCGCGCTTGGCTTCGCGGGCTCGACGCTCGCCCTCGGCCATCTTGCGGTTGACGCCCTTCAGTTCCTTCAGCGGCAGCACCACGCGCGACTGCAGATCGATCAGCTTCTGCTGCAGCTCATGCACGGCCGGCACGTTGCGCTCGACGATGGCGCTGTAGCCCTTGCCATCGGCCACCACGGTGTTGATCCACTCGAGGTTGGTCTCGTTGCCCGGGAAACGGGCGACGAATTCCGAGCGCGGCATGCCGCACTTGTCGACCACGATATTCAGGATCGAGCGCTCGAGCTTGCGCACTTCGTCCACCTGGCCGCGCAGCGTGTCGCACAGGCGCTCGACATTGCGGGCGGTGAAGCGGATGCCCATCAGTTCGGCCTGGATGGCTTCCTGGGCCTTGACGTAAGGCTTGGACTTGTAGCCCTCCTTCTCGAAGGCACGGCGCATCTTGTCGAACTGCTCGGCGATCACGCGGAATTTTTCCAGCGCGTTCTGCTTCAGCTCTTCCAGCTGGCGCGCGGAGGCACCGGCGCCGGCGCCGCCTTCGTCGTCGTCTTCCTCGTCGCCTTCCTCGTCGTCGTTCTCGTCGCCTTCCTCCTCGTCTTCGGACGCCGCCGCCGGGGCCGAGGGGGCTTCCGGGGCTTCATCGGCGTTCGGGTCGATCAGGCCGTCGACGAACTCGTCGATCTTGATCTCGTCGTTGGCCACGCGCTCGGCGTGGGCCAGGATCTCGGAGATGGTGACCGGGCATGCCGAGATCGCCATCACCATGTCCTTCAGGCCGGCTTCGATGCGCTTGGCGATTTCGATTTCGCCCTCGCGGGTCAGCAGCTCGACCGTGCCCATTTCACGCATGTACATGCGCACCGGGTCGGTGGTGCGGCCGAACTCGGAGTCAACCGTGGACAGGGCCGCCTCGGCCTCTTCCTCGGCTTCTTCCTCGCTGGTGGCGGACGGCGCGTTGTCATTGAGCAGCAGCGTCTCGGCATCCGGCGCCTGTTCGTAGACGGCGATGCCGATGTCGTTCAGCGTTGCGACCAGCGTGTCGATCGTTTCCGAATCGACCATGTCGTCCGGCAGGTGATCGTTGATCTCCGCGTAGGTCAGGTAGCCGCGCGACTTGCCGAGCTTGATCAGCGCCTTGAGCTTCTGGCGACGCAGCTCGAGCTCCTCTTCCGTCCCCTGCTGGGTCGAGGCGAACTCCTTGAGCAGCGCCTTTTCCTTGGCCTTGCGGTCCTTGGCCTTCTGCTTTTCGGTCTTCGGCGCGGCTGCGGGCGTCGCAGCGCGCACGTCGTTCTCGTAAAACTCTTCAGTCACGTCGTCTGTTGTGCTGTCGTCGTGCTGCATCTCGGCCTTGGGCTTGCGGCCGCGCTTTTTCGGCTCCGGCTTGATTGCCGGGGCAGCGGGACGCTCGGATGCAACGGATGCAGGGGTCGCGGTGCGCGCCTTGGATGCCGTCGCGGTGCTGTCCGCCTTGGCGGCCCCGCTCTTGGCGCCGGCTGCTGCCGCTCGCTTGCTCTCGACTTCGGTATTCTGCTGTTTCGCCACGGTGATACTCTTGCCTTTCACTGGTGCAGACACGGCAACCTTGCCGCTCGTACTGGCGCCCTCGCGTGCCGAAGTCGAGGCCTGTGTTTCCTTGGATGTGCGAGTCCTGGCAGGAGTGGTCACGGCGGGCGCTTGCGCGCTACGCACGGACTTGGATGGCGCAGACCGGGCTGGTGTCCTGACTGGCGCGGTCGATGTCTTCGCCGCCGTCGTTTTCGCAGACGCCTTGCCGCTCCCTGATTGGGGAGCCTTCGTTGTAACCTTTTCGGTTGCTTTGGCCTTTGCCATTGGCACGCTCACTTTCACCAGAACTGGGAAGAAAGATTTCGCAATCCAAACCGGCTATTGTAGCACGCCACGGATAGCCAGCTTCCTGTCAGGTGAGGTTTTCACCTGAAAAATCAAGGCTTAAGCTCGGCGGTGCCGGCCTAGTCCCTCATCCAACGCCTGAACCTGCCTCCCGGTTGATAGCCGTCGCGCCGCCGCGCTTCAGCCAAGTTGACGCCGCCGGTGGATCTCGCCCACCAGCCAGCGCATGCGTTGCTTGGCCGCCTCATCGGCGGTCCCTGCCACGACTTCGGCCTGCAGCATGTCAAGTTCGCGCCGCAACGGCTCTGCCAGCAGCTTGGTGATGGCGGCATCGAACTCCTGCGTGGCAGGCGCCTCTTCGATCTCTTCCTTCAGCACGGCGGTGCGCGCTGCCGCGTACAGTTCGGCATATGGCGACTGGGCCAGCTGCTCGCTGAATGCCGCAAAATTCACCTCGCCCTTCAGGCCATCGCATGTCGACACCAGGTGCGTCAGCACTTCGCTCTCTCCGCCTGTGCCGCCCTCGCCATCCAGCAGCAAGGCGCGCGCGTCTTCGTCGAGCCGGGCGGACAGTGCCGGATAGCACATCAGCAACTGGATCACGCGCTGCTCCAGGCCGGTGGGCGCCTGCCGCCTTGCCCGCGGGCGCGGCTTCTCGAAACGGCCCACGCGGGCCGGATCGCTGCGCAAGCCGCAGATAGCCTCGATCTCGGCAGGTGTCGTACCAGTGGCATCGGCAAGTTCGCGCACAATCTGTAGCCGCAGGCCGCCGGCGGGCATCGCCTGTAGCAGCGGCTTGGCCTCGTACTGGGCGCGGGCCCGGCCCTCGGGCTGGCGCAGGTCAAGCTCCTCGGTCACCGACTGCAGCAGGAAGCGCGACAGCGGCATGGCATTGCGCACCTGCGTGGCAAAGGCTTCGGTGCCCTCTTCGCGCACATAGCTGTCGGGATCGTGCTCGGCCGGCAGGAACAGGAAGCGGATGGTCTTGTTGTCGGCCACGTGCGGCAGGCAGGCTTCGAGTGCCCTTCGCGCCGCACGGCGGCCGGCGGCATCGCCGTCGAACGAGAACACCACCGCGTCGGTCTGGCGCAGCAACTTCTGCACGTGCACGGGGGTGCACGCCGTGCCGAGGGTAGCGACGGCATTGGCAAAACCGAGCTGGGCCAGTGCCACGACGTCCATATACCCTTCGACCACCAATACGTATCCGGTTTCCCGGATGGCATGGCGCGCCTCGAACAGGCCGTATAGTTCGGTCCCCTTGCTGAACAGCGGGGTTTCCGGCGAGTTCAGGTACTTGGGCTCGCCCTGGCCCATTACGCGGCCGCCGAAGCCGATCACGGCTCCCTTGGTGTTGCGGATGGGGAACATGATCCGGTCGCGAAAGCGGTCATAGCGCCGCGGCTTGCCGTCGGGGTCGCGCTTGTCGCTTTCGATCAGCAGGCCCGATTCGGCCAGCGGCGCGGCGATATTGTCGTCGCGATAGCTGCCGAACACCGCTTCCAGCCCCTGCCAGTCGTCCGGCGCATAGCCCAGGCCGAACTGCGCGGCGATCTCGCCGGTCAGCCCGCGCCCCTTCAGGTACTGGATCGCCTGCGGCGCGGTGCGCAGCTGGCGGCGGTAGAAGTCGGTCGCGCGGGTCATGGCGTCGGACAGCGCCACCGAGCGGGCCTGCTGTTCGGCGCGTTGCCCCGGCGGCAGCCGGTCGCGCTCTTCCGGCACGGTCATGCCGACCGACTGCGCCAGCTCGCGCACCGCCTCCGGGTAGGACTGGCCGGAGTACTCCATCAGGAAACCGATGGCCGAGCCATGGGCGCCGCAGCCGAAGCAGTGGTAGAACTGCTTGGTCGGCGAAACCGTGAACGACGGCGATTTCTCGTTATGGAAGGGGCACAGCCCCATGAAATTCGCGCCGCCCTTCTTCAGCTGCACATACATGCCCACCACATCGACAATGTCGACACGGTTGAGCAGGTCCTGAATAAAGGATTGCGGAATCACCCGACTGACCGTCCTGAGGCTTGGCCGTCCCGCGACGGGAGGCAATTTCTAGGAATGCGTGACCGGTGCTGCGCCCGGTTGCTATCGGAATATTGTAGTGCAGCGCGCTCAGGCCGCCCGCAATGTTTATCAACTCCGTGCATTTACGCCGAATCCCGACGATCCGGCGCGCATCACGCCTATATCTGATTAAATCAGCACTTACTTCGGAGCCAGCGCTGCCTTGACCAGCGCCGACACGGCCGTCATGTCGGCACGGCCGGCGAGCTTGCCCTTGAGTACGCCCATGACCTTGCCCATGTCCTGCGGGCCGGCAGCCCCGGTGGCGGCGACCGCCTGCTGGACTTCGGCGGCGACTTCGGCCTCGGACAGCGCGGCGGGCATGTAGACCTTCAGCACCTCGACTTCGGCAAGTTCCTTGTCGGCCAGGTCGTTGCGGCCGGCCTGCTGGAACTGGGAGATTGAATCCTTGCGCTGCTTGATCAGCTTCTCGACCACGGCCAGCACGGCGGTATCGTCAAGTTCCGTGCGCTCGTCGACCTCGCGCTGCTTGATCGCGGCCAGAAGCAGGCGGATGGTGCCGAGGCGCTCGGTTTCGCGGGCGCGCATGGCGGTCTTCATGTCTTCGCTGATACGGGCTTTGAGGGACATCGTGATCTTCCAGAAAGTGTGCGGACACTCACAGGTGGCGGCGAGAGCCGCCCACTGCAAGGCCCATAACGCAAAAACCCGCCGAAGCGTGGCGCCACAGCGGGTTGGTGCAAGCGCGAGGCCCGGTTCAGAACAGCTTCGATTTTCGGGATAGCGGCTTTACGAAGTTCTGGATTGTAGCACCAAGCCCCGAGCACGGAAGTGGCGCGCAACGGGCACGGAAAAAGCGGGCCCTGAGTACAAACAGGATCGGCGGTCAGGCCACTGACTGTCCCGCGGCAGCGCTGCGGCTGGCCTCCGCCACCGCCTTGCCTGCCGCGACGGCGGACGCCCAGGCCCATTGGAAGTTGTAGCCGCCCAGCCAGCCCGTCACATCGACCACCTCGCCGATGAAGTAGAGCCCCGGCACCTCGCGCGCCATCATCGTGGCCGAGGACAGCGCGCGCGTATCGACGCCGCCGATCGTCACCTCAGCCTTGCGATAGCCTTCGGTGCCCGACGGCACAATGCGCCAGCCGTTGAGCGATGCGCCAAGCTTGCGCAGTCCCTTGTCCGTGACATCGTGCAGCGGCATGGCGGCATCCACGCCAGCGGCGGCGCACCATGCGTCGGCCAGCCGCGCCGGCAGCCGCTGCGCCAGCAGGTTGCCAAGGTGCTTGCGGCTGCCGCCCTTCTGCTCCAGCAGCCAGGCCGCGGCGTCTTCTCCGTCGAACAGGTCGATGGCAATCGGCGTGCCCGGCTTCCAGTAGCTCGAGATCTGCAGCACCGCCGGCCCGGACAACCCGCGGTGCGTCCACAGCAGGTCTTCGCGGAACGCGCCCGCCGTCTTGCCGTTGCCGGTGGCGACATCCACCTCCAGAGACACGCCGGCCAGCGGCGCGAACGGGGTCCAGTCCTTGCCGTCGAAAGTCAGCGGCACCAGCGCCGGCCGGGTTTCGACGATGCCCAGCCCGAACTGGCGCGCGATGCGGTAGCCGAAGTCGGTGGCGCCGATCTTGGGGATCGACAGCCCGCCGGTTGCCACCACCAGGGCGCCTGCGCGGATCGTGCCGGCGGAGGTCAGCAACACGAAGTCATCGCCCTCGCGGCGGACTTCCGCTACCGCACAGCCGGTCTGCCAGCGTACCCGGCCGGTGTCGCATTCCGCGCGCAGCATGGCGATCACGTCCTCGGCGCTGTCATTGCAGAACAGCTGGCCGCGATGTTTCTCATGCCAGGCGATGCCGTGGCGGCGCATCAGGTCGAGGAAGTCCTGCGGGGTATAGCGCGCCAGCGCGGAGCGGCAGAAGTGCGGATTGGACGACAGGTAGTTGGCCGGCCCCGCCTGCAGGTTGGTGAAATTGCAGCGGCCGCCGCCGGAGATGCGGATCTTCTCGGCCAGTTTGGTCGCGTGATCGACCAGCACCACGCTGGCGCCGTTCTGGCCGGCGACGGCGGCGCACATCATGCCGGCCGCGCCCGCGCCCAGCACGGCCACGTCATACCGGCCCGTCCGGGTTCCCGTCGCCCCGCTCATTGCTTGCCTCGCCAATCCATCTGTTGCCACCGCTCAAGAAAGGGCAGATTGTAGCGAAAAGCACGCTGCCCGCCGCTGTGCTACCCTGCGCGCTTCCTGCAACCTGTTGTTTCGACGGCCGTTTCGCCTTTCGCTGCGGCCTTTGGCTTCTTCCTCATGCTTGTCCTCGGCATCGAATCTTCCTGCGACGAAACCGGGCTGGCCCTCTACGACACCGAGGCCGGCCTGCTGGCGCATGCACTGCATTCGCAGATCGCCATGCACCGCGACTATGGTGGCGTGGTCCCCGAACTTGCCTCGCGCGACCATATCCGCCGTGTGCTGCCGCTGCTCGAACAGGTGCTGGCCGATGCCGGCCGCACCCGCCGGGACATCGACGCCATCGCCTTTACCCAGGGGCCGGGTCTTGCCGGCGCGCTGCTGGTCGGCGCCTCGGTCGCCAATGCGCTGGGCTTTGCGCTGAACGTGCCGATGGTCGGCGTGCACCACCTCGAAGGCCACCTGCTGTCGCCGCTGCTGACGCGCGAGCCGCCGCCGTTCCCGTTCGTGGCGCTGCTGGTGTCCGGCGGGCATACCCAGCTGATGGACGTGCGCGGCGTCGGCGATTACACGCTGCTGGGCGAGACGCTGGACGATGCCGCCGGCGAGGCCTTCGACAAGACCGCCAAGCTGCTCGGCCTGGGCTATCCCGGCGGGCCGGAAGTATCACGAATGGCCGAGTTCGGCACGCCCGGCGCGTTCGCGCTGCCCCGGCCGATGCTGCATTCGGGCAATCTCGATTTTTCCTTCGCGGGGCTGAAGACCGCGGTGCTGACGCAAACCCGCAAGCTGTCCAATACCTGCGAGCAGGACCGCGCCAACCTGGCGCGCGCCTTTGTCGATGCGATCGTCGATGTGCTGGCGGCCAAGTCGTTCGCGGCGCTGAAGCAGACCGGCCACAAGCGGCTGGTGGTGGCCGGCGGCGTCGGCGCCAACCGGCAGCTGCGCGAGCGGCTGGACCTGCTCGGCAGGCAGCGCAAGGTCGACGTGTATTACCCGGACCTGGCGTTCTGCACCGATAACGGCGCGATGATTGCATTTGCCGGCGCGATGCGCCTGCAGGCGGCGCCGGAACTGGCGCGGCGCGAGTACGGCTATGGCGTGACGCCGAGGTGGGACCTGGCGGATATCCGGCTGCCGTCCGCGGCCTGACGGTTCCCTCGCCAAAGGAAGAAGCCACCGCGTGCGGTGGCTTCTTCGTTTCAGCAACTTGGGGGATCAGTTCACCCGCTTGTCCCGCTCGATCACCGCATACGCGCTGTGGTTGTGGATCGACTCGAAGTTCTCCGCCTCCAGCACATAGGCCACGATGCGGTCATCCGCATTCAGCCGCATCGCGATATCGCGCACCAGGTCTTCGACGAACTTGGGGTTCTCGTACGCGCGCTCGGTGACGAACTTCTCGTCCGGGCGCTTGAGCAGCCCCCACAGTTCGCACGACGCCTCTTCCTCGGCCATCCGCACCAGCGCTTCCACCGGCAGTTCCGCAGCCAGTTCCACGTCCATCGTGATATGCGAGCGCTGGTTATGCGCGCCGTACTGCGAGATCTTCTTCGAGCACGGGCACAGGCTGGTCACCGGCACCATCGCCTTCAGGAACACGCGCGTCTGGCCGTTGCGCACTTCGCCGGTCAGCGTGACCTCATAGTCCAGCAGCGACTCCACGCCCGACACCGGCGCGATCTTGCTGATGAAGTACGGGAAGGTGACCTCGATGCGGCCCGCCTCGGCTTCCAGCTTTTCCAGCATCTTGCCGAGCAGCAGGCGGAAGCTGGCCAGCTCCAGCGGCGCGCGCTCTTCTTCCAGCAGCGCGACGAAGCGCGACATATGCGTGCCCTTCTGGTCCGCCGGCAGGTGCACGTCGAGGTTGAAGGTACCCACGCTCGGCATGATGCCGGCCGGGGTCTTCAGGGTCACGGGATATCGCACGCCCTTGACACCGACGCGCTGGATGGGGATCTGGCGGGTGTCGAGGCTCGACTGGACGTCGGGCATTACGAAGGCGGGATTGATGTCATTCATCTACGGTTTCCTCCAGGGCTGCACCAGCGTTTGAGCGCTTGAGCATTTGAGCGCTTGGCACAGGTCCTTACGGTCGCGGCATTTTCGCAGTCCATCCATGCCGCGCAACGAGTGTGAAACCACGGGACCCGGCACAGGGCGCGCCGACCCGCAGCTGCGAACACAAAAAGGGGGAGTTTAAGGGAATTTGGACGCACTCGTTACCGAGGGCCAAATCCCCCTGGCCGGCACAGGTGATCCCGGCCAGCCGCCGGGGATCACTCCGGCAGCGGTCAGGCCACGCGCGAAGCGACCGAGACCTTGGGCTGGTCCAGGCCGAAGCGCTGCCGCACCGAGCGCTCGATGCCGGCCGCGTCGAGCCCGCACTGCTGCAGCAGGTAGGCCGGGTCGCCATGGTCGACGAAGCGGTCGGGCAGGCCCAGCACCAGCACCGGGATATCGATGCCGGCTTCGGCCAGCGCCTCAAGCACGGCGCTGCCCGCACCGCCCATCACGCTGCCCTCTTCCACCGTGACCAGGAAGTCGTTCCCGGCGGCCAGGCGCTTGACCAGTTCCACGTCGAGCGGCTTGACGAAGCGCATGTCGGCGACGGTCGCATCCAGCGCCTCGGCGGCGCCCAGGGCCGGATGCAGCATCGAGCCGAAGGCCAGGAAGCCGACGCGCTGGCCGGCGCGCGCAGCGCCTTCGCGGCGCACCACGCCCTTGCCGACCGGTACGCCGGCGAGTTCGGCGGCAATTGCCGCGCCCGGGCCGGTGCCGCGCGGATAGCGCACCGCGGTCGGGCAATCCTGGTGGAACGCCGTGGTCAGCAGCTGGCGGCACTCGTTTTCGTCCGACGGCGTCATCACCATCATGTTGGGGATGCAGCGCAGGTAGGCGATATCGTAGGCACCCGCATGGGTGGCGCCGTCTGCGCCGACCAGGCCGGCGCGGTCCAGCGCGAACACCACCGGCAGGCCTTGCAGCGCCACGTCGTGGATCAGTTGGTCATAGCCGCGCTGCAGGAAGGTGGAGTAGATCGCCACCACTGGCTTCAGGCCCTCGCAGGCCAGGCCGCCGGCGAAGGTCACCGCGTGCTGCTCGGCGATGCCGACGTCGTAGTAGCGGTCCGGGAAGCGCCTCTCGAACTCGACCATGCCCGAGCCTTCGCGCATCGCCGGGGTGATGCCGACCAGCCGCTTGTCGGCGGCGGCCATGTCGCACAGCCAGTCGCCGAACACCTGCGTATACGTCTTGCGCGCCGGCTTGGCGGCCGGGCGGATGCCCTCCGCGGGGTTGAACTTGCCCGGGCCGTGGTACAGGATCGGGTCGGCCTCGGCCAGCTTATAGCCCTGGCCCTTCTTGGTCACGACGTGCAGGAACTGCGGGCCCGCGCCTTCCAGCGCGCGCTCGCGGATGTTCTGCAGCGTCGGCACCAGCGAGTTCAGGTCGTGGCCGTCGATCGGGCCGATGTAGTTGAAGCCGAATTCCTCGAACAGCGTCGCCGGCACCATCATGCCCTTGGCGTGTTCCTCGAAGCGCTTGGCGAATTCCAGCACCGGCGGCGCCACCGACAGCACCTTCTCGATGCCCTTCTTGGTGGCGGCATAGAACTGGCCGCTCAGCAGCCGGGCCAGGTGCCGGTTGAGTGCGCCCACCGGCGGCGAGATCGACATGTCGTTGTCGTTGAGCACCACCACCAGCGGCAGGTCCTTGTACACGCCGGCGTTGTTCAGCGCCTCGAAGGCCATGCCCGCGGTCATGGCGCCGTCGCCTATCACCGCCACCGAGACGCGCTTTTCGCCAAGCGTGCGCGCGCCCAGCGCCATGCCCAGCGCTGCCGAGATCGACGTCGACGAATGCGCGGTGCCGAAGGTGTCGTACTCGCTCTCGCTGCGGCGCGGGAAGCCCGAGATGCCGCCCCACTGGCGCAGCGTGCCCATGCGCTCGCGGCGCCCGGTCAGGATCTTGTGCGGGTAGCTCTGGTGGCCCACGTCCCACACCAGCCGGTCATCGGGGGTGTTGAAGACGTAGTGCAGCGCGATGGTCAGCTCGACCGTGCCGAGGTTCGAAGACAGGTGGCCGCCGGTCTGCGAGACCGACTCCAGCACGTAGGCGCGCAGTTCATCCGCAAGCGTCTGGAGTTCGCGGCGGTCGAGCTTGCGCAGGTCTGCGGGGGCGTCAATCTTCTTGAGGAGTGCGTAGGTCATGATTTCCGTTCGGCCACCGGTTTCTTTCGTCCGGCTCGTCATTTCAGTGTGTGCGCAGCACGATCAGGTCCGCCAGGTCGGCCAGGCGGGCTGCGCGGCTGCCGAAGCCGGCCAGCGCTGCATGCGCCTCGGTGCGCAACGCCCCGGCCAGGTCGCGCGCCGCTGCCAGCCCCATCAGCGACACGTAGGTCGGCTTGTCGTGCGCGGCGTCCTTGCCGGCGGTCTTGCCCAGCGTGGCGGTATCCGCGGTGACGTCCAGAATATCGTCAACCACCTGGAACGCCAATCCCACCGCCGCCGCATACTTGTCCAGCTCGGCCAGCCCGCCGGCGTCGATTTCGCCACACAACGCGCCCATGCGCACGCTGGCGCGCAGCAGCGCACCGGTCTTCATCCGGTGCATGGCCTCGAGCGCGTCGCGCGTCATCGCGCGGCCCACGTTCTGCAGGTCGATCGCCTGGCCGCCGGCCATGCCGGTCGAGCCCGACGCCTGCGCCAGCTCCGCCACCAGCTTCAGCCGTGCCGCGGGTGTCAGCACCTCGGCGCCGGCCAGCACGATGAAGGCCTGGGTCTGCAGCGCGTCGCCCACCAGCAGCGCAGTGGCCTCGTCGTAGGCCTTGTGCACGGTAGGCCGGCCACGGCGCAGGTCATCGTCGTCCATGCACGGCATGTCGTCGTGGACCAGCGAGTAGGCGTGGATCATCTCCACCGCGCAGGCCGCGGCATCGCAGGCGGCGGGGTCGGCCCCGCTGACCTCGCCGGCAGCGTGCACTAACAGCGGCCGCACGCGCTTGCCGCCGCTCAGTGCAGCATAGCGCATCGCTTCGTGCAGCGTATGCGGCACGGTGTTGGCATCTGGCAACGCTGCTTGCAGTGCGGCTTCGGTACGGGCGCTTTGCCCCTGCATCCACTGGGCGAAATCGGTCATGCCTCGTCCGCCCCCTGCGCGCCATTGATCCCGTTGCCGCCGTTGCCTTCGCCGGCGAGCGGCTTCAGTACCTCGCCCTCCAGCACCCTGACCTGCTGCTCGACGCGCTCCAGCTTCTGCTGGCAGTAGCGCACCAGCTCGGCGCCGCGGCGGTAGGCCGCCAGCGAGGCCTCGAGCGGCAGTTCGCCGCTCTCCATGCTGGCCACCAGGGTCTCGAGTTCGGCCATCGCCGCTTCATAGGAAGCGGGCGGCACGGAGGCCGTGGTGGTGTCTTCGGTCTGGACCGCAGCGGTCGTCGTCTTTGGCATGTAGGGCCCTGAGAATATGGCGCCGGGGGCAAAACCCGGATGATGAAGCCCGGATTTTACGCCAAAGCCGGCGCTTGCCCCATCCTTGAGCATGCGGGAGTGGACGCCAACCGCGTGCCGACGGAGTGCAGCCGGGGCATATGTGACTTGTGCGCTTGGGTCGTCTTTCCGAATGCGGCCGGTACGGCACCCCGATGACGACCCGGGTCGACTTTTTCGCTAAAAAGGCAAAAAAATCAGTCCCTTAACTTTTTGGCTCGGGTACAATCCCCCGTTCGCCGCGAGGGTCTGACGCATCCTCGCCAACCCGCGGCTGTCTTTCCCAAATCGATTCAATTTTCGATGGTTGGGTTGTTCACTGCTTTCACCTGTTCATCTGGGAGTGGGGATAATGTCCAATCTCAGCACCGCGCTTAAGCTGGCGCCGGCTGATACGCAACTGCCCGTCGGCGTCTACTTCGACGAAACGCTGCACCAACAAGAACTGGAACTGCTGTTCAGGCAAGGTCCCGGCTACGTCGGCCACGAACTGATGGTTCCCGAGGTCGGCGACTACCACACGCTCAAGGCTGAGGACGAGGGCCGCATGCTGGTGCGCAATGCCGCCGGCGTGGAACTGATGTCCAACGTGTGCCGCCACCGCCAGGCCATCATGCTCAATGGCCGCGGCAACAAGCAGAACATCGTCTGCCCCCTGCACCGCTGGACCTACGACCTCAAGGGCGAACTGCTCGGCGCGCCGCATTTCGACCAGCAGCCATGCCTGCACCTGAAGCGCTCGCCGCTGCAGAACTGGAACGGCCTGCTGTTCGACGGCAAGCGCGACGTGCGCGCCGACCTGGCCAGGCTGGGCGTGGCGCAGGACCTGAACTTCGACGGCTACATGCTCGACCACGTCGAAGTGCATGACTGTGACTACAACTGGAAGACCTTTATCGAGGTCTACCTGGAGGATTACCACGTCGTGCCGTTCCACCCGGGGCTCGGCAGCTTTGTCTCGTGCGACGACCTGAAGTGGGAGTTCGGCGAATGGCACAGCGTGCAGACCGTGGGCCTGCACGCGGGCCTGAAGCGCCCCGGCAGCCCGACGTACCAGAAATGGCACGACGCGGTGCTGCGCTTCAACAACGGCGTGCTGCCCAAGCACGGCGCGATCTGGCTGACCTACTACCCCAACATCATGGTGGAGTGGTACCCGAACGTGCTGGTGATCTCGACGCTGCACCCGCTGGGCCCGCGCAAGACCCGCAATGTGGTGGAGTTCTACTATCCCGAGGAAATCGCGCTGTTCGAGCGCGAGTTTGTCGAGGCCGAGCGCGCCGCCTATATGGAAACCTGCGTCGAGGACGACGAGATCGCCGAGCGCATGGATGCCGGCCGGCTGGCGCTGCTGAAGCGCGGCACCAGCGAGGTCGGGCCGTACCAGTCGCCGATGGAAGACGGCATGCAGCACTTCCACGAGTGGTATCGCCGCGCCATGTCATACCAGGGCTAGTGCGATAACCGCACGGCTTGCGCCATCACGGACCGCCACGGCGGTCCGTTTTGCTTTAGGGCGCGATGTGCGCTGATAGAATCATTGCTCCGCAATGCCGGCGGCGTCGCCGCCCGCGCCTTTCGCAAGTCCCCGCAACACCACGCCACTCCACGCTCCGCCCCCGCCATGCAATCGCTCTGGATGCTGTTCGCCGCCTTCTCGTTCTCGTTGATGGGGGTGGGCGTCAAGCTGGCATCCGACCTTTACACCACCGGCGAGATCGTGTTCTACCGCGGGCTGATCAGCGTGGTCATCATGTGGGTGCTGCTGTCGTCGCGCGGCGTGCCGGTGCGCACGCCCTACATGCTGTCGCATATCAAGCGCAGCGTGTTCGGCGTGACCGCGCTGATGCTGTGGTTCACCTCGATCACGCTGCTGCCGCTGGCGACGGCGATGACGCTGAACTACATGTCGCCGGTGTGGATCGCGCTGATCCTCGGCGCCAGCGCCGCCCTGGCCGGCACCGCCGGCAATGCCGACCGGCGCCTGGTGCTGGCGATCCTGCTGTCCTTCGCCGGCGTGATCTGCCTGCTGCAGCCCTCGGTCGGCAAGGACCAGCTCACCGGCGGCCTGGTCGGCCTGATCTCCGGGGTCTTCACCGCGCTGGCCTACGTCGAGGTACGCCAGCTCGGCCAGCTGGGCGAGCCCGAGGGCCGCATCGTGTTCTATTTCTCGCTGGTCGGCATGATCGCCGGCCTGGCCTGGATGCTGATTTCCGGCGTCAGCCCGCATACCTGGTATGGCGTTGGCCTGCTGCTGGCCATCGGCATCCTGGCGACGCTGGGCCAGACCGCGATGACGCGCGCCTACAAGCGCGGCAACACCCTTCTGACCGCCAACCTGCAATATGCCGGCATCGTCTTTTCCAGTGTGTGGGGCATGCTGATCTGGTCCGACAAGCTCAACTGGCTGTCGTGGCTGGGCATGGGGCTGATCATTGCCAGCGGCATTGCCACCACGCTGATGCGCGCGCGCCAGGGCACCGACGCCAAGCCGACACCGGCCACGCCGGTCAAGTCGCCCGAGGCGGAAGTGCATCCCGAGGTGTAGCATCCGTTAAGCTTTCGTTCCCTTCGCTCGCTACAGGATTCCCATGCAGAAACCGCTGATTTCCGTCACCGCACTGCAGGCGCTGCTGGCCGGCAACGGCCGCTGCGTCGTGATCGACTGCAGCTTCGACCTGTCCAACCCCGCCGCCGGGCGCGAGGCGTACCACGTCGGCCACCTGCCGGGCGCGTTCTACCTGCACCTGGACAACGAACTGTCGGGCCGCAAGACCGGCAGCAACGGCCGGCACCCCCTGCCCGATGCCGACGACTTCGTCGCGCGGCTGCAGGCGCTGGGCGTGGAAGACGACACCCCGGTAGTGGCCTACGACGCGCAGGGCGGCATGTTCGCCGCGCGGCTGTGGTGGCTGCTGCGCTGGATCGGCCATGACGAGGTCGCGGTGCTGGATGGCGGCAAGGACGCCTGGGTCAAGGCAGGCATGCCGCTGGAGCATGAGGCCACCCCGGAGCCGGAGTTTCCCGGCAAGATTTCGCGCCGCGAGTCGCTGGTGCCGACGGTGGACGCCGCCGACCTGCTCGACAACCTCGGCCGCGCCGCGCTGCTGGTGGTCGACGCACGCGCGCCCGACCGCTTCCGCGGCGAGAACGAAACGCTGGATCCGGTCGGCGGCCGTATCCCCGGGGCGGTCAACCGCTTCTTCAAGGACAACCTCGACGCCGAAGGTCGCTTTAAGTCCCCGGAAACGCTGCGCGCCGAGTTTGGCGCGGTGCTGGGCCAGCGCGCGCCCGCTCAGGCGGTGATGCAGTGCGGCTCCGGCGTGACGGCCTGCCACAACCTGCTGGCGCTGGAAGCAGCCGGCCTGGGCGGCGCGGCGCTCTACCCGGGCTCGTGGAGCGAATGGTGCGCTGATCCGGCGCGCCCGGTGGCGACCGGCGCCGCCTGACGCGAGCGGCCCCTCAGTGCGAAGTGGCCACCGGCGCGGCGCTGCCGTGCGCGTGGCCGTGCCGCTCGTGCACGCCGTTGGTGATAAAGACGATCGCCGAAATCCCCGCCGCCACCAGCACTACCTGGATCGCCGACTCGCGCCAGCGCGGCTTGCGCTGCATCTGCGGCATCAGGTCGCTGACGGCGATATAGAGGAAGCTGCTGGCGGCGATCACCAGCACGTAGGGGATCCAGCCGCTCATCTCGTCGAGCAGGAAGTACCCGACCAGGCCGCCGGCGATGGCCGCCACGCTCGACAGCAGGTTGAAGGCGAAGGCGCGCGCCTTGGAGAACCCCGCGTTGAGCAGCACGATGAAGTCGCCCACTTCCTGCGGGATTTCGTGCGCGGCAATGGCCAGCGCGGTGACCACGCCGATATGCGGGTCAGCCAGGAAGGCCGCCGCGATCACGATGCCGTCGGCAAAGTTGTGGAAGGTATCGCCCACCAGGATGGTCAGGCCGCTGCGCCCCGCCTCTTCGCGGTCATGGCCGTGATGGTGGTGGTGCCCGTCGCCCTCGTGGTGGTGCGAGTGGCGCAGCAGCGAGATCTTCTCCAGCAGGAAGAAGCCCAGCAGCCCCGCCAGCAGCGTGCCGAACAGCGCGCGCGGGTCGGCGCCGGACTCGAACGCCTCCGGCAGCGAATGCAGCAGCGCCGTGGCGAGCAGTACGCCCACCGAGAAGCTCACCATGCGCTCGACCACGCGGGACGCCACCGTCAGCGACAGCAGCGCCGCCCCGAAGATGCTGCCCACGCCCGAGATCGTGGCGGCGAGCAGGATATACAAAAGCGTCGAATGGATGATGGGCTCCCAGGTGGCGACGCTGGCGGCCTTTCAGCCATCCAGCAAGCAGCTCCGCCGTTCCGCCCGCATTGCGCCGGGCGGCTAACGCAACAATGTTGCAATAACTCAAAGGCCGCATTGTACGTATCCGCCGGGACTTTGCAATCCTGCTGTCGGCCGGGCCACCCCGAACGGATCACGCCACGCCGTGCTGCTTGAACCAGGCCAGCGCCTTCTGCCAGCCGTCCCTGGCGTCCGCTTCGCGGTAACTGGGCCGGTAGTCGGCATGGAAAGCATGGCCGGACTCGGGATAGACCACGAAGCGCGAGCCTTTGGCGGCCCGGTCGGCCGACGCCGCCAGCGCCGCCTTCATCTTCTCCACATGCTCCAGCGGGATGCCGGTGTCCTTGCCGCCGTAGAGTCCGAGCACCGGCGCATGCAGCTGGCCGACAAGGTCGATCGGGTTCTTGGGCTTCAGCGGCGTCGGCTCGGGCGACAGCTGGCCGTACCAGGCCACGCCGGCCTTCAGTTGCCGGCTGTGCGCCGCGAACAGCCAGGTGATGCGGCCGCCCCAGCAGAAGCCGGTGATGCCGAGCCGCGACCGGTCGCCGCCATTGGCGCCCGCCCATGCCACCGCGGCGTCGAGGTCGCCCATGACCTGGACGTCCGAGACCTTGGCGATCACCTCGCGCTGAAGTTCCTGGATGGAACCGAAGCTCTGCGGGTCGCCCTGGCGCGCGAACAGTTCGGGCGCGATCGCCAGGTAGCCGAGCTTGGCGAAGCGCCGGCAGATATCGGCGACATATTCGTGCACGCCGAAGATCTCGCTGACGACCAGCACCACCGGCAGGTTTTTCTTGCCTTCCGGCTGGGCCCGATAGGCGGGCATGCTGAAGCCGCCGGACGGGATCGCGACCTCGCCCGCGGTCAGGCCGGCGAAATCGGTCTTGATGGCTTGCTGGGCCATCACCGGCAAGGCAGCCGCGGCAAAGGCGGAACCGAGCGCGATCTTGACGAAGCCGCGGCGGTCGAAGGTCTGGCCGGGGACGAGGCTTTCCACTTCGGGTTTGAGCATGCGTGTCTCCAGGAACATGGGTGGCTGGCGCGCCAAAAATCGCCAGCCACCGATTCTAAGCAGACATGACGCTTCGTGCTCATGCCTGCACGATGTTCCCAGTGCTGCCTCAGTGCAGCTTCACCCGCGGGCTGGTCTTGCTGCGCAGCCAGTGCGACACGGTGTCCAGCGCCATCCCGACCGCGCCGTGCAGCGCCATCACGTGCATCCGGTACAGCGAGGTGTACATGACGCGCGCCATCAGTCCTTCGATAAACATCGAGCCGCCGATCAGCCCGCCCATCAGGCTGCCCACCGCGCTGAAGTGCCCCAGCGACACCAGCGAGCCAAAATCCTTGAAAGCGAACGACGGCAGCGGCTTGCCTTCGAGCCGCGCGCACAGCGCCTGGTAGAGGAAGGTCGCCTGCTGGTGCGCCGCCTGCGCGCGCGGCGGCACCGAGGTCTGCTTCTCCGGCCACGGGCAGCTGGCGCAGTCGCCGAAGGCAAAGATGTCGGGATCGCCCTCGCTCTGCAGCGTCGGGCCGACCACGATCTGCCCCTGGCGGCTGGTCGGCAGGCCCAGCATGGCCAGCACCTGCGGCGCGGTAATGCCCGCGGCCCACACCGTCAGGTCGGCATCGATGGTCTTGCCGCTGGCGGTCAGCACGGCCTGCGGCGTGACCTCGGTCACGCGCTCGCTGGTAAAGACATCGACATCGAGCTTCTTCAGCAGCTTGGCGGTCTCGGCCGAGACGCGCTCCGAAAGCGCCGGCAGGATGCGCGGGCCGGCCTCGACCACGTGGATGCGCACGTCGCGGCGCGGGTCGAGGCGGTGCAGGCCATAGGCGCTGAGCACGTGCGCGGTGTTGCGCAGCTCCGCCGACAGTTCGACACCGGTGGCGCCGGCCCCGATGATGGCCACGTCAACGCGCGGACGGCCGTCCTCGCCGATGCGCCCGCGCCCGTTCTGCGCACGCACGCAGGCGGCGATCAGGCGCTTGCGGAAGCGTTCGGCCTGCGCCACGGTATCGAGCGCGATGGCGTTCTCGGCGGCGCCCGGCACGCCGAAGAAATGCGTGACGCAGCCGATCGCCAGCACCAGCGTGTCATACGGCAACTCGCGCGCGGGCAGCAGCTCGGCGCCGTCCTGGTCATTGCAGGCAGATACGGCGATGGTCTTGCGCGCGCGGTCGATGCCGGTCAGCTCGCCCTGCTGGAACTCGAAATGGTGCCAGCGCGCCTGCGCCGCGTATTCGAGCTGGTGCGTGTTGGGATCCATGCTGCCGGCGGCAACTTCATGCAGCAGCGGTTTCCAGATGTGGGTAGGCAAGCGGTCCACCAGGACCACCTGCGCCGTTCCCTTCCTGCCAAGCTTGTCGCCGAGCCTGGTTACCAGTTCCAGCCCTCCTGCCCCGCCGCCGACGACAACGATGCGGTGCGCCTTTGCTTCTGTCATGGTCTACCCGTGCGTATTGTGAAATCCGTGCCTGAGGCATGGCCACAGTCTGCTGCATTGCAGCATACATGGCAAGCCGCATAACACGACTCAGCAGTCGCTTCAATCGATACCGCCATGCAAACGCGGGGGGGGCGAAGGTTGTCAGCTCAACTTCATTGCGCTTTCAGTGCGCTTCTTCCCAGTTGGCGCCGCTGCCCACCTCGGCCACCAGCGGCACGCGCAACTGCGCCACCGTGCACATCAGCTCCGGCAGGCGCGCCTTCACCAGTTCCAGCTCATGCTCGGGCACTTCCAGCACCAGTTCATCGTGCACCTGCATGATCTGGCGCGTCTGCAGCCCGTCGCGCTCCAGCCAGCCCTGCACCGCGATCATCGACAGCTTGATCAGGTCGGCGGCCGTGCCCTGCATCGGCGCATTGATGGCGGCGCGCTCGGCGGCCTGGCGGCGCGGGCCACTGCCGCCGTTGATATCGGGCAGCCACAGCCGGCGGCCGAACACGGTCTCGACATAGCCCTGCTCGCGCGCGGTCTGCCGGGTTTCTTCCATGTAGTGCGCCACGCCGGGGTAGCGCATGAAGTAGCGGTCGATATAGTGCTTGGCCGCGTCGCGTTCGATGCCCAGGTTGCTGGCCAGCCCGAACGCGCTCATGCCATAGATCAGGCCAAAGTTGATGACCTTGGCGTATCGGCGCTGCTCGCTGCCGACCGCGTGGCGCTCCACGCCGAAGATCTCGGCGGCCGTGGCACGATGGATGTCCTCGCCGTTGGCAAAGGCGCGCAGCAGGTTCTCGTCGCCCGAGATATGGGCCATGATGCGCAGCTCGATCTGCGAGTAGTCGGCCGACACGATCACGCTGCCCGGCTCGGCGATAAAGGCTTCGCGGATGCGGCGGCCTTCCTCGGTGCGCACCGGGATGTTCTGCAGGTTGGGCTCGGTCGATGCCAGCCGGCCCGTCACCGCGGTGGCCTGCCCGTAGCTGGTGTGCACGCGGCCGGTGCGCGCATTGACCATCCTGGGCAGCTTGTCGGTGTAGGTGGACTTGAGCTTGGCCAGGCCGCGGTAGTCGAGCAGCAGCTTGGGCAGGGGGTAGTCCTCGGCCAGCTTCTGCAGCACCTCTTCGTCGGTCGACGGCGCGCCGCTGGCGGTCTTCTTCACCACCGGCAGCTTCATCTGGTTGAACAGGATCTCGCCGATCTGCTTGGGCGAGCCCAGGTTGAACGGCTGGCCCGCGGCCTCGTACGCGGACTGCTCCAGCGCCAGCATGCGCTGGCCCAGCTCGGCGCTCTGCGCGGCCAGGCGTTCGGCGTCGATCAGCACGCCGTTGCGCTCGATCTTCTGCAGCACCACCGAGACCGGCATCTCGATCTCTTCATACACGCGGCGCAACCCTGCGGCCGCTTCCACCTGCGGAAACATCTTGCGATGCAGGCGCAGCGTCACGTCGGCGTCTTCGGCGGCGTACTCGGTGGCGCGCGCCAGGTCGATCTGGTCGAAGCCGATCTGGCCGGCGCCCTTGCCGCACACCTCTTCGTAGGTGATGGTCTTCAGGTTGAGCAGCCGCTCGGCCAGGCTGTCCATGCCGTGGTTGCGGTGCGAGGCCAGCACGTAGCTCTGCAGCATGGTGTCGTGCGCCACGCCGCGCAGCGTCACGCCATGGTTGGCGAAGACGTGGATGTCGTATTTCAGGTTCTGGCCGAGCTTGGGGCGGCTGGCGTCCTCGAGCCAGGCGCGCATGCGCTCCAGCACGAATTCACGCGAGAGCTGCCCGTGCTCGGGCAGGCCGGCCACGTCCGGGCCGCGGTGCGCCACGGGGATGTAGCAGGCTTCGCCCGGCGTCGCCGACAACGAGATGCCCACCAGCTGCGCCTGCATGGGATCGAGCGAATCGGTCTCGGTATCGATCGCCACCAGCGGCGCGGCCTCGATGCGCCGCATCCAGTCTTCCAGCATGCCTTGGGTGGTGACCGTCTCGTGGCGGATCTCGGTGGGCGCGCTCTCTTCCGTTGCCTCGACCACATTGCCGGTGGCCGCCGCCGGCGCATCGAACAGGCCGCCCTGCGCCGGCGCCGGCGCCGCGGCCGCGCGGGCGCGGGCCTGCGCGCGCGCGTCAGGTAAGCGTTCTCCCGTGGCTTCGCGCAGCCAGG